>NZ_QGTV01000003.1:0-349482 GCF_003182335.1 Chryseobacterium sp. AG844 | reverse complement strand
TATTTTATTTAAAAATAAAACTTTTTACCAGATAGATTTTGAAGAAAGTAGGGTAAAAATCAAAGACGTTCACCCTACGCAAGCTAACTCAAGGTCGCTTTTATAAATATAAATGTATAAAAAATATTTGGAAGTTAACACAGAATCTAAAGCCAATATTACACTAACAATAAAAAATAAGTGGGCTAAAGCCCGCTTCTATTGATATAAAAACTAATCAATATTCAATAGGAACGGGCTTTAGCCCGTTTAATAATTAAATATAAATTCAAAATGGCTTTAGCCGAAACTTAAAAAAGGGTTCATTGTTTAAAAAACCTGTCAAATAAAGACAATTGCTCAGATAACGATCGGCTCCAGTATTCCGGAACGTGTCCGCCTAAAGATTCTGTGTAGAGATGCTGGATCTTCATTTCAGTCAGCTTTTTATGAAAATTCCGGTTCATAGTAATCATTTGAGTGTCTTCTGTACCACAGTCGAAAATATATTGCTGATCTACTCCGGCCATCAGTTTTATTTTGCTGTCGGTAAGGAAATTGGGATTGATGGATTCGAGCGGTCCTAAAACTTTATTCACCATATATTTCTGATATCCTTCCCCGAACGAGTTGAAATCCAGTGCTCCACATGAACTTCCCACGATTCCAAATGTCTTGTTGTACGTAATCCCGATGTTGGTTGCTCCATAGCCTCCCATACTCCATCCCAGAATTCCGCGGAATTTTTTCTCAGCTTTCACAGGATAGTTTTTATCAATGAATTCTACCAGCTCTTTTCCAATAAAGGTCTGATACTGGGAATCCTTAACCATCGGGCTGTCTACATACCATGAACTGTAGTTTCCATCTGGAAGTACATAAATGGTTTTAAATTGCTGAGCTTTTTTAACCAGATCAGGAATATCCTGTTTGATAATCCTGTCCGGATTACCGCTGAAGCCGTGAAGAATATAGACAGACGGATATCTGGTATTAGGTTGTAAATTGGGAGTAATGATCACTGTTTTGATTTTTTTATTCATTTTCGGACTGAAAATTTCCTGATGAATAATTTTTTGTGCTGATAACTGTACAAATGCTGTCAGTACAACTACAATGTTGATAAGCTTCTTCATGCTGAAAAATTTTTAATTAATCATAATCACTGGTATCATATTTCTTTAAACATATTGTGTACCAATGCATCTTTGACAGAGCAAAATTGCAGCATAAAAAAGAGAAAAGCCTCAACCTATGTTGAAGCTTTTGTTAATTCTTTTCATAAAATTAGATCAGTCAATGATTAATATTTCCAAAGCATTAATCCTGCCTGATAGCCTGTTCCCAGTGTCCATATAAGAATATAATCTCCTTTTTTCAATGATTTTACTTCTTTTTGATATTGGTCTAAAGCTAAAAATGGACTGGATGCTCCGGTATACCCAAGCTCTTTAGAGTAAAAAGGAATTTTTTCCTCCGGCAACTGAAAGTAATCGCGGATAATATTGATATTCTTGATAGAAAACTGTGAAAACAAAAACAAATCAATCTGTTCCAGACTTATCTGATTGCGCTTTAAGAACAGGGGGATATTTTCCAGTGCAAAATTGACACTTCCCATGCCGTCAAAAATACGATCCCAGGTTGTCAGATCGCCATGATCATGACGTGAATTTCCTTTAGGTGGGTAGAGTACGGTATTACAAAAACTGCTGTCTGTATGATATAATACATCTAATAACCCTGAGGTGTCGTCTCCATCATTTTCTACGATGAAGGCAAAAGCAGAATCTGAAAGACAAAAAGCGGTAATCGGGTTGTCAGGATCTAATATCCTTGAAAATTTTTCGGCACAAACTACCAAAGCTTTTGTTCCGGACCGGGTTCCTTTTAAATATTTTGATACCTGATCCAGCGCTATAAACGCTCCAATACAGTTGGCGTTCATATCATAACATAAGGTATCCGGTTTTCCGTTAAGCGCATGATGTATCTGGATGGCGTCACAGGGAATATGATGTTCGGGAGAGCTGCTTACAAAAATAATAATATCTATATCGAGGATAGAAATATTACTTCCTTTAAGAACTCCTCTTGCAGCTTCAATTCCCATAGAAAGTGTAGTTTCAAAGGAATTCTGTGGAACAATAAAGCGTTCTGCCCTGCCTAAGGCATTCTGGATTTTTTGCATTGAAATTTCCTGGTTTTCAAAATGTTCAATAACAGCTGTATTATTTTCTACAAAATCAGGATGATAGAAATACGTGTAGTGTAACTTCATGTCTGGTTAATATTTTAATTATATCTCTTATTTGTGATATAATGTAAATTTAACATAATGACATGATATATCCCAGAAACATGAAATAAATCACTTTATGGGTGATTATTAAAAATGGATGGTAAATTTAATCAGTGCTTATCTCCGCTAATTTCCTTTTTGATCCGGCTAAGCTGTGTAGGTGTTATGCCCAGATAAGAAGCGATGTGATGCTGTTTCAATCGGTTGTAAAGAGATGCATTATCAAGCAACTGCAAATACCGTTTTTTGGCTGTTTCGTATTTGAGGGAAACTTCCAGAGGTTCTTTTTTAACTACCCAGTTTTTTTCCAGATAATACATATGAAAAAGAGCAAGGTCATGGTGTTTTTCAAGCAATCCCCGATAGGCTTTTGCAGGATATTGTATTACAGCACAATCTTCAAGTGCAACGATATTAAAATCGCTGGGTTCGTTTTTAATAATGGCTGCTGTGGAAGCAACAAAGCTGTTTTCTTCAAAGAAAATTTTATAGATATTATTTCCCTGTTCATCTACTGTGTAATATCCTATTATTCCCGACTTTAGAAAGTAATAATATCTCGCCATAGAACCGGATTCCAGCAGAAGATCATTTTTGCGGTAATATTTTTCTGTACAGATATCCAGTAAATCTTTAATCGTTTCCTCAGATAAAGGATAATACTGATTAATATGTTTTACAAATTCTGAATGCTTCATTCTGGTATTTGGAAAGTATAAAGGATTGTATTACATAATCATCTGTGAAACCGTGTGTAATCAATGGTTACATACAATCTTTCTGTTTTGAAGAAAATTACTCCAATACTTTTTTCATCATCAGATCCATCTGTTCTTCTTCCCCAAGCCTGAAAATATGCTTATCAAACTCAACGAATCCGTTTTTTCTGTAAAATTGTAAAGCTCTCAGGTTTTTTTCCCAAACCCCAAGCCACAAATAAGATTTCTTAAGTTGCTCAGCTGTTTCCAAAGCCTTGTTATAAAGAAGCTGGCCCACTTTTTTACCGTGATGGCTTTTCTTTACATAGATTCTTTCAATTTCAAGGGCGGTATCATCCTGAAGTTCGGTCTGTGCCTCTCCGGAATTGACTTTCAGGTAACCAACCGGATTGTCTTCTTCCCAGGCAATATAGAAAAATGAATCAGGATTATTCAACTCTGACTTTATTTTTTTCGTATTAAAGCTTTCTTCCAGATACTTTTTCATAGCCTCTTCCGTATTATTTTCTGCAAAAGTTTCGGAAAACGTCTGTCTTCCTAAACTTTGTACAATTTCTACATCTTCGGCGGAGGCTTTATTAATGATAATTGAACTCATAATGATAAGAATAAATGTTATGAAAAAAGAATTTTTTTAAATGCTTCGGAAGCGAGATGTACCTGTACACTCCAGTCGTCAGCAGCATCGCTTCCTGCATCGTCAGAAATATATTTCAGGCATAAAAACGGAATGTTTTCCTGTTGGGCAATCAATGCCAGCGGATAGGCTTCCATGTCTACAATATTGTAATCTGTTTCGGAGTGGTTCATTTCAAAACTATCACCGCTACCACAGATTCCTTCTTTCAAAGTATCCATTTTCAGACCATATTCCAGTACAGGTGGTACTCCTGATAATGGAGTTTCATATAATTTAAAACCAAGTCCTCTTACATCCATATCCCGCTGGATGAATTTTGTGCAGCATACCACTTCTCCTTTGTGAAATCCTTTGCTTCCGGCAGAACCTAAATTCACGATCAGTTTAGGTTTTCTTATGTGAATTTCTTTGGTTAATTCAATCGCCGCATTTACTTTTCCGATGCCGGTAATCAATTTATTTTTATCGTCAAATACAGTTCCTGCTTCAGAATCTAATGCAAAAACAAAAAGGGTATCATCAATTGAATAATGACTTTCGTTGTTAATTTTTATCATTGAAAAATCAAATTTACACAGCTTTTATTACTGTATTACAAAGATACAAGACTCTGTTCAATTAAAAACCCCAAAATAATTTTATTTTGGGGTCCTCATATTTTAAATACTGCATCCATCAGCGTCGCATGCAGCGCCGCCGCCACCGGAAAGATCCTTAAACGGGCTCACCGTCTCTTTATAAGTCTGCTGGAGTGCATTTTCAAATACTTCTGCAGGCTGAGCTCCGGAAACAGCATATTTACCGTTCAGAATAAAGAAAGGAACCCCGGAAATGCCATTATTTCTTGCCTCCTGAATATCCTGATTCACTTCATCATCCAGTTGATCTGTCGTAATAGCCTGCAGTGCCTCTTCTCTGTCAATCCCTAAGCTTTCAGCAAGAGCTGTCAAAACTTCAGTATTTCCAACATTTTTGCCGTCAATAAAATGAGCGACAAATAATGCCTCTTCCATTTCATTGGATTTGTTGTGTTTTTTAGCCAGATGAAGCAATTTATGAGCGCTGAATGTATTGGTGATCAATGTTTTTCCGAAGTTGAAATCAATTCCGGCTCCTCTTCCCATTTGGGTAACCTGTCCCAGCATTTGAGCAGCCTGAGCTTCAGCAACTCCTTTTTTCTCTCTGAAATATTGAATGGTATCCTGAGTTTCTTTCGGATCTAAAGTTGGGTCCAGCTGAAAACTCTTCCACTCTACTTCTACTTCATCTTTAAAAGGAAGCTTATTCAAAGCCTGTTCAAAATTATTTTTTCCGATATAGCAAAACGGACACATTACGTCCGACCAGATTTCTATTTTCATTGTATTTAATTTTAAATCAAATTAATAGTACAAAGATAGGGTATTTTATTTAATGTAACAAAAATTATTACAGTTTAATCCTGACAGGTGGTAAGAACCTGGCTGCGTTTTTCTGATACTTCTTTTAGAATCATCATTAAAAATGCCAGCAGACCACAGATCAGACCTATCCAGGGAATATACTCCACTCCTTTCGTAATGATAATCCACCCTCCTATTGTGGTTCCCAGTGTTACTCCCAGATTTCCGAATGAGGTCGCCAGGCTGTTGGCAAATTCCAGGGAGTCAGGTACAGAAGAGATCATATAGGTAGATGCATTCAGGAAGCTTGGCGAATACAAAAATCCCCAGATTCCGATTACTGCAATAGTAGCGAATAAATTACCATCAGAAAAATATAAAAGAAAAGGCACTACAATAGTTCCGGAAAGGAAAAAAGCGGTTGTGCCCGCCACATTTCTGTTCAGCATTTTTCCGGCTACACCATTGGCAAATATTCCGATAATTCCAAATAACAGAAGCATATAGCTTACCATTGAAGTATCCATTCCTTTTGCTTTGTTCAGATAATCTGCAAAATAGCTATAGGTAGAAAACCATGCTGTAATCATGAAAAAATTAGTAAGAGTACTCAGGATAAATGGTGGCTGTTTCAATATTCTGATCTGATTTCCATAGGATTTTTTCTCTTTCACAGGCATCGGTGGGAGAAGAAAATAAATGGTACTCAAAGCAATCAAACTAACAAGCGTTTGTATCATGAATGAATATTCCCAGGACCAAAGCCCGGCAATCCATATGGCAAAAGGGACTGTAGTCACCATAGCAATGGCTACTCCGTTAAAAACAATTCCCATCAATTCGTTCTTTTTCCTGTGATCCGCCTGAGATACTGCTACCGATAATGCGGTCGCAATATAAACGGGCTGAAGAAAGGCGGGTAAAATTCTTACCAGCATCAACAGCCAGAAAGGAGGCGAAAAAGAAGATACAAATCCTGTAACCAGAAACATGAAAATGGCAGCGAGCATTATCTTTTTACGGTCAATACCTGAGGTTAGCAAAGTCATAAAAGGCCCCGTAAGAGCAATTACCAATGCAAAAGCACTTAGAAGATACCCTGCTTTGTCTATACTGATTTTATAATGTTCTGCAATTTGCGGAAGAATTCCGATGACACCAAATTCTGTTGTAATGACGGCTATAAATCCCAGACATCCAATGTATGCATATTTCTTCATGACACTTTATTCTCCAGATTTTAAGTTTTGATGGGCAAAAACGGCCATTTCATCTACAGCTGACTGTACTTCTTCCAACAGCTCTCCCATATGCATAAAACCATGCACCATATCTTTGTAAAGGCTTATTTTAAGGTCAACGCCTGCATTTTTCATATTTTCAGAAAGCTGTTTGCCATCATCCAGTAAAGGATCATGCTCCGCCAGAATGATTAAAGTGGATGGTGTTTGTTTAAAATCTTTAATCAAAACAGGAATGGCAAGAGGATTATTTTTTTCCTCTTCCGGAAGATAACCTGCCCAGGCCTCTATACCACCCTGTTTGGTAAGGACCGGACCGTTTTCATACGTTTTCCATGTATTTGAATTCAATTGATTATCTGCCGCAGGATAAATCAAGACCTGAAATTTCAACTGTTTCCCTAACTGGATGGAAACTGCTGTTGACAAAGCGCCACCTGCACTGTCTCCTATAATTCCTACTTTATCAGGATCAATTTCTAAAGATTCCGCATTTTCAAATATCCAGTTTACAGCACCGATACAATCATTTAAACCAGCAGGAAACGGATGTTCCGGAGCAAGACGGTAATCTATAAATATCACTACAGAGCCGGTTTTATTAGCCAGTTTACGGACTACAGCATCATGAGTCTCATATCCTCCTGCAATAAACCATCCTCCATGAATATAAATAATAGCCGATGACAATTGAGTATCTCTTCCATGAGGACGATAAATCCGGATAGGAATCTGATGGTTTTCCTGTTGAATACTGAGTTCTTCTATCATGGCAACTGATTCTTTTTTACCACTAAGCTGAAGAGACATGGTTTCAAGAAATTTTCTCGCACCATCTAAAGAATTCTGAGGATTGAAAGGTTGAATCGTTTCTAAATGATTTAAAATTTGTGTTATTTTAGAAGTAAGTTGCATTTTTTAATCTGATTTAAGTTGTTATTATTTCTGCTGAGGACATGAGCGCTATTATCCTTCTATCGCAGTATATTTTCTGTTTGGTGAACAAAATTAAATTTCAAACCTTACATTTGCATTGTATACAGCTAAATGTATGGTACTAACAAATTTGTAAGTAATGGGCAAGATAAAAGAAAATTCAACGAATAATATCAACAGACAGTATATACAGGAATGTGATCTGAGTTATGCAGTATGTAAAATCGGTGGGCGATGGAAACTGATAATTTTAAATAAATTAAAAGATGGGAAATTGCGTTTCAGTGAAATTAGAAACTCTATTTCAGGAATAACGGAAAGAATGCTTACCCTTCAGCTGAGAGAGCTTGAAAAAGAAAGCTTAGTAAAGAGAACAGTTCACGCAGAAGTTCCGCCAAGGGTAGATTATGAGCTTACAGCTATTGCCAGAGAGTTGATCCCGATCTGGAAACAGTTGGATGAATGGGGTGGAAAACACAGGCAAATGATGATGCTACAGGAAACAATTGAAGAGTAATAATTATAAAATCTGCAGATCCGGAAATTGAATAAACCTGAAAATAGAAGAAGCGGGATTTTATCTTTGATAAAATCCCGCTTCTTAAACGAATCATAAATATAAAAAATTACATTTCTGCGTTTGCTTTATTGACTTTTTTTGAAAACAAAATATGGGCAATCAAAGCCAGTACTCCAAATACAGTTCCTACAAGACATACGCCGGTCCATTGAGCCTTTTGCCAGGCAATAGAAGCCAGCCATGTTCCCAGTGATCCTCCAATGAAGTAAGAAACCATATACACTGTATTCAGTCTGTTAACTGCATTTGATCTGATAAGGAAATAATTTGTCTGGTTCATAATATGGCTTGACTGTACTCCCAGATCTACAAGAATTACACCTACAATCAGTCCCCAATAGGTTTCACCTGCAAAGTAGGTAAAGCCCCAGCTTCCGATGACAATCAGTAAAGAATACAAGATAATTCTGTTAATATCCAGATACTTTTGAAGTTTTCCCACCTTAGCAGCAGCTAAAGCTCCTACAGCCCCGGCTAATCCAAAGCTTCCCACGACAGAAGAACCTGCATTAAAAGGTGGTTTTTCCATATGAAAAACCAATGTGGTAAACAAAGCACACATAGAACCGAATGCCATTGCCCCACGGAATGATGCCAGCTGAAGAACAGGCTGTGTTCTTGCAAGATGAGCTACAGACTGCATCAGCTCTTTATAGCTACCTTTAAAATTGGGCGACATTTCCGGAAGCATTTTATAGACAGCTAACCAGACAATGATCATTAACCCTGCCGCAATTCCAAACATGGCTCTCCAGCCCCAGACTTCTCCTACAATTCCTCCCACAAAGCGGGACAGAAGAATCCCGAGTAATAATCCGGACATTACCAACCCGATGTTGGAGGATTTTTCTTTATCTGAAGAAAGCTCCGCTGCAATAGGAACAAATAATTGTGGAATAACTGAAGTTGTCCCGATCAGTAAGCTGGCTGCATACAACATCCATAATTGAGTAGCAAAAGTCATCCATAAAAGTGATCCGAAAACAAGAAACAAATCAATTAAAATGAGTTTCTTGCGGAAAAATTTGTCTCCCAACGGAACAATCAGCAAAAGCCCTAACGCATAACCGATCTGAGTCAGTACAGAAATTTTACCTGCTGCACTCTCAGAAACCTGCAGTTCCTCTGAAATAAGGGCCAGTAAAGGCTGATTATAATAATTGTTCGCCACCACGAGTCCGGAAATAACGGCCATAAGCCAGATAACAGTCCGGGAAATACCATTGGAAGAATTCTCCTGCATTACGTATAAAGTTTTTATTTGAATTGAAAGCAGTCTGAAAGCAGATAACGATGCATACTTTCAGATTTTTAAGAGATCAAAGATAACCATTAAAAAAGGAAATAATCTGCTCTTTTCTTTTACATTTTCACGAATGCTATGTGATTCTGAGATAAGTAGAATGATTTCAGCATTCTGCCTTTCTGATTGTTTTTATGGATAATATATATTGACGAAAAACTTTTTGAATCTTGGAAATAATAAGGAAATTTGCATCATGAAAATCATTCCACTTAAAGAAGGCAATTTTTCGGCAAGCAAAACCAAGGATTTTACGCTTTTAACAGAAGAAAATTTTGATAAGATTGGAGGAATCAAAATGTCGGTTCAACCGTTTCTTATCATCACTGAAAATGACCATATCCTTCTGGATGCCGGCATTGGCTGGAAAAACAGTACCGGAACAACTGTGGTTTCAGAAATTCTTGAAAAGGAAAACATCCGTCCTGAACAAGTCACCAGGTTATTGCTGTCTCATCTTCATAAAGATCATATTGAAGGAGCTGTGAAGTTCACGGAAAATGGTTTTGAGGCCGCTTTTCCAAATGCTCAGATTTACATACAGAAACGCGAACTGGATTTTGCAATGGAAAATAAAGGCAATCCGTCTTTTGATTTTGAGATCCTGGAAAAACTGATTCAGCTCCCGAATATCACGTGGATGAATGATGATAAAGGAGAGATCACAGATGAAATTTCCTATGAAGTTGCAGGCGGACACACACCGTTTATGCAGGTGTTCTGGATCAGAGAAAATGATGAAACTGTTTTCTATGGTGCTGATGACCTCCCGCAGGCTTCTTATTTAAAATATCATTTAGCGTACAAAAGTGATTTTGACGGTAGAAAGGCAATGGAATTACGGCTGAAATGGGAAAAAGAAGCAAGAGAAAACCGTTGGAAAATTCTTTTGTATCACGATTTGGATAAAACTATTGTAGAAGTTTAAACAAAAAATGGTTTAAATTTCATTAAACCATTTATAGATATCAAATTCCGAAGGAATATTCAGTTTTTTCCTGATCCTGTTTTTCCTGTTTTGTATCGCTTTTGGGGTTACAAAAATGCAGGTTGCAATTTCCTTTGTGGTCATATTGAGCTTAAGGTAAATGCAAAAGATCAATTCAGAATTTTTTAGTGCAGGCTGTATAGCAGATAACTTCTTAAAAAAATCGGGATAGACGAGTCTGAATTTATTCAGCAGTCGTGGAGAATTTGCTTTAGCAAGAGCCATAATTTCGTCTTGTACAAGAATCTTTTGATTCAAATCCTCTATGTTCGGTTCAGGTTTTTTATTTTTCATAATACTTTCTCATCTCTACTTATTTCAGATACGGCATCTTTTGCGCATATCAGTACAAAGTCTTTTTTCTCTTTTCTATCTGTATTTTGCTGATTTACTATTGGGAGCAGGTTGATTTTTATGTATTCAAAATTCTGATGCTTTTAATTAATATAATGTAATGTTTCATAGTATATAGGCTATATTTATTGAATAATCATGTTAAAAAATTCCACATGTGAATTTTATATCAATTTTACATTGGCAAAGAAAGAAAAAATGATTAAAATTTTATTAAAAGCGTGTACCACATAGATACCACGTTATTTTTTTAATAAAAATTTCCTAACAGCTTTTATCAGCCTGTTTCCCATTGTTTGCACTGTTACTTTTTAGTGGGTTGTAAATGTAATGGATTATCCAAGTTACTTTTTATGATCTGGATCAATATTTAAACAAAAGAATTACTCAGAAAAAAGTGACTATATGTGGTACATGAATGGTACCACATTGCATGGGAAATAAAGAAAATCACAGTTCCTTTATTATTATAAATTTTAAAACATTAAAAGTCTCTTAAAGAGTATTTAAAATTTTAGCTGAAAATAAATAAGAACTATGATCACTGAAAATTTGCTCATCTCATTTGGAGCCGAAATTAAAACCTATAAAGCAGAAGATATTATTTTCCGGGAAGAAGATTCGCCAATGTATTATTTCCAGATTGAAAAAGGAAAAGTTAAGCTTAATAATTATATGGAAGACGGGAAAGAGTTTATCCAGAATATATTATCAGACGGCCATAGCTTTGGAGAATCCTTACTTTTTGTAGACCGGCCCTACCCGATGAATGCCATTGCAATGGAAGACTCCGGTATTTTCATCATGCCAAGACAGAACTTTCTGAAGCTGATCCAGGATAATCCCGAAATTTCATTAAATATCTATCAGTGCCTTGCAGAAAGAATGTATTATAAATATATCATGCTCTATAACCTTTCTTTTCAAAATCCGGTTTCCAGGCTAAAACTACTGATGGATTATCTGAAAAGTTATCATGATGATAAAAAGCCTTATTCTTTCCAGATTCCTCTTACCCGGCAGCAGCTTGCCTCATTGACAGGATTACGTGTGGAAACTGTTATACGGACCATAAAACAGATGGAAAAGAATCAGATCTTGAAAATAGAACGCGGGAAGATTTATTATTAAAAACAAAAGCCGGTTTTAAGCCCAGCTTTTGTTTTTATGTCTTATTCCTGATCCAGTTCTTTCTGGAACTCTTCCAGGTATCTTGCTATATGAATACCGTCTGCCAAACCATGATGTGCTTCAACAGACACCGGTAGATATTTTCTGCCTCCACGGATATTGAATCTTCCAAAAGCGATTTTTGGAACTGATTCTGTTGTATTAAAATCTGTAGGATGCAATATCGCACTGAATGAATTCCATGGAATAGTAGTATGTCTGATGTGATCTTTTCCCAGTCTTCCGTTGCTTAATCTCAAACCTGTGGTTTCATGGACTCCTTTTATTTCCTCCTGTAGCGCTGCATTGAATGTTTCAAAATCTTCTGAGAAAGGAGTGAATGAAAAACCGAAAGTACCATCCGGTCTTCCGATCGTACTGCCGGCATGAACGGTGTCAAACTGTATCACCTGCCCATCAATAATTCTGAGTTTCAGCTCATCTACTCTATTAACGGCCACCATAGATTTGTGAAAATAATAGGCAAAAAATGAATACCCTTTTTCTTTGGCGGTATCATAAGCTTTTGTGCAGTCCACCTCCGTTGTAAATCCAAAATAAGGGCTTGCCATATTAGAAAAGAATTCAAAATGTTCTTTTCTGTTCCAGTTGTCTATATCTACGATCTTCATTAATTCTTATTTGCTGCAAATTTCTGAAAGTTTATCCGGTTTTAAAAGCTTATGGATAAAAATATAATTAAAACTTAATTGGGTAAAGGGATTGTTTGGTCGATATTTTGCTGCAAAACAAACGTATTTTATATACTCATTGATCTCCTTTCAGAGGACTCTTCTTCAATCAGGATATTAAGACTTACTCAATAAAAAATAGAAAACATACTATGGAAAAAATCGGATTCATCGGATTAGGAAATATGGGGCATCCTATGGCAAAGAATATTGAAAAAGCAGGATTGCCGCTTTCAGTGTATAACAGATCTTCTGAAAAAGCCAAAGATTTTGAGGAAAAATCTATAGTCTGCACCCAGATTAAAGACCTTGTTCAAAACAGTGATATTATATTCACAATGCTAACCAACGACACTGCTGTAAAAGCAGTATACGAAGAAATTCTTCCACTAAATATTCAAGGGAAACTCTTTGTAGATATGAGTACGATCTCACCCGAAGCGTCTGCAGCAACATCTGCTGGTGTGAAAATAAAAGAGGCCTCCTTTATTGATGCACCTGTAGCAGGAAGCACCCAGCCGGCAAAGGAAGGAA
Source organism: Chryseobacterium sp. AG844 (assembly GCF_003182335.1). NCBI lineage: Bacteria > Pseudomonadati > Bacteroidota > Flavobacteriia > Flavobacteriales > Weeksellaceae > Chryseobacterium > Chryseobacterium sp. AG844. Next base: position 336,662 of record NZ_QGTV01000003.1, on the reverse strand, counting down.
CCCTGATCATTATGGCAGGAGGTGAAGAAAAAGACCTTCAACGGGCTATACCCTACCTTTTGAAAATGGGAAAATCTGTAAAACATTTAGGTGAAAACGGAAAAGGTATTGCAGGAAAATTATCTGTCAATTATTTTCTGTCTGCCATTTATCAGGGGCTTGCAGAAACAGTTTTATTGGCCGGAAAGCTGGGGATTGAAAGATCAGACATGCTGGAAATAATCAACGAAAGTGCGAGCGGAAGCGGGGCAACCAAAGTAAAAACACCTATGCTGACTGCCGATCAGTACGCTCCGGCATTTGCCCTTGACCTGATGCTGAAAGATATCCTTCTTGCCAAAAATGCAGGTGCCGATTATCCTCTGTCTGAGGCTCTGGTTCAAACCTATCAGAATGCACATGATAAAGGATTCGGTCAGGATGACGTTATAGGAATCATCAATTATTTGAAAACAATACAATAATATGGAAATCATGAATTATAAAGGAAACCATTGGTCTGCAAGGAAAGTGGATCATATTTACATCGTTAGTATTGAAAATCAGTCCAATATTGTAGAAACTTTAACCGACTTTATTCAGAATCAGAATATCCGGGCGGGAGAAGTAACAGGAATAGGAGCTGTGAGTGAAGCCACTCTCCGTTTCTTTAATCCGGCCACCAAAAAATATGTGGACAGGACCTTCAAAGAACAGATGGAAGTCGTCAATATTTCCGGAAATGTTTCTGAAATAGAAGGAAAACAAACCCCGCACCTTCACATTACGCTCGGAAGACAAGATTACACAGCTTTGGCCGGACACCTTCTGGAGGCAAAAATTCAGGGTGCCGGAGAATTTATTTTTTACCCTTTGGCAACGAGAGTTGTAAAAATTAAAAATGAAGAAACAGGAATCAACTTTTATGATTTTGAAAAATAATCCGGTTCCTGTGTAGTATTTTTAATCAAATATTTATTGAATGTTTTATTCGTTACATAAAGCTAAATACAAAGACACAAGAGTATTTCCTGTGTCTTTGCATTTACGGCAAACCAGCAATGCTTAAAGCTCCGTAGTCGTTACTCCGAATTTCTTTTTAAAAGAAGAATAAAAATGAGATAAATTCTCAAAGCCCAGATCAAGATAAATATCTGAAGGCTTTTTATCCTGAGTTTTAATCAAATAATAGGCTTCCTTCAGTCTTTTTTCTTTCAGCCACTGTTTGGGAGCCATTTTAAATATTTTACTGAAATCCCTTTTAAATCCGGAAAGACTGCGTCCCGTAAGCCTTGCAAAAGCATCTACGGAAACATTGAACATATAGTTTTTGTTCATAAACTCTGCAAGATCAATCTTATGAGGCCCGGAAAAATCAAAAAGAAGATTTTTAAAATCCGGATTGCTCAGCAAAAGTAACTCTATGGCTTCTTTCACTTTTAAGGCCGCTAACTTCGGAGGAATTTCCTTTGTTTTATTGATGTAAGGAATAAGAGAAGCAAAATAACTCCCAAAGAAATCATCAGGCTCAAAAAACAACCGCTGATTACCCGGAAAAGGTGTATTTGCTGCGATTCTGTTCTCCGTGGCATACTGTCTTAATGTTTCATCATCAATCGTAATAGAAATAAACTGATACTTTTCGTTAGCGGAAGGATATTTGATCGTTCTGATCAGTTGATTTTTCCTCACCAGAACTACTGTATTTTCTTTGATCACCGTTTTCCCCTGTTCATGAAAAGCATGCGTTTCTCCTGAAATCTGAAAACCCAGAAAATAATCAGGAATAAACTCTTCATGACCTCTGTAAGATTCAAAGGCGCATGAATAAACCAGTTTATCAAATATGATTTCAGAAGTATTTTCCATGATACAAATATCTGAAATTTACGCAATAGCCTGCGCTCCTGCCTCGGCAATTTCTTTATCCTGTTCTGGAGTTCCGCCTGAAGAACCTATTGCACCAATAATCTTTCCGGATTTATCTTGTAAGACGACACCGCCTGCGATCGTCAGAAGCCCACCGTTAGAATTTAGCATTCCATAGCCATGGACGCCTGTTTCTGAAATGATTCCTCCTATGATATCACTGTTAACTCCAAACATAGCCGCCGTTCTTGCTTTTTTAAGGGCAAAATCAATCACTCCATAAACACTGTCCAGTCTGGCTAATGCGATAAGATGCCCACCGCTATCTACCACGGCAATGCTCACAGGAATATTCATCAATAATGCTTTTTCCTTTGCTGCATGTAAGACTTTTTCGGCAGTTTTATAATTCAGTTCCATATGATTAGCTTTTTGTGTTCCATGCATCTGCCTGAAGCTGTTTTACAAAATCTTCAGTCTCCTTTGGATGTACATTCCTGAAATTACTGTTGTCATCTAAAGCTACATTTACAATTACTTCAGCCATAGATTGAGGATCAAGCTGGTGCGCTAAAGATTCTGCAGCTCCATCAAAAGCAGATTCCGGAGTGAAATTGATTTTCGGATCATACCAATGGAAAATAGAATCTACTCCCCTGTCATTGAAACCTGTTCCAAATACACCCGGATTACAGGTTGCAATCTTGATATTGAATGGGGCAAGTTCAGTTCTTAAACCTTCTGCAATAGATTCCAGCGCATGTTTTGAAGCACAATAAGCGGCAACATAAGGAACAGTCCATAAACCTCCCATTGAAGAGGTGAAAACAATCTTCCCGCTTTTCTTTTCAACAAATTTTTTGATAAAACCCTGTGCAAGATTCAACGCACCAAAAACATTCACTTCAAACATAGAACGGATAATATCTACCGGTTGTTCTGCAATGGGACCTCCTTCCATAATTCCGGCGTTACTGATAAGAATATCTATATCATTGTATTTCTTTACAATATATTCTACATCTCTTGGGTTGGTTACATCCAGTTTATCCACGATCAAAGTTATTCCATGTTCCTTGGCTTCACGGATTAAATCACTCATCTGAGGATAGATCTGTGCAGTAGCAATTACCTGATGCCCTTTTTTAGCAAGTTCGAAAGCAGCAATCTTTCCAAATCCGCTTGCTGCGCCTGTAATTAAAATTGTTTTACTCATTGTATTCTTTTTTAATGATGCTCCAAAATTCAAAAAATTTTCAAAGGGCAATATTGGCTCAAGGTTCATTTTTATATTGCTGAAAAGCTCAAAAAAACAGTGGAATAAGATTTTGTTTAATAACCTCTTTTTACATCATAAAAAGATAGATTTATCGTTAAATTTGTAACCTTTAAAAACTAAAAACCAACCTATGCCATTTGATGGAATAGGCATTCAGCCTGACTATTTCATTGATCAGACCATCCCAGATTATCAATGGATTGATTATGTAAACAATGTTTTGAATGAAAAATAAAATAATGAGCTGTTTTCAAATGGAGACAGCTTTTTTTGATGTTTTTCCGTAAAACAATCAGTTTTTACTTAATAAAAAATACCATATTATTAAAATTGGTTAAGTTTTTGAAGCGTATTTTTGTAAACCAGTCACACCATTGAAATTAATCACATTTACCAAAAAAGGAATTTACTGCCCGCAAGGGAAATTTTATATTGATCCCTGGAGACCTGTGGATATGGCGGTTATTACCCATGGCCACGCCGATCATGCCCGTTGGGGAATGAAAAAATACCTTTGTCATCATTTTACAAAACCTATTTTGTACCAAAGAATAGGACCGGATATTGAATGCCAGGGCGTAGAATACGGAGAAGTTATTACTATTAACGGAGTAAGACTTTCGCTTCATCCTGCAGGACATATCATTGGTTCTGCACAGATAAGGCTTGAATATAAAGGATATGTAACCGTAGTTTCAGGAGATTATAAAGTTCAGAATGATGGATTGAGCACTCCTTTTGAGCTGGTAAAATGTAATGAATTTGTGACAGAAAGTACTTTTGGGCTTCCCATCTACAACTGGCTGGAAGTTGCGGATTTGAATAATAAACTTCAGAACTGGGTACTGAAGAATAAAGAAAATAGCAAAACCTCTGTTTTCATTGGATATTCTCTCGGGAAAGCCCAGCGTATTATGAAAGCCGTGGAAGAACTGGGAAAAATATACGTTCACTATTCCATCGGAAAACTCAATGAAGCCTTTGAAGCAGTGGGAATTGATCTTCCTGAATATACCATTGCAGATTTCAGGGAACGTTCGAAAGAAGTGGAACACGAAATTGTGATTGTTCCCCCTGCTTTACTAGACAGCAACGTAATTAAAAAGATTCCGGATCCGGCTACCGCAATATGCTCCGGCTGGATGCAGGTTCGCGGTGCCAGAAGATGGCGCAGTGCAGACGCAGGATTTGCGATGAGTGATCATGCAGACTGGAAAGGATTGTTACAGACTGTGAAAGCAACAGAAGCAGAGCTTGTACACGTAACGCACGGACAAACCGAAGTTTTTTCAAAATATCTGAACGAAATCGGAATCCAATCTGATGTGGTGGAAACATTATTTGGTGAAGACGAAGAAGAATCTGAAAAAGAAACCCTTGAAACCCCGGAATCATGAGACATTTTGCAGAACTTATCAACGCTTTGGAAACCACCAATAAGACCAACGCTAAAATTGATGCCATCATCGATTATCTGGAACGTGCTCCTGATGAAGACAAAGTATGGTTTATCGCCTTATTTACCGGGAAAAGGCCCAAAAGAAATGTCAATACCAATTACATGAAAGATTGGGCACTGGAAATTACCCGGCTTCCTTACTGGCTGTTTCAGGAATCTTACTCTTCTGTTGGAGATTTGGGAGAAACATTATCCTTAATACTGCCTCCTCCCAAGGAAAAAATAGAACGTACTTTATCAGAATGGATGAATGATATCGTAAGTTTAAAAGGCAGGACAGATGCAGAAAAAAAAGAATTTGTACTGCAGTCTTGGAATGGCCTGGATTATACCGAACGTCTGATTTTCAATAAATTAATTGGTGGGAGCTTCAGAATCGGAGTATCAGACAAAACGTTGATCAATGCCCTGACCAGGTTTTCCGGCCAGGAACCGAGTGCCCTGATGCACAGCTTAATGGGAAAATGGCTGCCGGATGAAGTTTCCTTCAGAGAACTTATTGATGCGGAAAATGTGAATCCTGACAATTCAAAACCCTATCCTTTCTGCCTTGCCTATCCTCTGGAAAAACCGGCTGAAGAATTGGGAAATCCCGACGAATGGCTGGTAGAATACAAATGGGACGGAATCCGCGGACAAATCATCAGGAGAAATGACGAAGTCTTCATCTGGTCAAGAGGTGAAGAACTTGTTACAGAACAATTTCCTGAAATCACAGAAGTCATAAAAGCCATGAAAGGTAATTTTGTACTGGATGGAGAAATACTTGCGGTAAAGGAGGGTAAGGTTTTAAATTTTAATGAATTACAGAAAAGATTAAACAGAAAAACTTTAACAAAAAAAATGCTCTCGGAAATTCCGATTGAAGTTTTTGTCTATGATTTATTGGAACTTGAAAATAACGACCTGAGAGAAAAACCTATTTCCGCAAGAAGAGCTCTTCTTGAAGAATTATTATGGAATGAAAGGCCCGAAAATATTAGTATTTCAAAAAGTCTGGATTTTGAGAAATGGGAAGAACTGGATGCTCTTCGTGAAAATTCAAGGGAAATAAACAGTGAAGGACTGATGCTGAAACAAAAAAATTCTCCCTATCATTCCGGGCGGAAAAAAGGCGACTGGTGGAAGTGGAAAATCAATCCGCTCACGATTGATGCTGTCCTGATTTATGCTCAGAAAGGAAGCGGCAGGCGGAGTGCTTACTACACCGATTATACTTTTGCTGTGAAAAACGGTGATACATTGGTAACTATTGCTAAAGCCTATTCGGGATTAACAGACAAGGAAATCATGGAGGTGAGCCGGTTTGTAACCAAAAATGCCATTGAAAAATTTGGTCCTGTAAGAACTGTAAAAGCAGAACTGGTCTTTGAAATTGCTTTTGAAGGCATAGGATTCAGCAACCGTCATAAAAGCGGTGTAGCCCTCCGTTTTCCCAGAATTGTTAGATGGCGGAAAGACAAAACGGTAGACGAGATTGATGATTTGGAAGAGATTAAAAAATTAATACAGTAATATTTTAACGCAATGAGGCAATGATTTTTTAATTATTTCTAATATTCTTTGTTCGCAAAGGCACTCCGTTCAGCTATAGTAAGATATTGTTTTGCTGAGTGAATCGCTTTTGCGATCGAAAATATAACATAATCATACAAACTCTTAGCGTCCTTAGCGTTGAAATTTGGTTAAAAAAATTACTACATTAATTATTTTAACGCAATAACGCAATGATTTTTAAATTATTAATAATATTCTTTGTTCGCAAAGGCATTCCGTTCAGCTATAGTAAGATATTGTTTTGCTGAGTGAAACGCCCTTGCGATCGAAAATTAAACAATATCAAATAAAAACTTTGTGCCCTTTTGCGTTAAAAATTTAAATAAAAATAGAATTGGCAGCTTTTGAACATAGCAACGGATTAAAGATCATCCAGCAATGGATGACCGACAAAGGTATTGCCCCTTTTAAATTTCAGCTGGAAACCTGGAAGAAATTTGGAAACGGATACAGCGGAATGGTGGTAGCTCCCACCGGTTTTGGGAAGACTTTTTCCGTGTTTTTAGCCTTGATTTCAGACTTTCTCAATCATCCTGAACAATATAAAAAAGGGTTGAAAATGATCTGGATAACACCTCTTCGTTCTCTTTCCAAAGATATTGCAAAAGCAATGCAGGAAGCTATTGATGAAATCGGACTTGACTGGACGGTAGGTGTAAGAAACGGAGACACCGATCCCAAAGTAAGACAGCAGCAGGTGAAGAAAATGCCGGAAATTCTTGTGGTAACCCCTGAAAGTCTTCATTTGCTTCTCGCTCAGAAAAATAATGAACGCTTTTTCACCGATATGAAATGTGTAGCTGTGGATGAATGGCATGAGCTATTAGGTTCAAAACGTGGTGTGATGGTAGAACTCGGTATTTCACAGCTTAGAAAATATACCCCAAAAATGAAGATCTGGGGAATTACGGCAACGATCGGAAATCTGGATGAAGCCATGGATGTGCTTATTCCCTATGATATTAAAAAAACAAAAATAAATGCCAAAGAGCATAAAAAGATAGATATTATCCCGGTTTTCCCCAATGAAATTGAAATATTGCCATGGGCAGGACACCTTGGCAATAAGCTCGCCGATAAAGTGGTTCCCATTATTCTGGATTCAAAATCTACCATTGTTTTTACAAATACCAGAAGCCAGAGTGAGATGTGGTATCAGTTATTGTTGGATGCACATCCGGATTTTGCAGGCCAGATTGCCATTCATCACAGTTCTATTGATGCTCATTTAAGAATCTGGATTGAGGAAAACCTAAGTTCAGGAAAGTTAAAAGCTGTTGTCTCCACATCATCCCTCGATCTGGGTATTGATTTTAAGCCCGTAGACACCGTTATTCAGGTTGGATCTGCCAAAGGAGTTGCCCGTTTCCTTCAAAGAGCAGGACGCAGCGGCCACTCCCCTTTTGAAACCTCAAAAATATATTGTGTTCCGACCCATTCTTTAGAACTGATCGAAGTTTCAGCGTTAAAAGAAGCCGTAAAACAGAAAGTTGTTGAGCCAAGGGAACCCCAGGTCCTGTGTTTCGATGTTTTGGTTCAGTTTCTTATGACATTGGCTGTTGGAGATGGCTTTTATCCTGATGAACTCTATGGAAGAATCAAAAAAGTGTATGCTTTTCAGGAAATGCTGGATGAGGAATGGAAAAGCATTCTCGAATTCCTGACCATTGGCGGCAGTGTATTAAAAAACTATGAAGAATTCCACAAGATCGTCATTATGGAAGACGGTCTGTATAAAGTCACTTCAAGGAAAATTGCAATGCTTCACCGGATGAATATGGGCGTGATTGTAAGTGATGCCATGCTGAAAGTGAAATTCATATCTGGAGGCTATATTGGAATGATTGAGGAATATTTTATTTCAAAACTTAAAAAAGAAGAAAAATTTATTCTGGCCGGAAGAACGCTCGAGGTCGCCATGATTAAAGATATGACAGTTTATGTAAGAGCCGCTAAAGGAAGAGCTTTAGTTCCAAGTTATCTTGGAGGAAGGCTGCCGCTAAGCTCCAATCTGGGTCATTTTTTAAGAGAAAAACTCTCTCATGCATTAAGTCCGAAAGCTTCTGAAAAAGAACTGAAGTTTCTGCATCCTTTACTGATCAATCAGGAAACCCGTTCCCATATTCCCAAAGAAGATGAATTTCTGGTGGAAATGATCAAGAACCGTGAAGGTTACCATTTGTTCATGTATCCTTTTGAAGGGCGTCTTGTACATGAAGTCATGGCCGCTCTGATTGCCTATCGAATCTCAAAGCTCGCGCCTATTTCTTTTTCCATGGCCATGAATGATTATGGATTTGAGCTGTTCAGCGATAAGGAAATCCCTTTAAATGAGGATAATCTACAGCAGATTTTAACCAGAGAAAACCTGATGAATGATGTCATTGCAAGCATCAATTCTGCGGAAATGGCCCGAAGGAAGTTCCGTGATATTGCCGTTATTTCAGGAATGGTCATTCAAAATTATGCCGGACAGCAACGCTCCAACAAATCGCTGCAAAGTTCTGCAGGATTAATTTTTAAAGTATTGGAAGACCACGATTCCAATCATTTTTTAATAAAGCAGGCGTATACAGAAGTTTTTAATATGCAGCTTCAGGAACAAAGGCTTGTAGAGGCTTTTAAAAGAATTGAAAAATCGGAAATTATTTTAAAACATTCCCGTTCCTTTACACCACTGAGTTTTCCGATTAAAGTAGACAGCTTAAGACAAACGCTGTCCAGCGAAGGTCTGGATGCGAGAATTAAAAGAATGTTGAAACTTTCTGATATAAGTGATATTTTATAAATGAACTCACTAAGTTTCCTTCAATTTTAATCCTATTCTTAGCCTAATATTCTATGTTAATTTTCTTGATAAGCTTAAATAATCATCGTAACTTAGAATATACCTTATTAGTAGTTTAATAAAATTTAAAATGGAAAAATTGTTCCTGGTCCGTCACGGGCAGTCACTCTGGAATCTTGAAAACAGATTTACAGGCTGGAAAGATATCGATATAACAGAAGCGGGTATTGAAGAAGCAAAAAAAGCAGGTATTGCCTTGAAAGGAGAAAGAATTGATATCGCTTTTACTTCTGCACTCATCAGAGCACAGCATACACTCTCTATCATTTTGGATGTCATTGGAAATCCTGATATTCCTGTCATTCAAGATAGAGCACTTAACGAACGCTGTTATGGAAACCTTGAAGGATTAAATAAAGCAGACACCGCTCTGAAATATGGAGCCGAACAGGTTCATATCTGGCGCAGATCTTATGATGTAGTTCCTCCCGGCGGAGAAAGTCTTAAAGATACTTATAACAGAGTGATCCCTTATTTTGAAAGAGAGATACAGCCGTTATTGAAACAAGGCAAAAATGTATTAATTGTAGCCCACGGAAATAGCCTTCGTGCCTTAATTATGTATCTGGAGCATCTTTCTCCCGAAGAGATTTTAGAAAGAGAGATTGCTACGGGTTTTCCTCTGACTTATATTTTTGATGAAAAATTTCACGTCAGCCGGAAAGTTAGCTGATCCGGTTTAAATAGCTTACCTTTAAACCTTCAATTTTTCAATCTATCAAGTGTTTATAGCAACTAAAAATATTTCCATCCAAAATGAGACTTTCATTCTGACCAATCAGCGGGCGGCATTCTGGCAAAAAGAAAAAGCGTTGATTCTTTCCGATCTTCACATTGGAAAGACCGCTCATTTCCGAAAAAACGGTATTGCACTGGCCAATCATATTATGAAAAGTGATCTGGAAAGATTATCCGCTTTGATTGAATATTTTCAGCCGGAAAAGTTTGTAGTGGTCGGAGATTTACTTCATGCCGGAGACAATTCTGATGTGGATGAATTCTGTATATGGAAAAATCAATATCCGGATATTGAGTTTTATCTTATTGAAGGAAACCATGACCGGATTTCAAAAACGCTGGAAAAAAAGTTATGTTTTAATCATAAAGCTGAATGGCTGGAAATAGATGATATTACGTTCATTCATGATTTTGATGTATCCAGATCCGGATTTCAGATTACCGGACATATCCATCCGGGAATTGTGCTGAATTCTGCGGTAAAGAATATCAGGCTTCCCTGTTTTGCTTTAAGCAGCAATCAGTTATTATTGCCTGCATTCAGTGAATTTACAGGACTGGATACGAAAAATCTGCCTAAGAAAAGTACATTTTTTGTGTTTACGGATGCGGATATTTATGAGATTTAATTTTTTTATTATCTAAAAATATCCATGTCAAGGTTTTAAACCTTGACATGGGTAAAACTATATATTTTTCTTGCTTAAACGGATACTGTAGATGGTTATTAAAACCGTAACCAACAGGAACAAAGCTCCTATCCATGGTGTGCTTGCCAGTCCTAAAGAGGATGTTACAATCATTCCACCTGCATAAGATCCGATGGCAATGCCAATATTAAAAGCAGCAATATTAATCCCCGAAGCAACGTCTTCAGTTCCGGGCAGTTCTTTTTCTGCAATCTGGACTACCAACAGCTGAAGTCCGGGAACCGAAGCAAATGATAATGCTCCCAGAAGGAAAAGTGTAACGATACTGAATACCGGGCTGTTTACGGTGAAATAAAATGCCAGCAGTACCAGTCCTTGTGCAGCAAACATCCATAAAAGGGCATTCAGAGGATTTTTATTGGCTACTTTTCCACCAATCAGGTTTCCCAGGGCAATGGCAATTCCATAAATCAAAAGAATAAAAGTGACTGTAGATTCCTGAAACCCTGTGATTTTCTGTAAAATGGGCGACAGATACGTAAATACCACAAACGTACCTCCATATCCCATTGCGGTCATTAAAAAAGCAAAAATCAGACGTCTGTTGCCCAGTACTTTAAACTGGCTTTTTAAAGAAGCTGTTTTTCCATTTTTAAGATTTTTAGGAACCAGTAACAAACTGGCAACCAATCCGATAATTCCAAGGATTGAAACCCCGATGAAAGTTGCTCTCCAGCCGAAATGCTGTCCTATGAATGTTCCCAGCGGAACTCCCGTTACTATGGCGAGAGTAAGTCCGGCAAACATGATGGAAATTGCGGTAGCTCTTTTCTCTTCAGGAACCAGTGAAGCTGCAATGGTAGAACCTATAGAAAAGTAAACCCCATGCGCCAATCCTGTAAGTACTCTTGCCAGCACTAATGTTATAAAGCTGGGAGCAATAGAAGCCAGCCCGTTTCCAATAACGAATAACAGCATGATTGATACCAGCAGCATCTTACGCTGTATTTTCCCTGTGAGAGCTGTTAAGATGGGAGCTCCGATAGCTACTCCTATCGCATAAAGACTTACCAAAAGCCCTGCTGAAGGAATGGTAATTCCAAGGTCTGATGCTACTGTAGGAAGAAGTCCTACAATGACAAATTCCGTAGTTCCTATTCCGAAGGCACTTATTGTTAATGCCCATAAAGCAGCAGGAAGACCTCTTTTGGCTGTCTGTGCTTCAGTATTGATCTGTATTTCTTTTTGAAAATTCATTGTCTTGTAATTTTGTAGATATTGACAAGGCAAATTTCCGATGAATATTTGTATTATAAAAATTATTTAAATTCTATCAAAGTATCAGAATAATGATAGTTTTATTTTCCCTGTAAAATTTGTTTCTTTGCAACAATAATCAGCAGTTTTAATGAAGAAATCAGAAGCAACCCGTCTTACTATTCTCCAGAAAGCGTTCGAATTGATCTATGTGAAAGGTTTTCAGACTACAAGCATTGATGAAATTATTGCAACGACTCAGGTGACGAAAGGTGCTTTCTATTATCATTTTAAAACCAAAGATGAAATGGGGCTGGCTATTATCACCGATCTGATGAAACCCAACTTCAGAAAAACTTTCATTAACACTCTTCACAACAATCCGGATCCTTTAAAAAGCATTTATGATATCATGCACCATCTTTTGATGGAAAATGATTTTTTAAAAGTGGAATACGGCTGCCCTACTTCTAATTTTGTGCAGCAAATGGCTCCATGGCATAACGCCTTTACCCAGGCTCTTCACGAGCTGTCAAAAGAATGGGAACTGGCGCTTGCTGAAAGTATTGAAAAAGGTAAAAATGCCGGATTAATCAAAAAAGAAGTAAGTGCAAAAGAAGTGAGTGTTTTTGTGATTTCAGGGTATTGGGGAGTAAGAAATCTGGGCAAACTTGAAAACTCAAAAGAAGTATATCTCACTTATTTAAAGGGTCTTAAGTCTTATTTTAAAAGCCTGCAGTAATTTTTTTATTAAAAAACATACTAATTAGTATGTTTTTGTTTTACCTTTGCTCTGTTCAAAAAATAACCCATGTATCAAACCCTGACTTTTTTACATTCCCAAACCCGTTGGCTGGTTTTAATAAGTTTAGTCTACGCAATTTTCCGGGCTTTTAAAGGGTATTTCTCAGACCGGAAATTTACAGCAGTCGACAATTCTGTGAGACACTGGACGGCTACAATTGCTCATATCCAACTGATTATAGGCATGATTTTTTATCTCAAAAGCCCTGTGATTCAATACTTCTGGAAACATTTTAATGAAGCTAAAGATTCATTTGAACATCTGTTTTTCGGGTTAATCCATATCGTACTGATGATTACAGCGATTGCCATTATCACAATTGGCTCAGCGCTGGCTAAAAGAAAGCTTTCGGATAAAGAAAAATTCAAAACGATGGGGATCTGGTTTTCTACAGCATTGGCTATTATTTTCATTGCTATCCCCTGGCCTTTTTCTCCTTTTGCAAACAGACCTTATTTCAGATAATTATGATCAATTTATTTAAAACAAAGATTGGCCGGCTGAGAGCTCTGGCGATCCTGGAAGGAATTTCACTCCTGACTTTGGTATTTATTGCTGTTCCGGTGAAATACTGGATGGGAAATTCCATGTTTGTAAGGCTTCTCGGCCCTGTTCATGGAACATTATTCCTGCTTTTCCTGTTCAACACATTGAGTGTAGGTGTAGAACAAAACTGGAAATTTAAAGAAATAACCTGGAAGGTAATTCTTGCCTGTTTTATTCCATTCGGGACATTTTATATTGACAAAAAAATATTGAGCAAGCTATGAAAAGTATTCTCCTCATTTTGGGTGCAGTTTTTATTCTGTACATTGTGTATAGGGTTTACAGGTTGCAGACCTTGGACAACGGATTGCCCGAACTCATCAGAAAAGGAGCTGTTATTCTTGATGTAAGAACTGAAAAGGAATACCAGACAGGACATATAGAAGGTTCCATTAATATTTCTTTAGGGACAATCAGAGAAAGGTATGTAGAACTGGATCCTGAAAAAACGTATATAACAGTATGTTCACACGGACTTCGCAGTGTAAAAGTTGAAACTATTCTGAAAGAAAAAGGATTTAAACGTGTATACAACGGAGGCGCGTGGAGTGATCTTCAGACAACATTAAGTAAGAAACAATAATCTTTCGATCATTATTTTAAGGAGAGATTAACTTTGAACCGAATTTTATAAATAAATTAAGCTTAGGTACCACATTTTATTTCTTTTTGGTCGGGTATTTGAAAGACTTAAGCAAATTATTCATCATTCTGCTGAATAAATTTCTTTTAATTTACATTAATCACTTAAAATATTTAATATGTCAACAGAAAACCTTACCCACCTTGAAGCGATCAAAAAGATCAAAGAACTCTCGGAAAGTGCGAGAATATGCATGTTCTGTACAGAACTGGAAACCGTTCCTGTGAATTCAAGACCAATGACTCTTCAGGAAACAGACGACAGCGGAAATTTGTGGTTTATCAGCAGTGGAACCAGCAATAAGAATTTTGAAATCAAAGAAGACCGTAGAGTACAGTTGTTTTTTATGAACAACAGCGATTCCCAATATCTTTCGGTGTATGGAGAAGCTTCTGTCTATAAGGACAAAGCAACCATAGAAGATAAATGGTCTCCAATGGCTAAGGCCTGGTTTGATGGTAAAGATGATCCCAATGTTACGATTATCCGTGTAGAACCTAAAGAAACCTATTACTGGGATACTAAAGCAGGAAAACTGGTAAGCCTGTTTAGTTTTGTTGCGGCCGCAATCACAGGAAACAAAACCGATAATTCGGATGGTATAGAAGGAAATGCAACGATTTAAAAAGCTCTGAATAAGCAATACATTTTCCCACAGATTTTACAGCGGTAAAACAAAAAACGGCTCAAGAAATTGAGCCGTTTATACTACAAAATTAATACTGTTAATTTTTCACCTCATCCATAGAAGCTCCAAAATTAATATGAAGCACATTGCCGTTTGGTGTCACTAGAGCAGGCACAGATTTTACTCCAGCCTTTTCCGCGTCCTCAATTTTGCTTCTGTCATTACCCAAATGGACAATTTCTACATTTTCCAAACCTATAAGGTTAACGATATCATGCTCAGCACTGATACATACAGGGCATCCTGCGTGGTAAAAAATGGATTTTTTCATAAGATTATACTGGATTGATAAGGGTTTTAATAATACTTTTTAATTCTTCGGTTTCTTTTTCGTGAAGCGGTTTCAGAGGGCTTCTCAGGTTTCCGCCATCTTCACCCAGAATATTCAGCCCTGATTTCACTGCTCTCGGCAATCCTTTGTTTACAATAAATTTCAAAAGGTCAAACTGCTGATAGAAAATCATTTTTGCTTTTTCAAGATCACCTTCTTCCACCGCATTATAAAGGCTGATATTCAGTTCAGGAATAAGATTAGGAGCTGCCGTACACCAACCCCTTGCTCCCGCCGAAAATGCCGCCAGAGCCAAAGGATTGGAACCGTTGTAGAAGGCAACGTCTTCTCCCAGTTCTCTTCTCAGGTAATGCATTCTCTGAACATCTCCTGTACTTTCTTTAATCATCGTTACGTTGGGAATTTCAAGCAGCCTTTTCAGCAAAGCCGGAGACATATCTACTCCACTTGTTGCCGGATT
Organism: Chryseobacterium sp. AG844; assembly: GCF_003182335.1. Taxonomy (NCBI): domain Bacteria; kingdom Pseudomonadati; phylum Bacteroidota; class Flavobacteriia; order Flavobacteriales; family Weeksellaceae; genus Chryseobacterium; species Chryseobacterium sp. AG844. The sequence goes on along the minus strand of NZ_QGTV01000003.1, from coordinate 321,592 downwards.
ATTGTATGCCATAATCGGAATCGATATTTTGCGTGCTACCGCATCATAATGCGTTACAATTTCGTCGTCGGTAAGTTTCCAGTAGCTCATAGGAATGATCATCACCGCATCGGCTCCTGCTTTTTCTGCGAACTGGGCATGATGAATGGTTTTCTCCGTGGTAAGGTTGGATACACCTACAAGCGTTGGAATTCTGCCTTTTACCTGCTGTAAAGTAGCTTCCGTAACTTCTTCTTTTTCTTCGTCAGATAAATAAGGCATTACCCCGGTGCTTCCCAATGGAGCAATTCCGTGGCTTCCGGAAGTGATCAGTCTTTCTACCAGGTGTTTAAAAAGAGGAATATCTACCTTTTCATTTTGGTCAAAAGGTGTTATGGGATAAGCAATTATCCCTTTGAATGGAACATTTTTCATGTTTGTTGATTTAAAATTTGAAAATAATTTTAAACCATTAAGAAAGTATTAAGCTTAATTTTGTTTTGAAAGGAAAAATCATATCCGGTATCAATAATTAACATACAAAATTCTTAATGGCTTAAAGCTCTGGTATTAAAGATCTCTGCCTTCTTCCTCTCTTAAGGCAACTCCTAAGTTCTGCAGCTGAGGCGCATTTTCGCAGGCAATATATTTGGCAGGTTCCGTATCACTGAGATTCTGGTGTTTATGCCATGCCCATGAAGGAATATATACCGCATCTCCGGCTTCCCAATATACTTTTTCATCTTCTACTTCTGTCCATCCTTTCCCTTCAATGACAAATAAAACGGTTTCATAGGTGTGGCGGTGTCTGTTGGTTTGTTGTCCCGGGGTAAGCCCGCCAATCGTCATGCTTACATTTTTACTCGGAAGATCTACAAAAAAAACCGGGTGTTTTCTTTCTGTTGAAAACTGATTGTGTTCTCCTGCATTTTCTACATTTTTATGAATCAAATGACTCGGTTTTACATACTTTGGTCTTGCAAAGGTTTCGTGGAAGTCTTTAGAACTGAATTGTTTCTTGTCCATGATTTTAAATTATTAGGGTTTTGTGCTTTATTGCATGACAAAATTATTCTATCTTTGGACTGTTTAAATGATTCAGTTTTTATATAAATAGATAGTCCAGATGTTGCGCCCTTGGAAATTAGAATTAGAAATTGATAAAAAGCTTGAAAAAGCAGTTTATCTACAGATTGCGGATACGATCATCTCTGATATACGTTCAGGAAGGTTAAAAACGGGAGATGCACTTCCGGGAAGCAGGAATCTTGCCCAGACCTTGAAAATTAACAGGAATACTGTTGTAGAAGCCTATCAGGTACTGATCAATGAAGAGTGGGTAATTTCCAGAGAAAGGAAAGGGATTTTCGTATCGGAAAGACTTCCGGCTTTGCATGAAAAGAATGCAGAGGCATTACATAACCCACATCATCAGCAGGTAATGTCTAATGGAATTGTAATCAATTTCGATGATGGACATCCCGACAGTAAAATTGCTCCTGTGACAGAGCTGGCCAGAGCCTACAGACAAATTTTCGGCATCAAAGCCAAGTGGCAGATGATGGGATATGGAAGTGAACATGGTGACACAGAATTTAGAAAAATGATCTCACAGATGCTCAACCATCAGCGTGGAATGCATATTCATGAAAATGAAATTTCCATTACAAGGGGCAGCCAGATGGGAATGTTTCTGACCGCTCAGACACTTTTAAATCCCGGAGACATTGTTATTGTGGAAGATCCGGGGTATCAACCTGCATGGCAGGCATTTGAGTATGCAGGAGCAAAGCTTTTGTCGGTCCCTGTAGATCAGGAAGGAATCCATATGGAGACTGTTGAAAAGCTTTTAAAGCAACATCAGAATATTAAAGCCCTGTATATTACTCCTCACAGACAATATCCTACTACAGTTACTTTGAGTCTTGCAAGACGATTACAATTAATTGAGCTGTCCAACCAATACAATATAACCATTATTGAAGATGATTATGATAATGAGTTTCACTTCGGATACCGCCCTATTCTCCCGATTTCAAGCTTTCCCGAACTGCACAACTATGTGTACATCGGAACTTTAAGCAAGGTGGTAGCTCCGGCTTTAAGGATCGGTTATCTGGCCACTAAAAATCAGGAACTATTAAAAAGAATTGGTGATCTGAGAAAAATTATTGATGTACATGGAGATGTTATCATGGAACAGGCAGTTCTCCAGCTGATTAAAGAAGGAGCCATAAAAAAGCACATCAGAAAGGCTACTGTTCATTATAAAAACAAAAGAGATTTTGTCTTTGAACTATTGACAAAATACATGAAAGATATTGCCGATTTTACTTTGCCTGAAGGAGGCCTTGCCTTTTGGATTGTTCCCAAAACAAGACTGGATTGGGATGCTGTAACAAAGCTTTTACTGGAAAAAAACATTAAGATTATTCATCCTAAACAATACAGTAAAAGCCAGGTAAACGGATTCAGGTTAAGTTACGGAGCACTTTCTGAAGAGCAGCTGGAGCAAAGTATCCCAGTTATCGCAGAGATTATCTCGGGTTTTTAACTTCCACAGATTTACACGATGTTTATATAATCAAAAAATAAAATATTTTTTAAACTTATGTGAACTTCTCAGCAGGTTATCTTTAAACTTAAAAATCAACTTAAGTGTTTTAAACTTTTGTGATTTTGTTGTTTAGACTGGAAATTTATTCTACTTCAAAAACCGCCTGAATCTCCACAGAAGAGCCCACAGGAATGGAAGAAGTTCCCAAGGTAGCTCTGGCATGTTTTCCTTTTTCCCCGAAGATTTCAACAGCCAGATCAGAAGCCACATTCATCAGATCAGCATGTTTTGTATAATCATCTTTTGTATTGAAAATTCCTGTAAGCTGCACGCATTGTTTTACTCTGCTCAAATCTCCTCCCACAGCTTCATTTAACACTGAAATCACATTCAGCATGGTTACTTTTACAGCGTCTTTTACCTGCTGCTCATTCACTTCAACACCCAGTTTTCCCGGATTGAAAATTTTACCGTCTTTTAAAGCAACCTGATTGATAAATACAAGATTTCCGGAACGGACGAACGGCTGATAATTTCCCGCCGGCTTTGGAACCTGTGGAAGAATAATGTTTTTCTGTTTTAATATTTCACTGAAATTCTGATGACTTTCCGTAACAGCCAGCGTTTTTTTAGAATGCGTATCTTTTAATGCCAATGCTATTTTTGCAAAATTTCTTCCCTGAATTTCAGCCATATTCCGCTCTCCTTTCGTAGGTCTTTCCACATCTTTTAAAGAAGCCATGCTGGTAATTCCCAAAACAGTATTTCCTTGCGGAATGGCTTTGTTCAGTTCTTCTGTTCCACGTATTCCATTAGACACAAGAACCATTCCGTGGACGGCTAGGCTGTTCCAGAACGCCTGAAGAGCAAGCTCCTTTCCTGCTCCGCTTCCGGCAGACATAAAAACAGTTGCCGGAACTCCTTCCAACGCATGATTGGTCCAGAGCTGAACAGTTCCGGATAAAAATTCACTCATTCCTGTGCTGATATTTCCGAAATAAACCGGGGAACCAAAAGCGATTCCGTCATAATGGGTCAACTCATCTGGTGTTGCAACCGGAAGATTTTTCAGGTTTGGATTTTGTGAGGCTTTGACAAGTTTTATATGGGAAACTGCGTTATTTTCACTTTCAATTCCTTTGGCGAGTTCCTTAGCCAGTTCGTAGGTTCCGCCATTGTCCGAATGAATTAGAACTAATATGTTAGCTTTATTTTGTGCCATGATGCGGGTGGTATTTGATAATAAAATTAAGATAAAAAAAAGACATAGTTTTTTCATTCTGAATAAGATATAGGTTTTTTTATGTGTTAAATCCTGTAAAAATGACAGTGACAGTACAAAATTACTATTGTCGTTTTTATTAAATTTGCCAAAATATACATTCAAAACGACAAAATGAAATGCGGACTGATTGAAAAAACGGAAAGCCACTTTGTAGATTCTATCAAAAAGGAAGCCTATGTATGGTGTGAAAAAAACTGGAAACATGATGATTATGAGCACAAGCATAGCCGGGCTCAGCTCACTTTTGTGGAAGAAGGCTACCAGTATTTTCATATCGACCAGAAAATTTATCTCGTCCCCCAGCATCATGTCATCTGGATTCCTTCGGAAAAAGCCCATAAGATCACTTCTGAGGCTCAAACAGTAAATCTGATGGTATTCCTGTTCAGATCGGTTTTTGAAGATGAATTTTACCGGCATGTTCAGGTATTTGCTGTTCCTGCTGTTTTAAAGGAAATGCTTTTGTATGCATCAAAATGGAACCAGTTATTGGATGAAAATGAAGAACAGGACCTGTTTTTTAAAGCTATTCTGAAAAGCCTTCCCAATTTCTGCAAAGAAAGCAGTAGTCTGCAGATTCCCGTTCCTACGGATACAAGACTGATTCCTGTATGCAATGAAATTAATGCCAATTTTAAATATAATCCGGACATGGATGCTCTTGCAGAAAAAGCACAAATGTCTGTGAGGAGCCTCCAGAGAATTTTTAAAAATGAAACGGGAATTACAATACAGAAATACCTTCAGCTGACAAGGATTTTAAAAAGTATTGAACTGATAGATACCAGACAATACACGTTGAGTGAAGTAGCCTATAAAGTGGGCTATCAGAGTTTATCAGCTTTTACATCATCATATTTTGCCATTATGCAGACAAAGCCGAAAGTGAATAAAAATCAAGGCGTTTCATCATGAGGCATATCCACGGGTTTTGATTCCGGAGAACCTTTTTCGCGAAGCCATATAGAGAGAAGAACCAGGGAAGCAACCGCCAGGAATTCACTCTGCCAGTTTTGAAAAGACTCAAACCAGAACCGCGATTCTGAAATGTATTGAACGGCCGTTACAGCAGGTTTATCTTTCATCATTTGTTCATCATTAAAATCCCTGAGACTGCCATAGAAATGCAAAATGAAACTCGCCAGAAAAAGGATTGCAAAGGCTAGTGATAAAGAATGTTTATAGAGTTTCAGCCATATTCCGCCTTTTTTTACAGGCCATGGCGCTTTGGGGTGTGGTACAGGTTCTTTGTCAACATCTTCCTCTTCTGTCATAGATTTTGATTCACTGGAGCCTTTTTGCCTCAGAGAAATCGTTAATAAAACATACAGCATCATCTGGAGAAATTCGCTTTCCCAGTTTTCAAAAGTAGCCTGTATAAAATGACCGCTATGGATGTATTCACCGATCTTTAAAACTGGCTGGCCGTTTTCAATGAGTTCTTTATTTTCTGTTTTCCAGCCCATAAAAAACTGTCCTGCAAGAAAAATAATCATTAGAGTAATCAGAACAATACTTAAGCTGTTGCGATACAGGAAACTGGTGCGTGACATATTTCTGAGTTTAAAGGTTAGAGTTCAATATTTAAAGTTTAAGGTTTAAAGTTTGGAGTTTATGAATCACGTTTTTGATAAGGGAATACCTTTTGGAGGTTCTTTGTGGTGGGTCCGGTAAGGATTTTTCCGTTGACATTAAACCGTGAACCGTGACATGGGCAATCCCAGCTCAGCTCCGCACTGTTCCACCGGACTTCACATCCTGCGTGTGGACAGGTACTTCTGAGCAGATGCAAAGTGCCGTCGTTTTCTTTGTACAGTGCATAAGATTCTGACTCATATTTAATAACTTTCGCTTTACCTTCACCGACTTCAGAAAAAGAATCAATTTTCTCGGTTAAAATTTTATCTTTTACAAAATCAAAAGCTACCGTTGCCGTTTCTTTCACAAAATCCGAAAATCCTGCAACAGGTTTGATTCTGGAAGGATTGAACAGCTCGCCATATTTACTTTTTCCTGTAAGGATAAGATCATGAAGGATCTGTGACGAAAGTGTTCCGAAGATCATTCCGTTTCCTCTGAAGCCTGTAGCCACAAAAATTCTTTCTTTACTTCCGGGAAGTTTTCCTATATAGGGAAACCCGTCCACTGGCTCGTAATATTGGCTGGACCAGCTGTAATAGACTGTTTCTACCTCAAAATATTTTCTGACATAATTTTCAAGTCTTGAAAAACATTCTCCGGTATCATCAGCATGTCCTGTTTTGTGATCTTCACCTCCTGCAATCAATAGATTTTCGCCTTCAATATTCTGAATACGGTAATAGTGATAGGGTTCACAAAGGTCATAACCAAGCTCCCACGGGTATTTGTCATTTTTCATGGTAAAAGCCATGGCATAGCTTCTGTAGGGAGCATTTGTAAAATGAAGAAGATTAACTCCAGGCGGAATATGGGTAGCATAGACTACATTTGCGGCCTTTACTTCCCCTTTTGAAGTTTTTAAAACAACAAAATCATTTTGTTCATCATGTTCTTCACAATGGCAGTTTTCTACAATAGAGCCGCCCAGTTTTATAAAAGCTTCGCAGAGCGCTTTACTATATTTTATAGGATGAAAATGCCCCTGCCCGGGAATAAGCACCGCTTCTCTGAATGGGATGGGAAAAGGAATTTCATTCACATAACTCATTTCATGACCTACCTTGGCTGCTCCTTCTACAATATCTTTCAACTGTTCTTCCTGTTTTTCATCCAGGGCAAAAAGGTAAGCTGACTTTCTTGTGAAATCACAGTTGATCTGATATTTCTGAATATTACCTTCAATAATACTGATGGCATCAGTTCCGGATTGTGCATACAGTTTGGCATTATCCGGTCCAAAATCACGGATAGCCTGATTAAAGGTTGTATCAAAAAAATCGTTCAAATGAGCCGTTGTGCCACCTGTAGTTCCAAATCCTATATTGGCTGCTTCGAGGATAACACATTTCTTTCCGGATTCCTGAAGTTTAAGTGCTGTTGAAACTCCTGTAATTCCACCTCCTACAATGGCAACGTCAAATAAGGAGCTGAGATCCGTTTCTGTAGAAAATTTTCTGATCTCTTCCTGCCAAATACTTTTTCTTGCACCGTCTCTGTACATTACCAGAATATTTTATTGTTAAACTTATCTGATACTCAGGGTATCACTTTCGGGCAGACCGGATTTATCGGTATTGGACGAACTGCTTTTCTGGTCTCTTTTCCGGTTTTCGTCTTCATCAATATTACATCGGCAGGAAGTAAAAGCAAACAGGCTGATAACGCCTAAAATAAGTGCTGTAGTTTTCATATTTTTAACTATTTTCATGTTATTTTATACTTGATCTATTTTAACCGTTTACTATCAGTCCTCCATTGGGGTGTAGTACCTGGCCCGTAATCTGTGACGCATCATCACCTGCCAGAAACAGGAAACTTAAAGCGATTTCTTCAGGTGTAGCATTTCTCTCCAAAGGAGGTTTATTGGGGTTTTCTTTCTTTTCATCAAAAGTTTCTTCGGTAAGTGGTGTAGCCACTGGTCCCGGAGCAACGGCATTGATCCTGATTCCCCTGGGTTTTGCCTGCAGTGCCAGAGAACGGGTGAAGGAAACAATAGCGCCTTTTGTTGCAGAATAATCAAGGAGTTCAGGATGTCCCTGATAGGCGGAAACGGAAGTGGTATTGATAACGCAGCTTCCTTCTTTTAAATAGGGGAATACTACTTTTGTTAACAAAATCATTCCGACAATATTGGAATCAAAAGTCTGTCTGATGTTTTTCTCTTCAAGCTGCTCAATACTTTCTGCAGGAAACTGAATTCCGGCATTATTAATGAGAATATCAATTTTTCCGAATGCAGAGATCACTTCTTTTACCGTTTCTTCACAAAAATCGTAATCATTGATATCTCCTTTGAAAATGATACATTTTCTATTCAGATTCTCAATTTCCGCTTTTGTTCTTCCGGCGTCGTTGTCACTGGAATGATAAATAATGGCAATATCTGCACCTTCCAGGGCAAAAAGAAGGGCAACAGCCTTTCCTATTCCGCTGTCTGCACCGGTAATCAAAACTGTTTTATTGTCTAATTTTCCTATCATAAGTCTTTTTATTTTTCTGTTGAAGGTTTCTGCATTTCTGCCATTCTATGAGCCGCCATACTGTCACTGGCTATATTCGCCATTGCTACAGAAAGTTTGTTTTTTAACCCTGATATTATTTTATCATCACCATTCATCAGAGCATGGTAACCATCTGCAGCCACTTCTTCCGGCGATGCCAGATTATCTGGGTCTTCAAGTACTTTACTTCTGTTCATATCCGCTTTATTAAAGAAATCGGTATCGGTAGGTCCCGGTAACAGAGCCGTCACTGTAATTCCGGAATCTTTCAGCTCTTCACGGATGGCCTCAGACCATGATAATACAAATGCTTTAGTACCGTGATATACCGAATGCCACGGGCCGGGAGCTTTGCTGGCTACAGATGCCAGATTCAAAATCTTTCCTGACCCCTCGGGCAGCCGGTCCTTTAAAAACAGTTTGGTCAATATGATGACTGAAATGATATTTAACTGAACAATGTCTACTTCCCTGTGGATATCCGTATCCTGAAATTTCCCGTACACTCCCTGCCCGGCATCATTCACTAATATTTCAGGGCTTATTCCATTCATTTTTAATTCGGAATAAAGAGAATAGACTTCTTCCTGTAAGAATAAATTTTTGGAGATGCTGATTACATTCACTCCACAATTTTTGAGTTCATCGGCTTTTCTTTTCAGCTCTTCATGATCTCTGGCCACAATAACAAGATCATATCCGTTACTGGCAAATTTCTTTGCCAGTTCGTAGCCTATACCGCTGGTAGCACCTGTAATGAGTGCATATTGATTTTTGCGTTCCATAGATTTATTTTAAGATTAAAAGCCTGTTAAGTTCACTTTTAAAACACCCCAAAATAAATTCGGTGTAATATAGCTGGGCATTCAGGGCTTGAGTTTTAGGATGTAATTCCAGTTTTTTAGTCAGGATGATCTCACCTTTGTAAGAGAATGAGAAATAGGCAAAAATTTTATACCCGGAATTCCGGATTGGTGTACAGTATCCGGTTGTAGCGATAGACCAGTCGGATTCGTAAAGTTTTGCGACATTTAAAGCCATCGTCTCTGCAATATTCTCTGAAACGCAGTCACATTCTTCGGCCTCCTGTCTGTTAACCTTTAGTAGTTTTACTTTTTCCGGCAATGTGTAGGCTGTCATTCCTCCTTTGTAGAACATAGAAGCATTAGGCATCTGTGAAAAAGCCAGCTGCAAACATCCTGAAGTGACACTTTCTGCAATTGAAATGGTTTCATCCGTGGTCATCAGTGACTGACTTATATATTCGAGAAGATTTTTTTGAAAGTCCATACTATTAAATTTTGAGTGATTGGTTGATAATTTATTTTAAAAGCCTGTCAGCTTCCATGGGTCAAGAACGACCTTTACACATCCGTCTTCTTTTTTATCAAAAATTTCGTATCCTTTGCTTACTTCATCAAGAGATAAACGGTGGGTAATAACATCATCAAGAGTGATTTTTCCGGTCACGACATAGTCCATAAGCCGGTCTATAATAGGATGAACATTGCACTGTCCTGCTTTAAGTGTAATTCCCTTGTCAAAAATCTGTCCAAGTCTGAAATTGTCATAATTGACGGGATAAACTCCCAGAACAGAAACAATGCCACCTCTGCGTACCGCGCTCATGCATGCTTCCAGCACTTTGATAGAGCCTTTCTCAAAGTTTAAAACAGCTTTTGCACGGTCTATAAAACTTCTTTCCGGTTCAAAACCTACGGCTTCAATACAAAGATCTGCACCCCGCCCGTCTGTCATATCCCTGATCTGTTCAATAGTACTTTCAGCATCTTCCCACAAAATGGTTTCACATCCTGTAAGCATTTTGATTCTGTCTAATCTGTATTGAAGGGTATCAATTACAATAACTTTCTTTGCGTTATGAAGAACAGCACTTTTCGTGGCCATTGTCCCTACCGGGCCTGCTCCAAAAACCGCAACGGTTTCTCCTCCTTTAAGCTCTCCCCACATCACTCCTGTGTAGCCTGTTGGGAAAATATCAGTAAGAAATAAAACCTGTTCATCACTAAGGTTTTCCGGAACTTTTCTGGGCCCAAAATTCGCGTAGGGAACTCTTACATACTGGGCCTGGCCACCGTCATATCCTCCATACAGGTCGGTATATCCGAACAGAGCTCCGCCTTTTTCTTTAAAAATACCTCCTTCCGGGCCGTAATAATCGGGGTTGCTATGTTCACATGCGGTGGGAAGATCATGCTGGCAGAAGAAACAGCTTCCACAAGCAATGGGAAAAGGAACTACTACCCTGTCGTCTGCTTTCAGGTGACTGATGTTTTTCCCGGTTTCTTCTACGATACCCATAAATTCATGTCCCATTACCATGGGTCTGGCCTGCGGAATTCCTCCTGAATACATATGGAGATCACTGCCACAAATCGCTGTGGAAGTTACTCTCAGAATAATATCATTTTCATCCAGAATTCTGGGATCTTCTACGGTATCACAGGTAATATTACCTGGTGAATGAAAAACGGCTGCTTTCATAATGTAGATATTTAAAGTGATTGGTGTTGGTGTGAAGGGTGTTTTATGATTACGCGTTTCTCTCCTTTTCAAGATCCCAGACTCTGTGTTGGGCAATTGCCTGGATGAATTTATCTGCCGGATCTCCGTCTTCCCATGTAATGATTCCGGGATCCTCATGTTGTTTAGCGGCTACATTGGAATTGTGGTAAAGCACCTCCGTATCTTTTCCAAAGTAAATTGCTTTACAGTGTTTATAAGCTTCATTGATGAAATGCAGAACCAGATGTTTGTTTTCAGCAATCATCAGCTCTTTTACGGAATCTTCTCCCGGGCAGATCGCAAGGGCATCAAAACAGACACTTGCCGTACTGCTAAGAGAATGTTTCGGAGTCAGTTCTGAACCGTCATTCAGTTTTACGGGAGCAACACTTGTTGCAATCAGTTCAACTCTGGCACCTTCTGCTTCAAGCTTTGCTTTAAGATCATTGACAGCTCCACCATCAGCACCGTTAGCCAGAATAAAGCCAATTTTACGGCTCTTAATTGTATTTTTTACCGTATTCTTCATACTTAAAGCATCAGAAACCTTTGTATGAGGTTCTCTTTCTTCGCTTTGAAGGTCTATCATATTACTATCTGCCGGCAGACTTTGATTGGGCCATTCCAGTTTTTTAACTTCCACACCTAATTTTTCTGCTACCTTCCAGGCAAGGTCTGTATCAATATAGGCAAGCTGTCCTACCAGTCTTTCCCTGATCTCAGGACGGGTTACTTTTGATAATTCAAAGATCAATGCATTCTGAAGGTGTGTTTTCTCCGGTGCAGACTGGCTGTTATAGAATAATTTTGCCTGTGAATAATGATCCACAAAACTTTTACTTCTTTCTCTGATCTTCACTCCGGAAACCCTTTCCTGCTGGGAGGTAAAGCCGCCTTCAGACATCATCGCCTGGAAAGGACATCCGCCGCCTATAGAATTCGGTTCATAGCTGCTTTTTCCTTTAACGATCTGCTGTCTCATATGACCATCTCTTTGGTTGTTATGAACCGTGTTGATAGATCTGTTGATCGGTATTTCATGGAAATTGGGAGATCCCAGTCTTGAAAGCTGAGTATCGGTATATGAAAATAATCTTCCCTGCAGCAGCGGATCATTGGTGAAATCTATCCCGGGAATGATATGTCCCGGGTGAAATGCAATCTGCTCGGTTTCTGCAAAGAAATTATCAGGATTTCTGTTAAGCGTTAAAGTTCCGAAGATTTCTACAGGAACTTCTTCCTCAGGAACTATTTTGGTAGGGTCGAGAAGATCAAAATCAAATTTGTGTTCATCTTCTTCAGGAATAAGTTGTACCCCGAAATCCCATTCCGGATAATCGCCGTTTTCTATGGCCTCCCAAAGATCACGCTTATGGAAATCAGAATCTACTCCTGAAATCATCTGAGCTTCGTTCCAGGCTACGGAATGAACGCCTAATCTGGGCTTAAAATGGAATTTTACAAAATGTACATTCCCTGCCTCGTTGATAAATTTAAAAGAGTGTACACCAAAGCCTTCCATCATTCTCAGACTTCGCGGAATAGCTCTGTCGCTCATCAGCCACATGATCATGTGAATACTTTCGGGCATCAGTGAAATAAAATCCCAGAATGTATCATGGGCAGATGCAGCCTGTGGAATTTCATTGTCTGGTTCCGGTTTTACAGCGTGTACGAGGTCAGGAAATTTGATAGCATCCTGAATAAAAAATACCGGTATATTATTGGCAACAAGGTCATAATTTCCTTCTTCGGTATAAAATTTTACCGCAAAACCACGGACATCTCTTGCGAGATCGGTACTTCCTTTACTCCCTGCGACAGTTGAAAACCGTACAAAAACAGGAGTTTCCTTTCCCAGTTCTGTTAAAAATTTTGCTTTAGTGTATTCTGCAAGGCTTTTAGTAAGCTTAAAAACGCCATGTGCACCGGAACCCCTGGCATGCACTACTCTTTCAGGAATTCTTTCATGATCAAAATGGGTGATTTTTTCACGCAGAATAAAGTCTTCCAGCAATGAGGGGCCACGTTCTCCGGCTTTTAAAGAATCCTGGTTGTTGTTGATCTTTAAGCCCTGGTTGGTGGTCAGTTTTTCATTTTCATTGGAAGTGCTGTGTACATCCAGCTGTTCTGCTTTTTTGTTGTGTTCGTTGGTGTTCATATTCATAATCTTTTTGTAGTTGGTGTATTTTCTTTCAAAAGCAGTTCAATAATGGGGCGCTGCAATTAATCTGTCTTATTTCCCAGAATTTCAAGAAGCCTGTTGATATATTCTTCCTCCTTCAGAACTTTGTAATACGCTGTTTTGGCATACAAAGTGAAGGCAGGAGATTCATATCGTATTTCGGCATCCAAATCTGTGGTTTTCGTTGTGTTATTAAAATGAAACTCACGGATATTGAGGATGTATTCTTCCATATAATTGTCTATCACTCCTTTCAGGACTTCACAGGTAGCATTATTTTTAATCTTTTCTAAAGACTTAATCAGAAAAGCCGTAACTCCGTAAGAATTCATAATAGACGGAAATAAAGACTCATTCTCTATTGCATTATTTTTATCATTCAGGCCGGAATGTTGTAAAGTGTCGTTTTCAAAAGTCATATTTAAGAATGGTTTTTAGTTATTAGAAGCTTCCATGTATTTTTCAAAATAATGAAGGTCATTTTTATCTTTTATGGATAAATAAAACATGATCTGTTCCGGTTCTTTTAATCCGATACTGCCGAAGCAGTCGAAGTGAGCAATTAATGCCTGTATATTTTCAATATCAATATCTTTCAGAATAATAAATAAAAGAAAAATATTTTTTTTGATCTCTTTTGCATAGATTGCTGCCCCATCTTCAAAACACTTCCCGGTATTCGGTATTTTTATAAAATCCTTATGTCTCAGTGTTTTTATTATTTTCTGGCATTCCATATATTTTGATTTCATGATTAAAATAAGCCATATAGAACAAGCTACATGGCTTATTACATAGTTTAGTCTTCCTGTTCTGCATCAAAGTTGATGGATGTTTCTGCAATATCTGTAAGATAAGAATCGGTGTCTTCTTCTTCCTGAAGCGTTCTTTCAAGCAGATCAGCAGCCTTATCATGTCCCATAGTTATGGCAAGCTGGGCCAGTCCGCCATAAGTGGCAATTTCATAATGTTCTACTTTCTGTGCCGCAATAATAAGGGCAACATCTCTTGTTGCAGTGCCGTCTTCTGTAGCTTTGATGACTTCTTCTCCTTCTTCAATAATCCCTTTGATAGCCTTGCATTCTTTCTTTTCAGGCTTTTCATCAATGAGTTTGAAAACTTTTTCCAAACGTTTAACATGTTTTTGAGTCTGAAGGTGATGGTCTTCAAAAGCATCTTTCAATTCTTCAGCAGTAGCTGCTTCCTGCATTTTTTCCAATGCATCCAGAATGGCATTTTCAGCAAAATAAATGTCCTTCAGGGCACTCACAAAGAATTTGTGAAGGGGTGAATTTTTCATTTCATCCTCGTTGACAGTTGCCTTGTCTGCCGTACCTTTTTTGGTGGCAGAAACTGCCGTATTGGTTTCTAATATTTTATTGGGCATGGTGTAAATGGTGTTTGTTATTAAAGGATTACCTCTTTATATATGGCTAAAGAGGCAATCCTGGAAAAAGAATTATGAATTACGTCTGCCTCCGAATCCGGAACGGCCTGAAGATCTTCCGCCTCCGTGGGAAGCCTGGCCTCCCATTCTGGCTATTCTTGTACGCTCAGATTTACTCATTGCAGCAAATCCTCTTCTTGAACTTCCTGAATTGGAGTTGGAGTTCGAGCCTCCTCTTCCTGAGCTATTACTGTTGTTTCCTGATCTGGACGAACCTCCTCTTCCTGAATTGGAACCTGAGCCTGAGGATCTGCCTCCACCATGAGAAGCCTGACCTCCCATTCTGGCTATTCTTGTACGCTCAGCTTTACTCATGGAAGCGAAACCTCTTCTTGAAGTACCATCTCCTGATGATGACCTGCCTCTGCCTCCTGATCTGGAGCCGGAACCAGAACTTGAACGTCCGCGGGAACCACCACCGGAGTTTCCTCCACGAGAACCGCCTCTACCGGAAGTAAATCTTCCCTGGCTGTCTCTCTGCTGGTTACCGTTTCCGCCTCTGGAACCACCTCTTCCTCCTCTACGGCCTCTCTGATCATCATCATCGTCGTCTTCTTCGTCATCATAATCATCATCTTCATCATCATCATAATCGTCTTCGTATTCATCATAATCATCTTCATCGTAGTCATCGTCATAATCCTCATTTTCATTATCAAAATAATTTTCATATTCTGAAAAATCATCATCATAATCTTCATCTCTGGTTGCATCGTTGAAACCATGATCATATCCTAACTGATATACTTCTTCTAGGTTTTCTGATGAATGTGACTGTCCTCTTGAACTGCGGTTTCTTGAATTTCTAGTGTTCATAACTGAATTTTTTTATTAATATTTAGTGATGTGTATTGCAGCCCGTGACTAGTATTAGACGGCAACAGTTGGATGTCGGTAATTTTAAATGATAATAAAAGCAAATGCTTTTTACGTTCCTTTTTTACTAAGGTTTAGGAATTGGATTGAAAATTTATATTTCAAATGTACGTCAGAATAATTCACTTTTTTATGACCTGGATCATGTTAATGCGTATTAATACAAAATTTTTCAGTCTTTTATGATAATTCTGCCAGATTTTTTCATCTTTTCAAGAGTCCGGAATACATTTTCCATATGCATGTCCGTAAGATTGATAATCTGTTGTCCTGCCAATTCAATGAGGAACCATTTTTAGACAGTACAACAGACTTCCATCAATATTCATACAGTTTATCATTTTCATATCTTTATAAAGATTTAAATGAAAAAAATCACAAAATTTCTATGTCAAATGAATGCTAATATAAAATTTTACGATTTTCAATTCTTAGGATCTTATCCCTTTCCATATGTTTGATGGTCCTTATTGCGGTTTCTACACACAAACCTGTAAGACTTGCCATCTGTTGTCTCGTTAAGGGAATCAGAAATGAATAAGGACGTGCATCTTTCTGGAAACTTTTCAGATAATCCATCAGTCCTTTGAGTCGTATCGAAGGATTTTGCGATGAAAGATTCTGCATCATGATGAATTTATAGTAAAGACGTTCGGAGAGAAAACTGCTGACCTCCATGTATAATTCGGGGTTTTGGTTCAGCAGATTGAAAAAAATGGATTTATGAAGCCTTAAAACAGTACATTCTGTAATAGCTTCAGCATTCATAGGATAAGGTTTTTCTATAAAAAGAATAGATTCTCCACAGCTTTCTCCGTCGGATAAAATATTCTGAATAAATTCTTTTCCTTCCTCATTATAATTATTGAGTTTTACCTCTCCATTAATAATCTGATAATAATAATTGGGAATATCACCCTCGCAGAATATCACTTCTGAAGGGCTGTAGTGTCTCGTTTCTGCTCCCGCTGAAATCAAAATGTTTTCGTCGATAACCATAATAGTTGTTTTTTGGTGTTGTTTTCTTCTTCTCCTTTTCTTAATCTTAGTAAAAATATATTGGTAATCGATATTTAATGAGTGCAAAAAGTGCACCTTAATGATTGTTTTGAAAGTTAAAAAAAGTTAAAAATACTGATAACTTTAATTGTATATTTTATTTATTGGTTAAGTATTGCTATTAAAAATGCGATTAAATTGATTTTTTGATACCACATATTTAAGCTATAATTTCAACAATTTGCAGAATACAAAACAATAAAACCCATTTTTACTTAATAAAAACGGGTTTTTCAAAGTAATAACAGAAAAAACTGCTATTTCTTTGGAATTTTATTTTTATGGGTTCCTGTGGTATCTGTAAGTTTTTTTGAGGAAACCGTATCACTTTGTATTATATCGGAAGGGATTGGGTTTACAGTGGAAACAGAATCCGTCCTGATGGTATCAGCTATGACAGTATCTGTTGTAACATTGGTTTCTGTTTTGGATTCTTTTTTACAGCTCAGGACCATAAGTCCTATAAGCAGGCTTGACATAATAAACTTCATAATGCTCTATTTTGTGGTGATGAATCAAAGGTAGACTATTATGAAGCTGTCTTCTTATGACTTAAGTCATAATGCTTTATATTTAATTATTTCGCAAATTTTTTAGTTCCTGCAACACATAAGATGACGCCCACAGTCACCCCAAGCATTCCCAAACTCACCTGTTCATGAAGAAGCCAGGCAGCGAGTGCCAAGCCAAAGAAAGGCTGAAGCAGCTGCAGCTGTCCAACAGTAGCAATTCCGCCTTGTGCCAATCCTTTATACCAGAATATAAATCCAATAAACATGCTGAAAAGCGAAATATAAGCCATTCCAAACCACCCCTGAAAACTAACATTTTCAATATCATCAGGAAAATAAATAAAAAATAGAGGAATCATAACAGGCAGTGCCAATACCAAAGCCCAGGAAATTACCTGCCATCCGCCTAATGTTTTAGATAGCTTAGCACCTTCAGCATAACCCATACCACATAAAATAACGGCAAGCAGCATCAGAATATCGCCAACAGGTGACGCTGATATCCCCTGCGAAACAGCATAGCCAATCACCAAAAGACTTCCTGTAATAGAGAAAAACCAAAATACAGGATGGGGTTTTTCGCCACCACGCATCACTCCAAATACAGCCGTTGCCAAAGGCAGCATTCCCAGAAAAACAATAGAATGGGCTGAAGTAAGATATTGAAGTGCCAATGCAGAAAGAAGCGGAAAACCTACCACACAGCCCAGGGAAACCAACAATAATGGAATTAAATCTTTTTTAACAGGACGTTTTTCTTTACCCAGCCATAATACGATAAGCGCAAGAATTCCTGCAACAGCCGCACGAACAATCGTTACAAAAATGGGGCTCATTTCCATTACGGCTAACTTAGTGGCCGGCAAACCTCCACTAAATAATACAACACCTATAAAGCCATTGATCCAGCCATTTATATTTTCATCTTTTGATAGTTGTTTTGTCAACATTGTATTCAAACTTTTTAATTGATGTTCAAAATTAGAAAGGATAATCCGATAAACACAGTATCAGTTTTGTATATTTGCATGAGCACAGTTTAACAATATGAGTAAAGAATTTTTGTACACGGAAATTGCAGACGGAATTGCAGGACAGATCAGAAATGGTATTCTAAAGGCCGGAGACAAGCTTCCTTCAGTGAGAATGCTATGCAAGGAGCATCAGGTAAGCATGAATACAGCCAAGCGTGTCTTTCTGGAGCTGGAATCCCAGTCTTTGGTAGAATCCAAACCGCAGTCCGGCTATTTTGTAAGTCAGCTGCTTTCAGCAAAACTCCCTTTGCCGGAAGTAAGCCGTCCGTCATTGATCGCCAATAATGATGAACCGGATGAGCTGATCAGTAAAGTATATGAAAATATGGGTAAAAAGGATCTTACCTTCTTCTCTATCGGAATTCCGTCCGGAGATCTTTTGCCTCAGGCTAAACTAAAAAAAGAAATTGTGAATGCCACCAGGGAATTAAAAGACGGTGGTACCGAATACGAGGAACTTCAGGGAAATCTGAAATTAAGAAGAATGATTGCAGTACGTTCCTTACAATGGGGAGGCAATCTTAGCGAAAATGATCTCATTACCACCAATGGCGGAATGAATGCCCTTTCTTTCTGTTTGATGGCTTTAGGAAAGCCAGGAGATACCGTCGCGATCGAAAGTCCCTGCTATCCCGGAATTCTTCAGCTGGCCAACGGGCTGGGATTAAAGGTACTGGAACTTCCTACCCATCCTACTACGGGAATAGAAATTGAGGCTTTAAAAAAGTTAATTCCGAAAATAGATCTTTGTCTCCTGATTCCCAATTTTAATTCACCGTTGGGAAGCTGTATGCCTGATGAAAATAAAAAAGAAATTGTAAAAATACTTTCTGAAAATAATATTCCGTTAATAGAAGATGATGTGTATGGAGACCTTTATTTTGGTTCCAGCCGTCCGAAATGCTGTAAATCTTTTGATAAAGACGGAAATGTACTGTATTGCAGCTCTATTTCAAAGACTCTGGCTCCCGGTTATCGTGTAGGCTGGATTGCTCCCGGGAAGTATAAAGACAAAATCATGAAGCTGAAACTTCTGCACTCTACTTCTTCTATTTCCATTGTGAATGAAGCAGTGGCTAATTTCCTGAAATCCGGAAAATATGAAAAACATCTTCAGCAGCTTCGCAGAACATTACAGATCAATTACCAGAACTATGTTCAGACCATTGCAGAATCTTTTCCGGAAGGTACGAAAACCAGCCGTCCCCAGGGAGGCTTGTCTTTATGGATAGAATTTGATAAAAATATCCGTACAACAGAACTATATGATCTGGCTATCAAACAGAACATAAGTATCGCGCCCGGAAGAATGTTTACTTTTCAGGAGCAGTTTGAAAATTGTATGAGACTCTGCATAGGGCTTCCATGGTCGGAAAATACACAGGTCAAACTCAGACAGGTTGGACAGCTAGCCAAAAAGATTGATTTGAGGTAAGGAAGATAGAGGCTGGAAGGTGGAAGTGATTATAGTTTTAAGAATAGATTTTCTTAATAAGGGTGTTTAACAGTTCTTTGTGTTGACCAGAACTTCTGGCTTCCCTCTCCCATCTTCCAGCTTTTTTTATTTATTATCCGGGATGAAATTTTTCCTTGCCAGTTCTTTTCTTACTCGGCTCAGACTCTCAGGAGTAATTCCAAGATAAGATGCAATCATCCATTGCGGAACTCTCAGCAGTAAATCCGGATACATTTTGATGAATTTCATATATCTTTCTTCTGCAGTTTCTCCCAGCAAAGAATTGATCCTGTTCTGAAGACTCCTGATATGTTTCTGAAGAAGAAAATCACTTCTTTCAATACTGTTCGGAAATTGTTCTACCAGTTTGTTGAAGAAGTCAGGATGGAGAAACAAAACTTCAGAATCCTCCACGGCTTCTATATAATAAATAGACTTTTCATTGAAATAAAGACTGCTTCGGTCAGAAATCAGCCAGCTTTCCGGAGCAAACTGTATAATATGTTCTTTTCCGTTTTTATCAATGGAATACATTTTTAAAAGCCCTTTTTCTACGAAGAATATATGACGGCATATTTCGCCATATTGCAAAAGAAACTGATTTTTTGGAATTTTCTTTACTTCATAGTGCAGGCTGCAGGTGTTCACATTCTGAAGCGGAACGTTTAAAACTTTGGCTAAATAATTATTTATATTCTTCATGATACAATCTGGCTTAAAGAAATATCCTGGTGTGAAGCACTGTTAACAGGTTTTCCGTTTTCTATGACAATCAGCTGCGGGCTTTCATGCCTGATCTCAAAATCTGCTGCTATTTTGTTGGAAACAGGTCTGTGAGCCAATAAATCCAGATAATATACATGTACCGGCTGCTCAGAATTCTCTACTTCTTTTTCAAAATTTTTCAAAACTGTCCTGCTTATGAAACAGCTTGTAGAATGCTTGAATATGGCGATCTTATTTTGAAAAGAATCTTCTATAGCTTTGGTAAGATCCTCTTCAGATTCTATCTTTTTCCAGAATGTTTTTTGCTCAGGGTTTTCACTTTTCCCACCGAATATTTTATCAAAAAAACTCATACATTAAATTGTTTTAGATGATGATCAAGAT
The DNA here is from genome assembly GCF_003182335.1 of Chryseobacterium sp. AG844. Classification (NCBI taxonomy): domain Bacteria; kingdom Pseudomonadati; phylum Bacteroidota; class Flavobacteriia; order Flavobacteriales; family Weeksellaceae; genus Chryseobacterium; species Chryseobacterium sp. AG844. The sequence continues at coordinate 301,424 of NZ_QGTV01000003.1, read as the reverse complement.
GTTTGAATTCTAAAAATGTCCAGTCTTTTTCAGTCATGTTTCCGAATAGTCTGTGGTGATCCGGCAAATTGCCATTTTCAAAGGCTTCCCGGAATTCTTCCAGCGTTTTCAGCAGATTGGTTTTTGATTCATCAAAATCACATTCAAAATTAACGATTAGTTTTTGAAAAGTAGGCATGTTTCTCGGAATTCCATTATTGAAAACATACATTTCTATTTTCGTAAAAATCCCTATTGCCCCAAAAAAGACATTGATGCGGGGAAGTTCAACATTTTTTAAAGCAACCTGAAGAACCAGATCACAGTGCTTTAGCATTTGGCACACGTTCATTTTTCCCCATCTTCCGATAGAGTTTTCAGATAACAAAGAAATTCTATCTATAATTTCCTGATAGTATATTGGATTATTGAGACTCTTCCTTACCAACCTTTCTCAATCTTCAGGGTTTCAATATGAGCAAAATGATGATTACAGTGCCACACGTACAAAGCAAGGCTCTCTCTTAAATTATAATTCTTATTATGCTCGGGATGATGGAAAGTCCTTTCAAACTGTTTATTGGTTAGGCTTTTAAGAAGCACTACCCATCTCTGGTGGGTTCCTTTTAACATTCTCATTGCCGGTTTTACAGGCATATGAAAGCTGTCCTGAAGCTCTGCCCATTTTGCCTCGTCATACGGTTTTATGGTAGGGTTGTCTTCTGTGAGGGCCAGTTTAAAACGGATAAAACTGTTCATATGACTGTCTGAAAGGTGGTTTACAAGCTGTCTTACCGTCCAGCCTCCTTCTCTGTAAGGTGTATCCAGTTGATCGTCTGTAAAGTGTTCGATGAGATTCTTTAGCCGGCCGGGAAAGTCTTTAATGACTTTGATATAAGTATCCAATGTGATATCACAGATGTTTTCGGGCACTTCAAACGGTCCTATGGGGAACTTTTTTTTCTCTAAATCACTCATTACTCAGGTTTTAATTTTTTTATGATTGCCGATTTGTACTATCATTATTTATCAGGATAATTTACGAATATCAGCTTGTGCGAATTTATCAAAAATTCAAGAATATAAAGTGAATAAAGCATTAATTATACCGATAATGGTCTTTGTGGTACCTGTTTTTCAATAAAAAGGGCTTCAATTGTATCAACTGAAGCCTTTTTATTGATACTCAATGATTAATATCCGTGTAAATCAATACCTTCAGTTCTTTGCAGGGTTACTTTTTTTCCCATTTTCTTTTGAATTACCCGGAAATGTTGCAATTCATCATCCGTCAGAATACTGATTGCGGTGCCCTTTTCATTGGCACGTCCTGTCCTTCCGATACGGTGAATATAATCCAGCGGTGAACGCGGCAATTCATAATTGATAACACATGGCAGTGATTCGATATGAATTCCACGCCCGATTAAGTCTGTTGCAACCAGGATCTGGGCTCCGTTTACTTTAAATTCTTCCAGGTTGTTTCTTCTCGCTCCCTGAGATTTCTGGCTGTGAATGGCCACTGCTTTTATTTTATTCTTTTTAAGTTTCTCTACCAGATTATCCGCAGACCTTGTGGATGAAACGAAAACAAGTGCTTTTTCAACTTTCTTTTCTTTAATTAAATATCGTAAAAAGGGTCCTTTATTTTCCGGAGCAACATGGTATGCCAGCTGTTCGATATTATCAATTTCAACCTCTTCTTTTTTTATTTCAATAATCACAGGATTGATGGAAAGACGTTCTTTCATTTCTGAAACTTTATCATTCAGGGTTGCTGAAAATAAAGTAGTCTGTTTCGCCACGGGCATCATGGCAAAAAGTTTATTCATTTCTTCGCCAAAGCCGAGCTGAAACATTTTATCAGCTTCGTCAATCACCAAATGCTTAATTCCTGAAATACTCAATGCATTATGATCAATTAAGTCTAACAGACGTCCCGGTGTGGCAATCAAAACTTCCACACCAAACATTCCCTTCATCTGTGGATTGATAGAAACACCTCCGTACACAGCCATTGTACGGACTTCTCTCTTTAGGTTATCAGTGAATGCTCTGAAAACTTCATCGATCTGAATAGCCAGTTCACGGGTAGGAACCAATATCAGAACCTGAACATTACGATCTTTTTTTACTTCTGCATTCTGTAATTTTTCTAAAATCGGCATCACAAAACATGCCGTTTTCCCGGAACCCGTCTGCGCAATTCCCATCAGATCTTTTCCCTGCAAAATGACAGGAACAGCCTGCTCCTGGATTGGAAACGGTTTTAAATACCCTAATTTTTTGACAGAACGAATAATATTGTGTGATAATCCTAACGATTCAAATGACATAAAATACTTATTTCCCACAAAGATACGCTATTGATATTTGGTTCAGCCCTCAAAACAGCATACGTTGCAGACAAAACTCAATTATTTTATGTGTTAAGTTCTTCGTTGATAAGCATTGAAAAATTTATGTTGCCGATTTGTCCGATAATTAGGGTTTGGACAAATTTTTGAAGATTAGTTTTGTAAATTTATCAAAAATTCGAGAAATCAATATATGAAAAAAGCGTTAATAATAGTCGATGTACAGAATGACTTTTGTGAAGGCGGAGCACTTGCTGTCCCTGGAGCCAGCGAAATTATTCCATACATCAATCTGCTGATGGAGGAAAATGAATATGATCAGGTGGTTCTTACACAAGACTGGCATCCTGCAGGTCATAAAAGCTTTGCAAGCAGCAATGGAAGAAAGGTAGGAGAAAGCATTATTCTCAATGGAGTTCCGCAATTTATGTGGCCGGATCATTGTATTCAGGGGACTTTCGGAGCAGAATTCCATAAAGATCTGAACAGAGATAAAGTAACCCATATTGTACAAAAAGGTAAAAATATTGAAATTGACAGCTACAGCGGTTTCCAGGATAACAATCACTTTATGAAAACCGGTTTGGATGATTTCTTAAAATATCACGACATCCAGTTGGTAGAAATTGTAGGCCTGGCGCTAGATTATTGTGTTAAGTTTACTGCACAGGATGCGGTAGCTAATGGATATGTAACTTGTCTACATTTCAATGGAACACGTGCCGTGAATGTAAAACCAGACAATGCCAGAGATGCCATCTATGAAATGATTGAGAAAGGAGTAACTGTTCTGGGATAATAAATAGAACTTACAACGATAAAAAACAAAAAAAAGCGCAGAAAATAATTCTGCGCTTTTTTATTCTTAACACTTAATATGCTGTTTAAAGCATTTTAAGGTTGTTTACTTCCAGTTCGGTAAGGATTCTCCAGTGTCCTCTTTTGATATTCTTCTTCGTTAATCCGGCGAACATTACTCTGTCTAAAGCTTCCACTTCGTATCCTAATCTTTGGAAAATTCTTCTGATAACACGGTTCCATCCGATGTGGATCTCAATTCCGACTTCATTTTTAGGTTTCCCCTCAATATATGAAATCTGATCAACAACAGCTACTCCTTCATCAAGACGGATTCCTTCTGCTATAAGACGTAAATCTTCACCGGTAAGTTTTTTATCCAATGTTACATGATAAATCTTTTTGGCATCAAAAGACGGATGCGTCAGTTTTTTAGTCATGTGACCGTCATTGGTCAGTAAGATAACTCCTGTTGTAGAACGATCCAGTCTTCCAACCGGGAAAAGTCTGTATGGAGAAGCATTCGCAACAAGATCCATTACAGTTTTTCTGGCTTTATCATCTTTGGTAGTGGAAATATATCCTTTCGGTTTGTTCAAAAGTACATATACAGGCTTTTCAGGAGTAATGCTTTGTCCGTCAAAAACAACTCTGTCTGTTTTCTGTACCTGATATCCCATTTCAGTTACCACCTTTCCATTGACTTCTACCAATCCCTGAGTAATCAGCTCATCAGCTTCTCTTCTGCTGCAGATTCCGGAATTAGCAATATACTTATTAAGACGGATGCTGTCTTTGTTAACGTCTTTTTCAATTTTATTCAATCTCCTTTTCTGAACAAAAGATCTCGTTTTGTCATCATTTCTGTCATCACCGCTGGAAGGTCTTCTTCCGTATTTCAGACTGCCTCTTTCATACTTATCTCTTGTATCGAAATTTTTTCCGCCTCTCTTAGGTTTTCCGAAAGATTTTTTCTCATAGCTCTCACTTTTGTTGGTGATATAAGGTTTTCTTTCAGATTTTGAACCAAAATCGTCATTGGAAGTTTCGAAACTGTCCGTATTTCTTTTAAAAGGTTTCTTTTCAAATCTTGAGTTGGATCCTTTATGTTCCGGCCCTTTTTTTCCTCCGTCTTTAGAGAAAGGCTTTTTAAAAGGTTTTGATCCTGAAGAATTTCCAGATCTGGAAGCACGAGAATCATCAGAACTTTTCTTGGTTGAAATTCTTGGTCTCTTTGGTCTGTCTGAATTATTATTATCTCTGCTCATTCTAAAAATTTATGCAAAGATAGTAATTTAGTTACGAGTTAAAAATTAAGAATCATAACTTTGCACTATAGTTTACATTTTTAACTTTACATACAATCAAAGATGATAACAATATTAAACGATAATTTTTCACAGCTCAACGAGTTTCTTCACCAGAAATCTTTCAGTAAAATTTTTATTCTTGTAGATGAAAATACTCATGAATACTGTCTTCCGGTTCTTCTGGGCAATATGGAAACCGATCTTGGCTTTGAAATTTTAGAGATCGAAGCCGGAGAAGAAATGAAAAATATCCAGACAGCCAACCAGCTGTGGGAAATTCTTACGGAAATGCAGGCAGACAGAAAAGCTCTGGTTATCAACCTTGGTGGTGGTGTAATTACCGATATGGGAGGATTTGTTGCTTCTACTTATAAAAGAGGTATCCAATTCATTAATATCCCTACTACCCTTTTATCGATGTGTGATGCTTCCATAGGAGGAAAAACCGGGATTGATCTGATGCACTATAAAAATATGGTGGGAACTTTTGCTTTTCCTGAACAAATCTTTATTTATCCAAAATTCTTAGAGACACTGCCTTTTAAAGAATTAAGAAGCGGATTTGCAGAAATGCTGAAACATGGACTAATTGCTGATAAAAATCATTGGGACCAGCTGATTCAGATCCGTAAACTGGAAGTGGAAACCGTTGTTCCTCATATCCAGGCTTCTATGAATATTAAACAGAATGTAGTAGATCAGGATTTCCACGAACAGAACATCAGAAAAACGCTTAATTTCGGGCATACCATCGGACATGCTGTGGAAAGTTTATGTTTACAGCAGGAAAATCCTATCCTTCACGGGGAAGCAGTTGCGATGGGAATGATTGCCGAAGCTCATCTGGCATATCTTGAAAATCTTATCTCTGAAGAAGATTCCAAAATTATCATTGAAAACATCCAGAGATACTATCCTTACCTCGATATCAGCGATTTTAAAGATGAAGATATTACTGCATTATTACTGAATGATAAAAAGAATACAGACAGTAAAATCAATTTTTCTCTGCTTTCAGGGATAGGTTCCTGCAATTATGATCATCAGTGCAGCCAGGAAAATATCCTTGCATCCCTATCTTTTTATAGAAAACTGAATGATGCCTAGTGATTTTTATCAAATAATTCATTTCAGGTATATAACTTTTGACAAAATTGTCAATTTAGACCATATCTAAACAAATGTTTATTTAAAGGTATAAATTGCTAACAATCAAATACATAAAATTAAAACCACTTCAACGCTAAGTGGTTTTTTTATTGATTTTAGTCATAAAAAATATTTTTGGCAAGCAATTTGAAAGATACTCAGCGTTCAACTGAAAATGCTGAACAGTAGTAAAATTTAAAATTAAGAAAGAGTAAAATTAAAAAATTAAAGTTATGAAAAAGTTAATTTTAGGATTAGCGTTAACTGCAGGAACATTCGCATTCGCTCAACAGACAGGAAACACATCTTCTAATCCGGTAACATTTGGGGTAAAAGGAGGAATGAACGTTTCTTCACTTTCTAACGGTGCAGATTTAAGTGATTCTAAATCAAAAATTGGTTTTAATGCAGGAGTTTTCGCCAACATCCCATTAGCAAGTTCTTTTAGTGTGCAGCCGGAAGTTCTTTATAATGACTTAGGTTCAAAAGTAACAAGAGAATATTCAGTACTTGGTAATAATTATAAGAGCGAATATTCAAGAAATTTAGGATACGTTGCTGTACCGGTAATGTTCCAGTATAATGCAACACCTGAGTTCTTCCTTGAAGCAGGTCCTGAATTTGGATTTCTTGTAAGCGCTAAAGATAAGTTAAAAAGTTCAACAAACAACAGTAACAATACACAAGTTGCCACTCTTGACAAAGATGATTTCCAGACTTTTAACTTTGGTATAGGTATTGGTGCAGGATATTACTTCATTCCTAATTTAGGAATTACAGCAAGATATACTGCAGGTCTTACTGACATTTACAAGAATAATTCTGGTGATGCTGTAAAAAACAATGTATTCCAGGTAGGTTTAGCTTATAAATTCAAATAAGCTTACATTCACTAACAAATTTTATATTCAATAGAAAAGATCAGATTAATTTTTTAATCTGGTCTTTTTTTATGTTAAAATAATATGGAGTTAATAATTCACCATCAATACATCCCATATAGTTGATTTTTCATTCGTTAAAAACATATAAAGTCTATATTCATGGGGTTTGACAGCATATTGTTTGTTGCTTCGCGAACGTTAAACAACATAAAATTAAACTAATCTATGAAAAAGATTTTTCTAGGCCTGGCCATTATCGCAGGTACTTCACTTTGCTCAGAGCACTTCTGCATCTACTGAAGCTACTACTCCATCCACATCTTCTAAAATCAAATTCGGTTTGAAAGCAGGTCTGAACATTTCTACCCTTTCCAATATGGATATGAAGTCAAAAGCAGGATTCTATGGTGGTGTATTTGCCAATATTCCTGTAGCTAAGGATTTTTCAGTGCAGCCGGAAGTTTTATATAGCGCTACGGGGGCAAAAGGAAAAGGAGATAATAATACCCAGCTTAATTTAGAATATCTTTCTGTTCCTGTCATGTTCCAATATAAGGCACTTCCTAATCTATATGTAGAAGCAGGCCCGCAATTTAACTTTTTAATTGATGCCAGATTAAAGAAAAGTGCTTCTACGGGTCTTCTTAAAAATGGAACTCAATCTTTCGATTTTGGAATCGGATTGGGAGCAGGTTATTATTTTACCAAAAATATTGGGGTGAATGTGAGATATACCGCAGGCTTATCTGATATTGTAAAAACAAAATATCATTATGACTATGACAGAGAGGGAGCTGTAAAAAATGACGTATTCCAGATAGGATTAAACTACAAATTCTAAAGTTTACTAAGTTTTTATAATGACAAGGTGGGCGGATTAATTTTAATCTGGCTTTTTTACTGCAGATAAAAAAATATTCTTAAAAAGTGTATACTAAGTAGAAAATTAAGAACATATATTGATTTTGGCACGTAGTTTGTTTCTTAAAGAAATGTTAAATAAAACTTAATAACTATTAAAAAATAAACTTATGAAAAAGATTTTTTTAGGCCTTGCGCTTGTTGCAGGTACTTTTGCTTTCTCTCAGAAGACTTCAACTTCTACTGCTTCTTCTTCTCCAGTTAGATTTGGTGTGAAAGCAGGTCTTAATATTTCAACTCTTACCGAGAATGACTTCAATTCAAAAGCGGGATTCTACGGAGGGTTATTTGCTAATATTCCTGTAGCTCAGGACTTCTCTTTCCAACCAGAAGTGTTATACAACGGAATGGGTGCAAAAATTAAAGGTACTAATGATATAAAAGTAAATCTGGATTATATTTCTGTACCGTTAATGCTTCAGTATAATGCCTTGCCTAACCTATATCTGGAAGCAGGACCTCAGTTCAGCTTTTTGATTAACTCAAAACTGAAAGCTGATTCCAATTCTGCAGATGCTAAAGATCTGTTCAAAGGTTTCGACTTCGGAATTGGTCTTGGAGCAGGATATTATTTCACAGACAATATCGGAATTACCGCAAGATATGTGGCTGGTTTAACGGATGTTGCCAAAGACAGACCGGATCTATCTGAAGACAAAGCTAAAAACGGAGTATTCCAGGTAGGTTTAGCATATAAATTTTAAGAAATCAGTTTAGCTTTTTAAAGCAGACTTCTCATCAATACAGAGCCGGATTTAATATAATCCGGTTTTTTATTTGTCCCGATATTTTGGCAAGAAATTTGCCTGTAGAATAATTGATTGTACTCTATCCGGAATTTTTCCAACTTACGGTTCATGTTTCACAATGAGTATGCTTTGATTCATTTGATATTCAATTGAATATCAGAATTACAATCTAACTATTACCATTAAACTTTAACGGAACTGTGTCAGCCAGGCTGGCAATATGAGTACACAACAGAATATGGAAAATATTTTGTCTGTTCAATAAGATACATTTTGATTTCAATAGAAAAAGTCAGGTTTATTAGTTTACGCCTGACTTTTTCGCTTATTATGACTTTTATCACTTTATCCTTTTGTGGCAGATATTTTGATCCAAAAAAGAAAATTAAACTTTAAATCATGAAAAAACTCTTTGCAGTAATTGTAATTGCAGGTTGCCTTTTCGCGAATGCGCAGGAAAAACATCAGTCAAAATCTTCTCCTGTCACTTTTGGTGTTAAAGCAGGTTTTAACGGTTCTACACTTACCAGAGGAGATGGCTATGAATATGATAACAATGAGAAAATCAAAGCAGGTTTTCATGCAGGAGTGTTTGCGAATATTCCTGTTTCTGAGAAATTCAGCATCCAGCCGGAGCTTCTTTTCAGTCAGCTGGGATCAAAATCAGACTATAACTACAGAACCAGCTCGGGAAACTACAGAAAGACACAACACTATGATTATAGGACAACATTAAATTACCTTTCTCTTCCTGTAATGGTTCAATACAATATTCTTCCGCAGCTTTATGTAGAAGCAGGTCCTGAATTCGGATATCTGCTGGGAGGAAAGACAAAAGGAGATTTAACCACTATTGAGACTACCGGAAATTCAGTTACAGTACAGCGTACGGAACATATTTCACAGAGCATTTCAAAAAGCCTTTTTAATCGTTTCAATGTAGGATTAGGTATTGGTGCCGGATATTATTTCACTGAAAACTTTGGCGTAACCGCAAGATTTACGGCTGGGCTTACTGAAGTTTACAAATACAACGACGGTGATAAAGTAAGAAATAATGCACTTCAGGTAGGAGTAGCATACCGATTTAAATAGAGATATTTATTATTTTCAAAACTGGTGCCGGGCTTTAAAAAGTCCGGTATTTTTATTTTTATTCTTAAAAAGTACCCGGAAGTCCTTTTAATTCATGGAAAAGCCAATTCCAGTTCATTTTTTTTTATTATTTCAATTATCAATAATAAAGTGTAATGAGCCTTCAACTATTTTCACAAAACATTCATTATATAAAATATTTATTCATCAAAAAGGGATAAATGGTTTAAAATAAACTTTTCAAAAACCATCTCAAAAGCCCTTTAAACAGGCGTTTTTCGACTTTGGCAAGCAATTTGCAAAATACTTGGAGTCTGATTGAGAGATATCCGACACACAAATAGTAAAATTAAAAAATAAAATTATGAAGAAGTTATTTTTAGGATTAGCATTAACTGCTGGTACACTAGCTTTCGCTCAGGAGACAGAAACAAAGACGGAAACGAAAACAGTCAATGCATCACCACTAAAAAAAGATGTACAACCCGTTAGATTCGGAATCAAGGCCGGAGGAAACTCAGCTTATTTCAGTGAGCAAAAGTTTGGAATCAATACACAACAACTAGGTTTCCACGCAGGAGCATTCGTTAATATTCCACTTTCAAAACATTTCAGCTTACAGCCAGAGGTATTATACAACCAAATGGGAGCGAAAGATGTAATTTCATCTACAGAAACTGATAATGGAGTTACGAATATAAAAACTAAAGAAGAAGGTAGAGTAAAAATGAACTATATTTCAGTTCCATTAATGCTTCAGATGAGACCTACCGAGAAATTTTACGTTGAAGCCGGACCTGAATTCAGTTATTTCATCAACGGAAAAACTAAAGGAGAAAGAAGTGTAGCAAGTACTACAGGAGGTGTTACTACAACCACTACAAGTTCTAATACTGAAGATATCGACAAAGATCAGATCAATAAATTCAATTTCGGATTGGGTCTTGGTTTAGGATATGATATCACATCCAACATCGGTATCAGCGCAAGATATGTAAATAGCTTGACAAAAATTGATAAAAGCAGACCTGCTGCTGAAAACAACAACAGAGTATTTCAGTTAGGTCTTAACTACAAATTCTAATTAGAAACCAATTTTTTAACCGAAGTGCATTAACCTTGCACGCATAAAATAGCCGGAAGATTTTCTTCCGGCTATTTATATCAAAAGTTTTATTCAAATATTCTCGGATCATCACTGATCACCCCATCTATTCCCATTTCTTTTAATTCCTTTAATCTTTCTCTGGTATTCACAGTCCATGGGATTACTTTCATGCCTAATGAGTGGCATTCCTTTACTAATTGGGGCGTTACAAGATTATGTTCCGGGCTGTAAATTGTAGGAGTAAAACTCAGGAACTTCATATCTCCGGCTACTCCATTCATATGATCAGGATACATTCTGAACTTTTCTACCGGAATATTTTTAAAATAAGCCTGCTGCTGGGCCAGCTTTTTATCATCAACCTTTTCTACGAGTAAAGCAGTCATTATTCCAGGATATTCTTTATGAAGAATTTCCAGTGTTCTTGGATCAAAAGACTGAATGATCACCCTATCCTGGATCTTTTTTTCAACAATGATCTTCATCATCAGATCCACAAACTCTTTGGGTTCGGGATGGAATATATTGTCTGAGAAAGGACGTGTTTTGGTTTCTATATTATAATAAGGTAACGGCCTTTTCAATTCACGGGCATAAGCTTCAGATGCATCAATGACGTCTGAAAAGAGAGGTTTCTGAACCTTCATTTTCTTTTGATCAGGATAGTTTTCCAGTTTTTTCATTCCTACATCAAAGGTTTTGATCTTTGCATAAGACATTTCATAAATTTTATAATAAAACCCCGAATCCTTGGGAATATAGGTTCCATTTGGTTTTGTTACCAATTCAGGTGAAAGAAAAGCATCATGGGAAAGAATTACTTTTTTATCTTTTGTTATGGCCAGATCCATTTCCAATGTGGAAACATTCATTTTTAATCCGTTTTTCATAGCCGGTATTGTATTTTCCGGGTAAAGGGATTTTCCTCCGCGGTGTGCCTGCCTGTCAAAAGATTGTGAAGCATAAAATTGGGTAAATACAATAAAAATACCCGTGAATAGTGCATTTTTCATATCCTGAAGTTTTAATCTTACAAAATTAAAACTCCATTGTATATTGAATAATACAGGAATATTAAGCTTTTGCTACATTTCTAAAACAAAAGAACCAGGTTGTACACCCGGTCCTTTTTTATTATTTCAATAAAGAGATTAATTGAATAAATCTACTTCTTCTCCTTTTCCTACAGGATATTCTTCTGTAAAGCATCCGAAGCAGTGGTTGGCTGATCCTAAAATATCTTTCAGGTTATCGATACTTAAAAACTCTAAGGAGTCTACTCCCAGGTAATTTTTAAGTTCTTCCGTAGTCATATTGGCAGAAATCAGATCATCTTTGGACGGAGTATCAATTCCAAGGTAGCAAGGAGCGATAATTGGAGGGGAAACACTTCTGAAGTGGATTTCCTTTACTCCTGCATCTTTTAAAATTTTAACCAGTCTTTTAGATGTTGTTCCACGAACAATAGAATCGTCAATAATGACTACTCTCTTGTCTTTCATCTCAGAGATGATCGGGTTCAGTTTAAGGTTCACTACCCTTTCTCTCATTTCCTGTGTAGGAACGATAAAACTTCTTCCGATATATCTGTTTTTGATCAAAACCGGGCGGAAAGGAATTCCTGAAGCTTTTGAGAAACCGATAGCAGCAGGAACACCGGAATCCGGAACTCCAATTACCAGATCAGCTTCTACAGGAGCCTGTTCCCAGATTTTCTCTCCGGATTTTTCTCTGATCTCGTAAACATTGATATTTTCTAAAGTAGAGTCAGGTCTTGCGAAATAAATATATTCGAAAGAACAGATTCTCTGCTTACCTTTCGCTTCATCCATCATATAAGAATGAAGTTTTCCAGGTTCGTTTTCATTGGTATAAATGATCTCACCAGGAAGGATATCACGTACATACTGAGCACCTACAGCATCCAATGCTACAGATTCTGAAGCTACTACATAAGATTTTTCATCAATAGCTCCCAACACCAGCGGGCGGATACCGTTGAAGTCCCTGAAGGCAAAGAATTTATTTCTGGTCATCCCTACTACAGAATAAGCTCCTTCAATCTTTTCCATGGTTGCTTTAATCGCTCCACGAAGACCTAAATCAAGGTTTTTCTGAATCAGTCTCAGGATCACTTCAGAATCGGAAGTTGCTCTGAAAACAACGCCTTCAGCCTCTAATTCAGCCTTTAATTCTTTCGCATTGGTAAGATTACCATTGTGTGCTATAGAAAGTATAATCTGGTCATATTCGTTTTTGGCGAAAAATGGCTGGAAGTTATATTTCTTCTTATCTCCTGCAGTGGTATAACGGGTATGCCCAATTGCAGAATTTCCCATAAAAGTTTCAGGTTCCTGAATTTCTTTATAAACATCCAAAACCAGTCCTTCGTCTTTCATGTTTGTGATTCTTCCATCCTTTAAAACGGAAATACCACAAGCCTCCTGACCTCTGTGCTGTAATGCAAAAAGGCCAAACTGTGAAAGAGAGAAAGTATCCAGATCATTATCCGAATACATTCCGAAGATCCCACATTCTTCATTAGGAGCATCCAGTCTTTCCTCTTCCTGAGTTCTGAAAAGATTTCTTCCATAGGTCTGGGTTTTAAACTGTTTTAAATATTCACTTTTATGAATGTCTAAACTTTTCATTTCTATTTTTTCTAAATTAAAAGATTAAAAAATTTAATGATTAAAAAGATTACAGCCTGTTTAATTTTTAAATGGTTTAATCTTTAAATAAATTAAATCTTATTTCTGTAAAAGATTTTTAAGACGGTTGTAGATTTCAACATAAGCCTCAGTAACTTCTCCCAGGTCTCTTCTGAATCTGTCTTTGTCTAATTTCTTCATGGTATCTTTATCCCAAAGTCTGCAGGTATCCGGAGAAATTTCGTCTGCTAAGATGATTTCGCCGTCTGAAGTTTTCCCTAATTCGATTTTGAAATCTACCAGAATGATATTGATTTTGTCAAACAGATCGATAAGGATATCATTGATATCTGAAGATAACTCATACATTTCGTCAAGTTCTTCGTAAGTAGCTGCTCCTAAGAAAACGGCATGGTGATCATTGATAAGCGGATCTCCCAACTCATCTTTTTTATAACAGATATCAAAGATCGTTACCGGAGATTTAATTCCTTCTTCTACTCCTAATCTTTGTGCCATACTTCCTGCAGAGTAGTTTCTTACCACCATTTCCAAAGGAATGATAGAAACCTTTCTTACCAGCTGCTCTCTTTCGTCTAATTTTTTGATGAAATGAGTTTTAATCCCTTTCTCATTTAAGTATTCAAAAATAAGGGTTGTGATTGCGTTGTTCATTTCCCCTTTAAGGTCTACCTGACCTCTTTTTTGAGCGTTAAATGCTGTAGCATCGTCTTTGAAACGTACTACTACTTCATCAGGATTATCGGTTGCAAATACTTGTTTTGCTTTCCCCTCGTACAACATTTCTTTCTTTTGACTCATAATTTTACTTTCTAAATTGTAGTTAGATTTATTGATTTATTTTATTATTATTCCTGTTAAGACAGCCAGTCCAAAACTCAGCAGTGTACCAATTAATACATACTCCGTAAGTTTTCTCTGTTTTGCCTGTGCAAGGTCGCTGAACCTGAAAACAGATTTGGCAGCTACCATGAAACCTACGCCTTCCCAATGATTCACCATAATAAAAGTGAAAACCAGCAGACGTTCTAAAATTCCGATATATTTTCCGGCACTTGATAATGATTCGGTTTGAATAGTGTTGGGGCCATCCGGAGCAGGTGTCCAGGATGACAATAAGGTTTTGATAAAAATAGAAGCTGGTGTTGTCAGAAACAGCGCCGTCATAATTACCTTCAAAAATTCCTGATTTTGTACGAAGCCAAAACTGAATTCCCCGAAATAAAAAGAAACTCCGGCAATCACTGAAACATGCAGCAGCTGATCAATGAAAAACCATCTTTTCTTAGTCTTTACATTTTGAAATATAAGTTTGGAAACATCAATCATAAAGTGAGTAATTCCCACCAATACAGCGACCCACCAAAGCTGAAGATCCCACAGGAAAATAAGGCTTAATACCGTGTGAATCAGAATGTGAAGGTACAAAAACTTACTTTTCAGTTTATGGTTCTCCTTATCTGCAACCCATGAATTTGGCTGAAGTATAAAATCTCCGAGTAAATGTGCCAATATGAGTTTGATGAAGATCATGCTTATAATTCTGAGATTTTCTTTCTGAAATACTGATTGGTTTCCACGATGAGCTCATAGTTGGCTCGTTTCAGTCTCTGGCTTACCGAAGACTGTGAAATAGCAAATCTCTTAGCAAGATCTTCCTGAGTGATATCCTGATTCATAATCATCTCATGAATGATCTCTGCCGTAGCCATTGTCCAGTTATCAAAATCCTTGGACGACCATTTCAACAGAATATTAAGATCTCTGTCTACCGGATCGCTGGAGGTTTTGATGGCAACAGTATGCCCGTCACTTTTAAGGTCATTAAGCAGTCTCCCGGAATTGACATAGGCAGTACCATTGGATTCAGTGATTTTCTCAGAAGAAAAACTTTCCTCACCAATACCTATGGCCATCCTTACATCTAAATTTTCAACACTTTTAATAAGAGATTTTATGGCTAGAAAACGCCAGAAAACGTCATCAATTCTGCATTTGAACTGGAATTCATCTCCTCTGTAGATTTCCCATGTGTGAGGAGCGCTTCCCCATTTTTCGAGAAGATGTTTAAGCCTGGTAATCCAAACTTCAGTATCCGCATGCTGTGAATTTATAATATCACCGGTAATGACCGCTATCATACTGCAAATATAAGCATAATTACTTATATATAAAAAATATAAGCAGAAACACTTATAGATATTGATTATTAGTGAATCAGCTTATATCAATGATATAGTAAACATAAGGTTTTTAAGGCGTTATATAAAACTACTGAATAGCAAAACAGCAAAAAAATGTTCAATCGTTTATTATGGTGTCGACTTTAACTCTACTTTTTTATACTTTTTTATAATAAGAAGCTGTTCCTGCTATCCGCTTATACTCCTCGCGCCTTCATATTCCAACTCCTTAACCCTACAACTCTCCCACTTCTACTGCGGGGTAACCGCTGCTATCAGGGCTAGGACAGTCATTGCGGGTAAAGCAAAGCAATCTCTTAAATTACACAATATAAAATAAACCTAACAGGTTTTTAAAACCTGTTAGGTTTAGCTGATAGTATTTAAATCTGATGTTATTTACTTTTTAATAAACTGATGCGCTTTCTCATCAAGCTTTAAGAAATATATTCCTGTAGGAATTCCCATCATTGGAATACTTTTCTTATTTCTAAACGGATCTTTCTCCATATAAATCACTTTCCCGGAAAGATCTATAATCTGAGCTGTTTTTACCCTTTCCATTTCTTCCTTCACATAAAGATAGTCATCAACCGGGTTTGGATAGATGGTAAATTCATTATTAACAGTAATCAATTCCGCTGTAGACAATGTGCCACCCAGGTTCTGACAGTAATTGGACGGATAAGAATCCCATTCACTGCTAGTAAAAGTATTATTGGGTTGATTGATGGCGTTTTTTCTGTATAAAGATACGTTCCCGTTATTATTGGTCGTGTATTTCACCCCGATAGCATCCACTGTAACCGTTTTATTATACGCAAGTTCCACATAATTTCCTCCCGAAAACATCATAGGATCAGAAGCCGTAGCAAATCTTGCCTCGGTGGGAGTATAACATGATAAGGTGCCTTTCGGATTCAGGATAACAAAAGTTTCATTGTTTCCTACCTTGCCTTCCAATTCGTATGTGTCACCATTATAGAAATCTCCTGATATATTATTTTTAAACTGAATATTAATTCTGTAATTATTTAAATTAACCTCATGTCCTGTTTTATTGACAATTTCCAGCGCATTATTTTTCACAGATTCCGTATTTGTTCCGGATATATATTTGGTAATGATAAGATCCGGGGCATAGGGATCCGAAGCAATTGTTGAGGCTGTTACCATATTACTGAATGGAGATTCCAGGTATGCTTTATCAAAGGCTTTCACCGTAAAAGTATAGGTGGTTGATGGGCTCAGGTGATCGATGCTGATGGAAGTCCCTTTTGTAGTGGCAACAGGCGTTGCAGATCCATTCATATAAATCCTGTATCCTAAAATATCCGCATCAGGAGAAGCCGTCCAGCTCAGATTCACAAAATAAGAATTCTGCTGGGTTGAAACCAGTGATCCGGGAGCCGCAGGAGCAATAGTATCAGGCGTTTCGGACCAGATCATATCAATCCACTCAGGATGATCAATAAATGGATTTCTGTTTTTTTGTATGGCATAAACGGCGTTGTTTCGGTCAATTTCTCTTTGTGAAACCGGATCTGCCGTATTCCACTGTTTCAACATGGCAATATAAGCCAGATCAACTGCTCTTTCTTCTGTTCCGTCCAACGGACATTGGTTTGTAGCAGGAGTAAGATTGGCAGATGTCGTATAAGCTGTATTGAACGAACCTAACTTTCCTTCATAGCGTACTGCAAAGTACAACAATGATCTTGCAATATCCCCTTTAAATTCATTAACAGGCTCATAAACCCTTCCGGTATAGGGATAATTCGGAATCGCTGCATTGGATATCCTCGACGTGTTGGAAAAAATATAATGGTTGGTATTATTTCCTATTCCATAAGGATAATTGCTCCTGCGCTGATTGATCCATCCATCAACAGGAATTATAAAATTCAGATCCGAATACATAGGATAATCACTGATAGATGAGCTTGTACTGAATGTACTTTGCGGCATCATATGTTCCCGGTTGTACCCCAAACCTTCCGCACCAACACCTGCTACCAGCTGATCCGCAGTATATTCATAAGAATCAGGTCCTGAAGGAATTTCAGAATAGATATCCAGCAGATACTGAGTATTGGAAGCATCATGATCATAATATTTATCCAGATCAGTCTGTCCATACAACACCTTAAGATCGTTATAATGCCAGTTGATCATTTTTTCCGAAATAATATCGTGGATCTTTGATTTCAGGGCATATCCCGTCAGTCCGGCTGTTCCATCATAATACCCGGCAGGTGCCTGTGCAGCACTATAAGAAGAAATTAAAAGGATCGGAAGTAGAATTTTTTTCATGCCTTAAAAATTGGGAAACTAAAATAGTGAAATAAAAAACGAATAAGCCTGAATATTTTATTAAGGAAGTATTAATTCTCAAAATATAAAAAATTGAAAACTAGACGCATTGATCGCTAATAATACCGGGGAAATAATTTTTCTTTAGCATTCCATCAATTTGGTTATCTTTGGGAACTAACTATTATTATATGAATACTGAGACTATTGACAACATCAAAATGATAGCGGAGACGGCTAGAGAATTTGCAGAAAAAAACATCAGACCGAATATTATGGAATGGGATGAAAGCCAAACATTTCCAAAAGACTTATTCCACCAATTGGGTGAGATGGGGTTTATGGGAATTGTAGTTCCTGAACAATATGGAGGTTCCGGATTAGGTTATCATGAGTATGTTACTATTCTGGACGAAATTTCTCAGGTTGACCCTTCTATTGGTCTTTCTGTAGCAGCACACAACTCACTTTGCACCAACCATATTTATGAATTTGGAAATGAAGAACAAAGACACAAATGGCTTCCTCAGCTGGCTTCCGGAAAAGTAATCGGAGCTTGGGGACTTACAGAGCACAACACAGGTTCTGATTCAGGAGGTATGTCTACGACTGCTGTAAAAGATGGTGATGAGTGGATCATCAACGGAGCTAAAAACTTTATCACCCATGCTATTTCAGGTGATATTGCCGTAGTAATGACGAGGACAGGCGAAAAAGGAGCTAAAAATAATTCTACAGCCTTTGTTTTGGAAAAAGGAATGCCTGGTTTTACTTCCGGAAAAAAAGAAAATAAATTAGGGATGCGTGCTTCTGAAACTGCGGAATTAATTTTTGATAACGTACGTGTACCGGATTCTCACCGTTTAGGCGAAGTTGGAGAAGGTTTCAAGCAGGCTATGAAAGTGTTGGATGGAGGTAGAATTTCTATTGCTGCATTAAGCTTGGGTACTGCAAGAGGAGCTTATAAAGCAGCTTTGAAATATGCAAAAGAAAGACATCAGTTCGGAAAACCTATTGCAGATTTCCAGGCCATCAACTTTATGCTGGCAGATATGGCAACAGAAATTGATGCTGCTGAACTTCTTATCCAGAGAGCATCTACTCTTAAGAATGCAAAACAAAAAATGACAAAAGAAGGAGCTATGGCTAAACTATATGCTTCTGAAGCTTGTGTAAGAATCTCAAATAATGCAGTTCAGATCTTCGGAGGATATGGTTATACGAAAGATTTCCCTGCTGAAAAGTTCTATAGAGATTCCAAACTGTGTACTATTGGAGAAGGAACGTCTGAGATCCAGAGACTTGTTATTGGAAGAGATATTACAAAATAATTTTAAAAATAACACCGATACAAATGATTAAACAGGCACTTTTAGGTGAATTTCTGCATGAAGCAGATAACACCAGAAAAATTTTACAGGCAATCCCTGACAGCGCATTGGATTGGAAACCGTCCGAAAAAAACTGGACAACCGGACAGCTTGCGTCTCACATTGCTGAAGTATACAACTGGTATGAATCCACTTTCAATCAGGACGTTTTTGATATGGGAACATACAGGTATGACAAAGGAGACATTTCCAAAGCAGATAATATCCTTGCAAAATTTGAGGAAAATGTTGCCAACGCACAGAAAGCTCTTGAAAACTCTGATGAAAATACCTATTTCAACGAGTGGAAAATGGAAATGGACGGAAATGTACTTTTCCCTCCTATGCCAAAGGTTCAGGTGATAAGAGCTTTTCTTTATAATCATTTGTACCATCACAGAGGTGAGCTGGTTGTTTATTTAAGAGCAACCGGAAACAAAGTTCCTGGACTTTACGGACCTACTGCTGATGATAAAATGTAGTTAAACATTGCATCAATATAATAGAAGCTGTTTCATTTTGAAACAGCTTTTTTTGTAGGGAGAACACAGAGCGGCATAATAGTATTCATTAAATGTAATTTATTAAAATTTATTCATGAATAATTGAATTATTAATAAAACATATTGTCTCAATTTAATAAATTAACAAATAAAAAGTAGATATATTATTTTTTTAAAAAAATAAAATTCATTTTACGACCTTTATTTTTCTTTTATTAATGAGCATTTTCCATTATATACAATGTATTGCATAATATATTACATGCAAAGTCTAAATATTCCTTAAAAAATTTTGTTTTTCGTAATATATTTTTTATTAGATTTGACATTCCACAATCAAATTTAATATTTAATATGAAAAAACAATTAACGCTGATTGGAATGCTCCTTATTTCGGGTGTTTCTTTCGCACAGACTGACCGTCTTTGGTCTGAAGGTTCAAAAAGAACTTCATCAGAGATCTTTGAAAACAAAACCAGTATCAGCAATCCAAAGGTTTACAACCTGGATATCAATGGATTGAAAAACATTCTGGCAAAAGCTCCCAAAAGGCTGGCTGCAGGCGAAAAATCTGAAATCATTATTTCTTTTCCAAATTCTGAAGGCAGAATGGAAAATTTTAAAGTGAGGGAGAATTCCAATTTTGCCCCTGAGCTGGCAGCCAAATATCCGGACATCAAATCCTATGTAGGACAAGGTCTGGATGATCCTAATTCCACAGTCTATTTCAGTGTTTCTCCGCTAGGACTGTCCTCCATGGAAATTTATGGTGATAAATCAGCCGTTTTCATCGAGCCTTACACCAAAGATCTTTCTTCGTATGTAGTATACAGAAAATCTGACAAAAAAGATGATCTCAACAAGTTTGAATGTACAGTGGTAGATGCCGCACAGAAAGGAGTTTCCAATTCTTCTCTTGCTGCAAGACCTAACGCTGACGATGCCAAACTGAGAACATTCAGGCTGGCACTGTCCTGCACAGGTGAATACACCACGTATTTCGGAGGAACAAAAGCTCAGGCTTTAGCGGCGATGAATACTACAATGACCCGTGTAAACGGTGTATTTGAAAAAGATTTCGCAGCCAGAATGGTTCTTATCGCCAACAATGACGCTGTCATCTACACCAATGCATCTACAGACCCTTATTCCGCAGCTTCAGGAATGAGCAACTGGAATTCCCAGCTACAAAGTACACTGACTTCTGTAATTGGTGAAGCCAATTATGATATCGGACACTTGTTCGGAGCTTCCGGAGGTGGAGGAAATGCAGGCTGTATAGGCTGTATCTGTACAAACGGATCAAAAGGAAGCGGATATACTTCTCCGGCAGATGCTATTCCTTCAGGAGACAATTTTGATATTGACTACGTAGCTCATGAAATGGGACACCAGTTCGGTGGAAACCACACCTTCTCTATGAGTAATGAAGGAACAGGTGTCAATATGGAACCTGGATCAGGATCAACAATCATGGGTTATGCAGGAATTACCAGCCAGGATATTCAACCGCATTCTGACGCATTTTTCCATGCAATAAGCATCCAGCAGATCACCAATAATATTAAAGCTAAAACCTGCTCTGTTAATACCAACACCGGAAATGCAATTCCTACAGCTAATGCAGGATTAGATTATACCATTCCAAAAGGAACTCCGTTTGTTCTTACAGGTACAGGAACAGATGCTGATGGAGATTCTCTAACCTATATCTGGGAACAAATGGACAACGCTTCGTCTTCCCAGACAGGAGCAAGTTCTGCAGCAAGTGCTACAAAAGCTTCGGGACCTAACTTCAGATCATGGACTCCTACTGCTGCACCGGTAAGATATTTCCCAAGAATGTCTTCGGTTTTAGCAGGTGCTACCACTACCGCAGGTTCTGAAATCACTGTAGAAGCACTTTCTTCAGTTGCCAGAACATTAAACTTCAGATTCACAGTTCGTGATAACAAAGCAGGAGGTTCAGGAAATAATTCCGATGATGCTGTTATCACTGTTAACGGAACTGCCGGACCATTCAATATCACTTCACAGAACTCTGCAACAACATACGCCGGAGGAAGTTCTCAGACAGTAACATGGAATGTGGCAGGAACTACAGCCAACGGGGTAAATGCTGCTAATGTGGATATCCTTTGGTCAACAGACAGTGGAAATACTTGGACTACTCTATTGGCAGGAACTCCGAATGATGGCTCACAGGCAGTTACTATCCCTAATTCCAATACAACGACAGGAAGAATTATGGTAAAAGGATCAAATCACATTTTCTTTGATGTTAACAATGCTAACATCTCTGTAAATGCAGGTTCCGGAACTCCTGACACGGTTGCTCCTACAGCTCCTACCCTTGCTGCTTCAGGAACTACAGCTACAACCACTAACCTTTCATGGTCTGGAGCTACAGATAATGTTGGTGTTACCGGATATGATGTATACCAAGGAGCTTCATTAATTGGTTCTACGGCTTCTACTACATATACTGTAACAGGACTTACACCGGCAACTACCTATTCTTTCTCAGTGAAAGCAAAAGATGCGGCAGGAAATACTTCTGTTTCCAGCAACACCGTAAGTGTTACAACTCTTTCCGGAGGAACAGTTACTTATTGTTCTTCTTCGGCCTCAAATACAGCAGATGAAAGAATTGGAAATGTGACATTCGGATCTATCAACAATACCTCTACAGGAACTGCGGGATACGAAAACTTCACTTCAGTTTCTACCAATGTTACAAGAGGAAGTGCTTATACAATTTCCATTACTCCTGTGTGGACTTCTACAAAATACAGCGAAGCCTACGCAGTTTATATTGATTATAACGGAGACGGAGACTTCACAGACAGCGGAGAGCTGGCATGGACAAAAGCAGGTTCTACAACCAGCCCTGTTACAGGATCTATTACAATTCCTGCTACTGCCACAGTTGGATCTACTAGAATGAGAGTAATGATGAAGTACAGCTCAATTCCTACATCTTCATGTGAAGCATTCACTTACGGACAGGTGGAAGATTACACCCTTAATATTGTTTCTTCAGGAAAAGGAGATCTTCATAATACAAATGATCTGATCACGGATGTGAAGCTTTATCCAAACCCTGTGAGAGATATCCTATATATTTCCAATACAGCATCAGAAGATTATAAGATCTTCGATATGGGTGGAAAACTAATTGACTCAGGAAAACTTCAAAGGGGCTCTGTGAATGTAAGCAACCTTATCAAAGGAGCTTATATGATTCAAATTGGAGAATCTTCTAAGAGATTTATTAAAAATTAGTAACGAATAGACTTTTTAAAATTAAACGATGTGAAAAACCGTTCTGCACAGAACGGTTTTTCTTTTTTTTAAATTTTATACCATCTCTCACTTTATCACCTTTTCGTATCGGTATATCCGATAAAAAATTCATATAAAGAATACATTTTCAGTAAGTTTTTTTACTATTTTTGCTGAAAATACATATAAGTGAAAAAACAATTATTGATGACGGGAATGCTCGCATTGTCGGGTATTTCTTTTGCACAGACCGATCGTTTATGGACTTCAAGCTCCAGTAAAATATCCTCTCCCGTTCTTGAAGACATGTCAGTTTTTGAAGATCCGAAGCTTTTTCATCTGAATATAAGCGGATTAAAAAATGTATTGGCAAAGGCTCCGAAAAGAGTAACAGAGAAATCTGAAGTCATTATCTCTTTCCCCAATTCAACCGGAAAAATGGAGCATTTCAAAGTAACGGAAAATTCTAATTTCGAACCGGAACTCGCTTCTAAATATCCGGATATCAAATCCTATCTCGGTGAAGGTGTCGAAGATCCTGCTTCAAAAGTTTATTTCAGCATTTCTTCTTTAGGGCTATCTTCTATGGAAATCTACAGAGACCAATCTGCTGTTTTTATTCAGCCTTATACAAGAGATCTTTCCACTTATATTGTTTATAAAAAGTCTGACAGAAAAGACCATTTGAACAAACTCGAATGTACAGTTTCTGATGCTGCTCAAAAAGGTAATTTAAATGTCGTAACCCATAAAAATGCGGATGATGCTACATTAAGAACGTTCAGACTTGCACTTTCCTGCACAGGAGAATATACATCTTATTTCGGAGGAACAAAAGCTCAGGCTTTAGCAGCCATGAATAATACCATGACCCGCGTGAATGGTATTTTTGAAAATGATTTTGGAGCAAGAATGGTCCTGATTTCCAATAATGATGATCTTATCTATACCAATGCCGCTACAGATCCCTATTCTTCCTCTTCACAAATGAAAAACTGGAATCTGGAGCTGATGAACAATCTGAGCTCTTCCATCGGAAATAATAATTTTGACATAGGACACCTTTTTGGCAGAGACGGCGGTGGCGGCAATGCAGGATGTATCGGATGTATTTGTGACAATGATATGTCTACTTACCAAAGTCAGGGTATAACCTACCCAAGCAGCTATAAGGGAAGCGGATATACTTCTCCGGCAAACGGTAATCCTTCGGGAGACACTTTTGATATAGATTTTGTAGCTCATGAAATGGGACATCAGTTCGGCGGAAATCATACATCTTCTTATCGCGTTGAACCGGATTTAAAATCTGTAGAACCAGGCTCAGGATCTACCATTATGGGCTATGCCGGCGTCACCAGTTATGATGTTCAAAATAATTCTGATCCGTTTTTTCATGCCATAAGTATTGAACAGATCACCAATAATATCAAAGCAAAAACCTGTTCTGTGAATACCAGTACCGGTAACTCAATTCCTACAGCCAATGCAGGTCCTGATTATATTATTCCTAAAAGCACTCCTTTTATGCTTACCGGATCAGGAACTGATGCTGATGGAGACCAGCTTACCTATATCTGGGAACAGATGGATAAAGGAACTTCTTCTGAAACAGGAGCTAATGCTGCAGCGCAGGAATCAAAAACTCGGGGGCCAATATTCAGATCATGGACACCTTCAGGTTCTCCGGTAAGATATTTTCCGACAATGTCTTCTATTTTGGCAGGTTCTCTCAAAACCGCAGGAACAGAAATAGATGTTGAGGCACTTCCTTCTGTAGCCAGAACTTTAAATTTCAGACTTACTGTTCGCGATAATAAAGCCGGAGGCGGAGCCAACAATTCCGATGATACAAAACTCACTGTTGATCCGGCAGCCGGACCATTTATGATAACCTCACAAAACACAGCTGTTTCTTATGTAAAAGGAAGCTCACAAACGGTTACATGGGATGTAGCAGGCACTACAGCAAATGGTGTGAATACCGCCAATGTAGATATCCTCTGGTCAACAGATAACGGCAGCACATGGACGGCACTTTTGGCCGGAACTCTTAATGATGGTTCGGAGAGTATTACAATTCCTGATACTTTAACCAACTCCGGAAGAATAATGATCAAAGGAAGCCATCATATTTTCTTTGATATCAATAATGCTAATATTTCAGTAAGAGATTCCAATGACGCTGCTGCTCCAGCCTCTACCGAAATCAAACTGTATCCCAATCCTGTAGAAAATATTCTTACCCTTACAAACACCAGTAATGAAGAATATAAAATTTACGACATGTCCGGCAGGCTTGTAAGTGGAGGAAACCTTGAAAGCGGAACGGTTAATGTCAATAAACTAACCAATGGAACTTACGTCATCCAAATTCCGGGATTCACAAAACAATTCATTAAAAAATAGAAAAAATAGATTTGAAACAATAAGCTGCTCATTCGGGCAGCTTTTTCGTTTATTGAAATACAAAATACAATCTTAAATCTATTTATCATTAAAATTAATTTCATAATAATAATTTATTTTAGATAAAACTACTAGCATTTGAGTTTTTTAATTTAAATTTATCGCATAACAATATTTCATTGTACCGTTTACCCAGATTGTATTTAAGGGAGCTCCAGATCGTTTTTGACATCTGATGTCTTTGCTTCTTTTGAGTTTATTTTGGCATGAATTGGTAATTTACGGTCAGAAATCACATTATTAATCCAGATTCCAATCCTTAATTTCTGCTATAGAACGGAAAACATCAGCAATACTTACGTCAGTATTTACTTAAGATCTTTATCAGAAAAGCGATGTTTCAAAAAGGTACCCTTCAAATACCTCTGTAATTTTAAAATAATTTAAAATTTTTTATATGAAACATTTATTTAAGTACATCTTTTTTTTAGCTATTGCTTCGTTCTCGGTTGCCTGCAGCTCTGACGATGACGACGTAATAGACATCAATCCGGATGTGACCACCGTCTTCTACAAAAATGCAGATGAACTGGCAGTAACCTATGACTCTAATAATTCGGTAAGCCAGGCCATAAGAAATCAAGCTTATGACTTATACAAAAGAGGAAAATGGAGTGAACTGGAATCTCTTTTTAAGGCTAATAATTTAAATGGCGGATGGCCGCCTGCCAACGGAGGTTATAATATTGTTGATGATGTTCCTTTAAAGGTTGGGCAGAAGTTCGACAGATACAGCGGCGCTGTCGGCAGTTATAACGGAGCCGGGGTTCCTACATTAGGAGGAAGCTTTACAAGCCCTATCATCAACGGATATGTTTATACTTTTACACAAAGGGCTCTAAACCAGCCTGAAGACAAATACGATTTTTATTATGAAATTGATGTACTGAACAACTCCATGCAGTTTAAAACCCAGACAGCAGACATTATTCCGTGGTTCAGCCAGGCAGGAAAAGGTAAACAAACGATGTGGAAAATTCCTATTGATATCAATACAGGTTACCAGAAAACATGGAATAAGCTGGCAGAAGAAGGCTATATTAAAATTACCATTAAGAGAAGCCCAAGCGGAAAATATCCTAACTTAGCAGGCACAGTTATTCAGCCATAAATCTGCTCAGATGTATTCATTATCAGAAAAAATAAACATTACCGGGAAAGCTTCTGTTGAAAAAAGCGTCTTTATCAATGATGAAGCTCTCCCATCAGCAACAACCACTTTCACCTGCTCTCATTGCGGAAACAAAAATAGAATTGCAATAGCACCTTATGAATCAGGGTTTCCTGTTCTGCAGTTGTATCATGAGGATAAAGTAGTATCTAAAAATGAATTGCTAAGCCATGGAATGGTCAACGGAACCTCTCAAAGAATGTTTCATTTCGGAGAATTGACAGTCAACGATCTGCCAACTTTATATTTTGGAACCGACTGTTCTTCCTGTCATTCCAGGTTCATCTGTCTATTCAGCTATGGAGAAAAGCAACCGGGATTAATGATACTTACCATCTCCGGAGTCTGGAATTATGAAGAGTCTAAATAATTGAGTATAATTGAATCACTTCAAAATAAAACCACAATTTTTACAGTTGTGGTTTTTTAATTTTCATGGATAAAATTTTCCCACTGTATAATACAGATTTTTACAGTTTTTTTTGTTTTAAGATAGGGTTGTATATTCAAAAACATTTTCCCAGGCACTTTATTTTTACATTTCCTGCTGTACATTTCACATTTTGCAAATCCTTTTCTATCTTTGTGGGAAATAAAAAAATTCATGGATAAAATTGATAGTCTGAACCAAGTAGCAGAATTCCATACTACTTTCAAAGCCCCTATTTTAGATACCCCACAAATTCCTTCTCCTGAAAGATGCAACCTGAGAGTAGAACTTTTACAGGAAGAATTAAACGAACTGAAACAAGCGATTGCTGACAATAATATTGTAGAAATTGCAGATGCATTGTGTGATCTTCAGTATGTTTTGAGTGGTGCGGTACTGGAATTCGGACTTGGCAACAAATTTGTAGAGCTATTCAACGAAGTTCAACGCTCCAATATGTCGAAAGCATGTGATAATGAAGAACAGGCAGAGGAAACTGTAGAATTTTACAAAGCGAAGGAAGTAGAATCTTTTTATGAAAAGTCCGGAGAAAAATTTAATGTTTACAGAAAGGCAGATCATAAAGTATTAAAAAACAAATACTACTCTCCTGCTGATTTAAAATCAATTATCGAAAAATAAAATATGAAAAAATTTATTACCAATATTGTTGCCTTTTCAACCTTGTTTTTGGCTTCACAGCAGCTTACTGCACAAAAAGTAGTGGTAAACCGTGAAGTTGAAACCCAGAATGACGGCAAAATGCTTTTGGGAAACCAGTTGAAAGAGCAGTTTTTAAAAGCTCCTTATGCAGATTGGTATGTGAAAGAACATGATGAGTATGTTCTTGATCAAAAAGCAGTCAGTGAATTAAAAAAAGAGAGAATCGGAACCTATGATATTATCGTTTTCATGGGAACCTGGTGTGAAGACAGCCACAGAGATTTTCCAAGACTGATGAAAATATTGGAAGCCGTAAGTTATCCGGAAAGTAAATTGAATATTATTGCTGTTAACCGTAAGAAAGAATCTCCTACCGGGGATGAAAGTCTGTACAATCTTCAGAAAGTTCCTACCATTATTCTGAAAAGATATGGAAAAGAAGTGGGCAGAATTATCGAAATGCCTACGACAGGATATATTGAAAGGGATTTGGTTCAAATTCTGAAAAAGAACGATTCATCTGTTATCAAAGAAATTTTTAAATAGATTTTGAGAAATTATAGAACAATATTATCTTTTGCTGCGGGTGCTGGCGCAATGGTACTGCTCTTTTTTGGCCTGAAATCCTGCCTGAATCTCGGAAATAAAACTGAAAAGTCAGATTATTATATCCTGACCAATCAAATTTCCAAGATGAATAAGATGGTCGTGATGGAACAGAATACATCCAGCATGCAGAAGACCAAAATGGGTTATGAGGTTTTTGGAAAAGAAGTTTCCAGCAACAGTATTATTACCTACACAAAGACTAATGCACAGGTTTCTTATGATCTCAACAAAATGAAGATTGAAGTAGATTCCATCAACAAAAAGCTGGTGATTACAGAACTTCCTGATGCTGAAATCAGAATTACACCAAGCGTTGAAATTCAGTCTTTGGATGATTCTTTCTTTAACAGGATTTCGGAGAAGGACATTAAAAATGTTACTCAAAAAGCTAAGGAAACCGCAGAGAAATCAATTGATCAGAATCAACTCAGAAGTGAAGGCCGCAAACAGCTCATGGAAAACCTGAATAATATTTTTGTGCTGGCCAAGGCTTTGAATTATGAAATAGAAGATAAAACGGGGAAAATTGGTATTCTGGGGCTTTAAGTTAAAATATTTCTGTTTGGCAAACCCTTTGAATGATATTATCCATATTGTTTACATTTAAAATTCAAACTCATGGATACAAAAGGAAAAACCACCAGGAAAGAATCTGCCAATACCGCAGAAACCCAAAAGCAAAATCAGGATTTCCAGAATATTCCTGCCGCATCAAAAAAGACCAATCCGCCTGATATTGATAAAGAAGATGTTCAGAAGTCTTCCGAAAACAAATCAGGAAAAACGGATAACACAAAAAAATAAAAGAGCTTTTAAGGCTTTATTTAATAATGAAAAACGAAAAGTTCCGTCTCATATGAGGCGGAACTTTTCTTTCTAACTATCTAACTGAACTTTTGTTTCTATACAATGGTAGATTTTCCGATCTTAATATTTTCAAAATTGTAATAAGACTTTTCAGAATATCTGATATGATCTGCAATAAAACTTCCCACTTCACTTGTGGAGTAATACTGTTTGCTATTAAGATCGATTGTGACATACTTATTCTCAATAGCATGTTCTACCGACTGTCTTAATTTTTCGGCTGCGGTCTTTAAACCAAGATGATCCAGCATCATCGCCACACTTAAAATAGAAGCAACAGGATTGGCAATTCCTTTTCCTTTCGCCTGCGGATAAGATCCGTGAATAGGCTCAAACAAAGCATTCTTCTCTCCTACTGAAGCAGATGGTAATAATCCGATAGAACCTCCGATCACACTTGCTTCATCGGAGATAATATCACCAAACATATTTTCCGTTACAATGACATCAAAATGCTTAGGATTAAGGATCAGCTGCATGGCTGCGTTGTCTACAAACATATAATCAAGCTCCACATCCGGATATTCCGGTGCAATTTCCTGACACGTCTTTCTCCACAATCTTGACGTATCCAAAACATTGGCTTTATCGATAAGCGTAAGCTTTTTCTTTCTTTTCTGTGCTTCCTGAAACGCCATATGCGCAATCGGAATAATATCTTCACGGCTGTATTTGCAGACATCATAAGCGTAAGCACCTTCCGGATCTGTAAATTTTTCACCAAAATAGATTCCGCTTACCAGTTCTCTGAAAATCTGAATATCAGCACCTTCAATAATTTCTCTTTTCAATGGGCTTTTATCAATCAGAGAGGCATAGGTTTTTAAAGGACGGATATTGGCAAACAATCCTAACTCCTTGCGAAGTTTCAATAATCCCTGTTCAGGTCTCACTTTCGCTTCCGGATTATTATCAAAAACCGGATCACCAATAGCTCCGAACAGTACAGCATCAGACTCTTTACAGATTTTCAGCGTTTCTTCGGGCAAAGGATTTCCAGTTTTAAAAATAGCCTCTGCACCGATTAATCCATATTCAAAATGGAATTTACATTGAAAAGCTTCAGCAATAGCATCTAATATTTTAATGCTTTCACCGATGATTTCCGGGCCAATCCCATCTCCGGGAAGAACCGCGATTTTAAAATAATTGTCGCTCATTTGCTTTTTGTGTTTTTAATTCAAATTCTGTGATCGTCTGCTTTCTGCTGATTAAAAAATCAATATCGTCATAGCCGTTCAGCAGGCATATTTTTTTATAAGAATCTAATTCAAAGGTTTCTGTGGTATCTTTAAAGCTGATGGACTGTAGTTCTACATCAATAGCGATTTCATTATCAGGATTTTCATTGATACCCTCTAAAATTTCTTTTAAAAATTCTTCGGAAACTTTTACAGGAAGAAGGCCGTTATTCAAAGCGTTTCCTTTAAAGATATCCGCGAAATAACTTGAAACAATGACCTTAAATCCATAATCCGTTAAAGACCAGGCAGCATGCTCACGACTGCTTCCACAACCGAAATTATTTCCTGCAACAAGAATCTCACCACCGAATTTGGGATTGTTTAAAACAAAGTCCGGATTCGGTTCTCCTGTATGAATATTGAATCTCCAGTCTCTGAACAGATTCTCTCCGAACCCTTTTCGGTCTATACTTTTAAGGAATCTTGCCGGAATAATCTGGTCTGTATCTATATTTTCTGCCGGCAATGGAACTGCGCGGGATTTTAAAACAACTAATTTTTGCATTTATTCTATATTGTTTAGACTTGGAACCACAAAAGGCACAAAAGTTTTCTTTTTTACTTTTCAATTAATTAACTGAAGTTCACATAAGAATGAAAATCAAAGATTTTCAAAAAGCTTAAGTGTTCTTTTTCTACAAGCAAATGAAACCTTCTTCTTAGTTAAGTGTTATCATCTTTTGTGTCTTTGTGGTTAAATTCTTTTTAGTTTAAACTTTCAAAAGCTGAAATTTTACCCTCTATGGCTGCTTTTGCTGCAGTAAGCGGGCTGGCAAGAATTGTCCTTGAGCCTTGTCCCTGTCTGCCTTCAAAGTTTCTGTTGGAAGTGGAAACACAATATTCTCCTTCAGGGATTTTATCGTCATTCATTGCCAGACATGCCGAACACCCCGGCTGACGAATCTGAAATCCGGCATCACTGAATATTTTATCCAAACCTTCTTCATAAATCTGTTTAACCACCTGTTGAGATCCGGGAACAATCAGTGCTTTTACAGCCTCAGATTTGCTTTTCCCTTTAATGTACTGGGCTGCAGAACGGAAATCTTCTATTCTTGCATTGGTACAGCTACCTATGAACACATAATTAACCTTGATACTGTTAACTGCCTGCCCGGCTTCCAGTCCCATATATTGTAAAGCTTTTTCTTCGGATTCATTTTGCGGTGCCGGAATAACTTCACGGATTGAAATCCCCATTCCCGGATTAGTACCGTAGGTGATCATAGGATAAATATCTGCAGCATCAAAGCTGAGTTCCTGATCAAAAACAGCGCCTTCATCTGTTTTCAAGGTTTTCCAATAGGCTACTTTTTCATTCCAGTCTTCTCCTTCCGGAGCGAATTTTCTTCCCTGTACGTATTCAAAAGTGGTTTCATCCGGAGCAATCATTCCGCCTCTCGCACCCATTTCAATACTCATGTTGCAGACGGTCATTCTTCCTTCCATTGACATTTCCTCGAATACACTACCAGCATATTCACAAAAATATCCTGTCCCTCCGTCTGTTCCTATTTTTGAAATGATATAAAGAATAACATCTTTAGGCTGAACATTTTCGTTTAATTTGCCATTCACGGTAATTCTCATAGATTTCGGCTTGTTCAGCAATAAACACTGGCTGGCAAATACCTGAGCTACCTGGCTGGTCCCAATCCCAAAGGCAATTGATCCAAATGCCCCATGGGTAGAGGTATGGCTGTCACCACACACAATACTCATTCCCGGCTGGGTAATCCCTAATTCCGGAGCGATGATATGAACAATTCCCTGATATGGGTGTCCCAATCCGAAAAGTTCAATATTATTTTTTTTACAGTTTTCTGTAAGCTGTTCTACCTGATTTCTTGAAAGATCATCTTTAATAGGCTGATCCTGATGCAATGTAGGTACATTGTGATCCGCAGTCGCAACAATCTGTTCCGGTCTGAAGATTTCCAGATTTCTGGATTCAAGTTCTGCGAAGGCCTGAGGGCTGGTTACCTCATGAATAAGATGTTTGTCTATATAAATGATCTGAGGTCCGTCAGGAATGGTTTCTACCACATGGGCGTCCCATACTTTATCAAAAAGTGTCTTTTTACTGTTGTTCATTTTTTACTTTATCTTGATTTTAAATCAAACCTATCCTATTTTTCTGGCGAAAGAATCCATCATAACACTCAGATCATCGTTGTCTATTTCTTTTTTAAGATCAGCGATTTTCAAAAACTCCTGATACAGATAATCAAGTTCATTTTTGGTAACCTCATAACCGATATGTTTGAAACGGTAAGCCAATGCTGAACGTCCGCTTCTGGCAGTAAGAATGATTGAAGAGGCATTCACACCTACTTCTGCAGGATCTATGATTTCGTACGTTTCCCTGTTTTTAATCACTCCGTCCTGATGAATTCCTGAGCTGTGAGCAAAAGCATTAGCTCCTACAATAGCTTTGTTGGGCTGTACAGACATTCCCATCAGATCAGAAACCATGGCACTCATTTCATTCAGCATTCTGGAATTCACATCGGTATGCAGATTCAGATTTTTATGCTGTTTTAAAATCATGACAACTTCTTCCAGTGCTGTATTTCCTGCTCTTTCTCCCAATCCGTTGATCGTACATTCAATCTGGCGGGCTCCATTAATTGCTCCGGCAATAGAATTGGCAGTAGCCAGTCCCAGATCGTTATGGCAATGACATGAAAGCACTGCTTTTTCAATTCCCTTTACATTTTCTTTCAGATATTTTATTTTCTGACCATACTCTTCCGGCAGGCAATATCCTGTGGTGTCAGGAATATTCAGAACAGTTGCTCCTGCTTTGATCACTGCTTCACATACTCTTGCCAGATACTCATTATCCGTTCTTCCGGCATCTTCAGCATAAAATTCAACGTCTTCAACATATGTTTTCGCATATTTTACTGCTTCTGCTGCTCTTTCAATAATATCTTCTCTTGTTGAGTTGAATTTGTATTTAATATGAGAATCCGAAGTTCCGATTCCTGTGTGGATTCTCGGTTTCTTTGCCAACTTCAGCGCTTCTGCTGCTACATCAATATCTTTTTTGTTCGCTCTTGTGAGTCCGCATACCTTCGCATTTTTCACCAGTTTTGAAATTTCTGAAACCGATTCAAAATCGCCGGGGCTGGAAATCGGGAATCCTGCCTCGATAATATCAATCCCTAATTCATCAAGCCTTTCAGCAATAACCAGTTTTTGTTCCGTATTCAGTTTGCATCCCGGAACCTGCTCCCCATCTCTCAGTGTTGTATCAAAAATTTCGATTTTTTCGGAATTCATAAGTGAAGTTTTTTACTTAATTTTGGCTCAAAACTACAGCTTGCGATATTTTTTCTTTTTCACTTTTTCTGAAAATTACAATACTCAACAGCTTAGAAAACAATTGTATTTATTTGTTAATCAATAATTTAATCCCCCAAAATTTACAATGGCAGAATTGCAGAAAGATTTTTTGTTTGTATTGGTAAAGTCATTGACGACCTCTGAAAAAAGACAGTTTAAGCTCTACGTAAACCGCCTCGGAATTAACGTAGATGCCAAATTCTTATTGTTATTTTCTGAGATGGACAAGATGAAAGAATATGACGAAAGTATTATTATTGAGAAAAAAATATCTACAAAACAACAGCTTTCTAATCTTAAGGCTCATCTTTACAAGCAGATTTTGGTGAGTCTCCGTATGAACCCGAGTCATCAGAATTATAGAATCCAGCTTCGCGAACAGTTAGATTTCGCCAATATTCTGTATCAGAAAGGACTTTACAAGCAGGCTTTAAAAATATTGGATAAAACCAAACAGACAGCACTGGAACTGGATGAAAAAAGTATTGCTTCGGAGATCATCGATCTTGAAAAAGTAATTGAATCACAGTTTATTACACGAAGTATCGAAGGTCGTGCCGAAGAGCTTATCAAACAATCTCAGGAGATCAGCAAACA
This sequence comes from Chryseobacterium sp. AG844, assembly GCF_003182335.1. NCBI lineage: Bacteria > Pseudomonadati > Bacteroidota > Flavobacteriia > Flavobacteriales > Weeksellaceae > Chryseobacterium > Chryseobacterium sp. AG844. Next base: position 267,347 of record NZ_QGTV01000003.1, on the reverse strand, counting down.
GAACCGTTATACCACAAAACTGTCTAATCTTTCTTTGAAATTATACAGTGAAATGCTGACCCATGGTTATGTAAAAAATGATGCAGACCGGCAGGAAGTTATGGATATTTTTAACGCAGAGATTAAAAGTATTAACCCTGAAAAACTGAATTTTACGGAGAAATTATGGTATTACAAAGCCCATGTCTGGAAAAACCAGCTTTTACAGGACTATAAATATACCTTGAAATATGCTTATCAGTGGGTAGATCTTTTTCATAAGAAGCCTGAAATGATCTACAGCCACCCGGTTTGGTATATCAAAGGGAATACGTATCTGCTGAAAATCCTCTTTTTATATGGAAATATTGATATTCTGGAGGAACATTTCCAGAACTTCAATACAATGGTACATGCCGAGAATTTTGTTCAGAATGAGAACCTGCAGTCCCTTATTTTCCTTACCCACTACAATACGCTGATGAATATTCACTTTGTAAAAGGTGAATTTTTTACAGGAACCAAGCTTATTCCTGAGGTAGAATTAAAAATGGAAAAGCTCAGAGAAAGGATCGATGAACACCATTTTATGATTCTCTACCTTAAAATGGCAGCTATGTTCTTTGGCAGTAAAATGTTTGAAAAATCGATTGAATATTCTATGAGAGTTATAGAATCCAAAGGAAATGTTCAGGAAGATCTGTTGTTCCATACCCGGATTCTGATCTTAATGGCTAAATATGAATCAGGGAATGATGAGGATTATGATGAGTTTACTGCGTCAACTTTAAAGTTTGCGAAGAAAATGAAAAAGCCGGAAGAATTCCATTTTGAAAGCATTCAGTTTTTCAAGAATCTTAATAATCAGGTGCCGGATCAGCGACAGAAAGCATTTGAAAATTTTGATAAAAAACTGGAAGAGTATGCCGGCAATGAATATTACCGCCGATCATTATTCTATATCGATATTCATGGATGGATTAAATCTAAAGTTCAGAATGTGGACGTAATTGAGATTATCAAGCAGAAAGTGAAGTATAAAAGAAAGCATTAAATAAGAATATATAAAAATATATTTTTCAATAATTTACAATATTTTATTTCATGTAAAATAAAACATCAAAAAAACATTTTTTAATATAATCTTTTATAGATTTAGGTATTAACAGGTCGCTCCTCCGGAGCTCTGATTTAAAACCAAATATTTTAACAGTTAGCTCCTATTGGGGCTGCTTATGATCCTGTCGGGATCTTCTGTTAGTAGAAAATGATGAAGTCCGTAAAAATAAAGCTCCGGAGGAGCGACCTGTTCATTATGCTGTGATGTAATCGGATGATGATTTTATTTATACATCTTCTTTATAAAATTCAATGCATTTCTATGACTGATTTTTTCCATCAGTTCATGTGAAAAACGCTTCTCAATTTCTTTATTGATAGCATTAAATGCAGATGCATCATCATATCCTTTAAAGAAAAATGGATGACGGGATTTATCAGGATGGTTTTTACAGAAGAAAAAATCGGCACCATACGCAACTGCATCTTCTCCGCCCAAATCAAGGCCATACTGAATATGTTCATATAACATTTCCGGATTTGTATCATCGACACAATTGCGGATAAAATTGAGTCCGATTAACCCTTTTCTTTTAATCACTTCTTTTGCCAGTTCATCGGGAAGATTTCTCTTTTTATCATGTACCTGTCTGTAGTTGGAATGGCTTGCGATAACAGGAATTTTGTAGTTTCTCTGATCAATATAATTAAGAATTCCGTAGGCAAGCTGATCACTGGTATGAGCCAGATCAACAGCAATATTTTTTTCTGAGAAATAGTCAAGCAAGACTTTTCCGTCATCTTTCAACCCTACATCGGAATTATTTCCTCCTCCAAAGCGGTTTTCAGTATGATGGGTTATTCCAAGGTAAAGAATTCGTTGTGTTTTTTCAATGATCGCTTCCAGATTTTTAAAACCCGTTTCCAAAGTGTCATCTTCGCCACAGAAGCCGGATGCATTTTCAATAGAAGCGATAACTCCTACTTTATCGGTGTTTTCGGAATTTTTATAGTTTTCACCATCCAATAAGAAAAAATTTTCGTTTTGAAGGAGATCTGAAAATATTTCGCTCTGTTTTGCTCCGTAAGCAGTACTATCTTGCCCTGTCGCAGAGTATATAGCCATCACCTGAAGCTTTACATTTCCTTCTTTTAAATAAGGAAGTGAACAGCCAAGCTCTTTGTCATCAGTTAATGAGCCCGGCTCCAGTAAATAGCATAATAAATCGCAGTGAAGGTCAATATTTATAGCATTCATATTAATTGTAATTAACTTATTTTTAAAGACTTACAAATAGACTAAGTATCTTAATATTGGTATTATCATGAATAAAAAATCAAAGGTATTTTTCTATGAAAAACGAAATATGGAATTCAGTGAGACTAAAACCATCTGCATCTTTTACATTTTTAATATTAATTCTCATTCTAAATATATGCTAATATAGTATTTTATCTAAAAATTCCGTATTTTTGCATCTTAAAATTTCTTAGTAAACAATGATAAAAATTACACTTCCAGACAATAGTGTCAAAGAATTCGAGGGAGCAGTGACTCCCCTTGATGTGGCAAAATCTATAAGCGAGGGATTGGCTAGAAACACCATTTCCGCAATTGTTAATGACAAACAAGTAGAAACGACCACACCTATAACCACGGATTCTACGGTACAGCTTTTGACCTGGAATGATGATCTTGGAAAGAAGGCTTTCTGGCACTCTTCTGCCCACCTTCTGGCGCAGGCAATCCTTGAGTTTTATCCTGATGCTAAGTTGACCATCGGTCCTGCTATCGAAAGTGGATTCTACTATGATGTAGATTTCGGGGATGAAAGTCTATCTGAAAAAGATTTTGAGAAGATTGAGAAAAAGATCCTGGAAAATGCGAAGAAAGGCTCTACCTTCTCTTTATATCCGGTTTCTAAAGAAGAAGCCTTGAAGACGTATGCAGATAACCCTTACAAAGTGGAATTGATCTCTAATCTTAATGATGGAGAAATCACTTTTGTAACACACGATAACTTCACAGATTTATGTCGTGGTGGTCATATTCCGAATACAGGAATCGTAAAAGCGGTTAAAATATTAAATGCAGCAGGAGCTTACTGGAGAGGGAATGAAAAGAACCCGCAATTAACAAGAGTATATGGTATTTCTTTCCCTAAGCAGAAAGATCTTACAGAATATCTTGAAAGATTGGAAGAAGCCAAAAGAAGAGACCACAGAAAATTAGGTAAAGAACTTGGAATCTTCGCATTCTCTGAAAAAGTAGGTGCAGGTTTACCACTTTGGCTGCCAAAAGGTACTGCTTTAAGAAGAAAACTGGAGAATTTCCTTTCTGATGCTCAGAAAAAAGGAGGTTATGAATTCGTAATGTCTCCACACATCGGGGCAAAAGAATTATATGTAACTTCAGGACACTGGGACAAATATGGAGAAGACAGCTTCCAGCCGATTAAAACGCCGAACGAAGGAGAAGAATTCCTGTTGAAGCCAATGAATTGTCCTCACCACTGTGAAATTTACAAAACTTCACAATGGAGCTACAGAGACTTGCCAAAAAGATATGCAGAATTTGGTACGGTATACAGATATGAGCAAAGTGGAGAGCTTCACGGATTGACAAGAGTTCGTGGATTTACTCAGGATGATGCTCACCTTTTCTGTACTCCGGATCAGCTTTCTGAAGAATTTGAAAAAGTAATTGATCTTACGTTGTATGTATTCAAATCTTTAGGTTTTGAAGATTTTGTGACTCAGGTTTCATTAAGAGATCCTGAAAACAAGCAAAAGTATATCGGTTCTGATGAAAACTGGGAGAAAGCAGAAAGTGCGATCATCAATGCAGCTCAAAAGAAAGGTTTAAAAACAGTAGTAGAATACGGCGAAGCGGCATTCTATGGTCCTAAGCTTGACTTCATGGTGAAAGATGCTTTAGGAAGAAAATGGCAGTTAGGAACAATTCAGGTAGATTATAACTTACCGGAAAGATTTGATCTTCACTATATCGGAAATGATAATGAAAAACACAGACCGGTGATGATCCACAGAGCACCTTTCGGTTCTATGGAGCGTTTTATCGCTATTCTGCTGGAAAACACTGCAGGTGATTTCCCGTTATGGCTAAGCCCGGATCAGTTTATTATTCTACCAATCAGTGAAAAATATGTAGATTATTCAAAAAAAGTTTCACAATTTTTGGAAAATCACGATATTAGCGGTCAGATTGATGAAAGAAACGAGAAGACAGGTAAAAAGATCCGTGATGCTGAATTGAAGAAAATCCCTTTCATGCTTGTTGTAGGAGAAAATGAAGAGAAAGAAGGCACGATTTCTGTAAGAAGACGTGGTGAAGGAGATCTTGGAGCGATGAAGCTGGAGGATTTCGTTGCTTACTTCAAAAAAGAGGCAGCAATCTAAATTTTAAATAAAAAGATTGAAGGATTAAAAAATTAATAAAGTCTTTCAATTTTAAATATTTAAATCAATTAAATTAAGTAATTAACCAATAAAATTATAATACAATAGCACAAAGATTTAACAACAGGGGCCCACAGAGACGTCCGGTACAAGAGGACGCTCACTTGATCAACGATAAAATTCGTGTGAGAGAGCTTCGTTTAGTGGGCGATAACGTAGAGCCAGGAATTTATCCAATTGACAAAGCAAGACAAATTGCTGCGGAACAGGAATTGGATTTAGTAGTAATTTCTGACAAGGCAGAACCATTTATTGCAAGAGTATTGGAATATAAGAAATTCTTATACGAGCAAAAGAAAAAACAGAAGGAACTTAAAGCCAAGCAGGTAAAAGTGGTCGTAAAAGAGATCCGTTTCGGACCTCAGACTGATGATCATGATTACGAATTCAAAAAGAAGCATGCTGAAAAATTCCTTGAAGAAGGTTCTAAATTAAAAACCTACGTATTTTTTAAAGGACGTTCGATTATCTTTAAGGACCAGGGAGAAATTTTGCTTTTAAAACTTGCTCAGGAACTTGAGCATGTGGGTAAAGTAGACCAGCTTCCTAAACTTGAAGGAAAAAGGATGATTATGATGATGAGTCCTAAAAAACCAGCAAAATAATTAAGTCATTATTTTATATAAAGAAACCTCAAATTACTTTGAGGTTTTTTTTATGCTAATGTTTTAAAAAAGATTGTGCCGGAGGCTACTCTGCTGTTTATCCTTCAAAATCCCCGCAATCATGCTCTGTGAAAAGGGGCAAAACTTTTTTGGTGGTAAAATATTTCGAAACTCTCTTGTTTTTTAACTCCAGCTTTTTACCTTCTATAACGAGTTCATAGACAGGTGCTTTATCTATTTGAGTTAAAATATAGGTTCTTTCCGGTGTTTTAAAAATCGTTTTGTTTCCTTCAGTAGTGTATGAAAAATCATCAATTTCAAAAGTGTCTTTTTCATCACAGACGTTGGTCCATCTGATCTGCTTCTTCGTTATAGAAAGACTGGCCAAATCGCATGAGTAACAGTTCCCGGAGAATTCTATACCATATTTATCATGCACATTGGGGCTTTTACTATTCAATACGTCAATAGGAACCAAGGTTGAAAAATCATCGGGTATTTCTACTATTTCCGGATCATTCTTCACGGGTTCCGGTTGAGATGCTGCCACTTCTATTTGAGTTTCCGGAGAAGTATTTGTTTCTGTTTTTTTGTCTGAAGAAGGTGAACAGGATGCTAATAAAGCAGTCGCCACCGAAAGGCTGATTATTAAGTTTTTCATTCTTATAAAGTAAATTACAATATTGGGGTTATCATTTTGTAAAATTCTCCAAAATCCTTTGTTCAAAACATCCCTGTTTTCGGCCATTTATTCCCTATATCAGGCGGTTTTGTTGGCTGCTGGTCTTAATACTGATACATTTGCGCAAAAATATAAAAATGAAAGTCATCAATCAATTCTTTATATCATCCCTGGTAATTCTTGCAGGATGTAACCAGAAGGATAAAACATCAGAAACACATAATGTAAAAACTGAAGTAAAGCAGAAAACGGTAACATTTGCCGATTTCAAAAAAATACAAGGCGTGGACAATGTTCAGGAGGTACCGTTTCAATTATTTACTAAACTGGATTCTGTACAGTTTTTTACCGCGCCGAGTACAGATGCTCCCTATTTGAAAATGCCTTACAATAAACTCGATAATTATTATGGATTTGAAGAGTTTGAGGACTTCTATTCTATTCATTACAGCATTAATAATAACATTTCGAACAGTATTGAAGCGTTTGTCCTGAAGTCGGAATTCACACCGGCATACGAACTTACGTTAAATGGGGTTGACCTTTATGAGATCAGAAGCAGCACTTTTAGAGAATCTAGTGATTTTAAGAATAAATCTTTTAAGAAATTCGGAACCATCGTGGAGATTTCAGAACATGAATTTAAAGCCAGTTCAAAAAAACAAATCGGTGAACATTTGACAAAAAATCCCAATATACAACTGCAGGCAGATAACTGGGTATATAAAGAAAACGGCAGGGAAGATGTAATTACGCAACATGAAAGTGTCTCTACCGAGACCGGACCGCTTGCCAATGAATATGTAGGAAGGTCGCCTTATTTAAACCTGGAAGTATTCAAAGAAAATTCTGATGAAGTTGCAGATTCCTACTATTCTTTTTACAGTCTAAAAAATGCAGTTATGTTTGAACTGGGTACCGAAGGTTATCCGCAAATTCTTCCTTCCAAAGACTGGGTTACCTTCGTTTCTTCCAATCATGATGTGGGGAGTAATTTTGTTATTTCCAGATACTTTCCTCAAACTAACAAACAGGACAACCTTTTATATGTGAATTTCACCAACTTTAAAATAGCAGATGATAAAAAGGCTTTCTGGACTGATAATAACACCTTCTACGCAGAAGTCTACCCTCTTAATTCAGCTTCTGGAAATGGTAAAAAACAGAAAACGGCTTATGTAAAAATCCAGCTGAAGGCTGACCTGTTTTAATTTGATGAGATAAAAACCCCTGAAATCAGCGAGTGTACAGGGAAATAAAGTCTAATATCTTTGCTGCAATTATTTAAAGAGATACAATGAAAAAATTAAGTTTGACCCTTCTTTTTTGTTTAGTAAGTTTTATGACTTTTGCACAGTCTTTAAAAGTCGTTATTAAACAGGACGGAAAAGTAATTGAACCCGTGAATGATGTTTATGAATTGAAAAAATCTCCCTTTTTATTTGAAATCACATCTTCCAATCTGGAAGGATTTTTAGTGGGTGCCACAACAAATAAAGACATCTATGCAGGAGCTTTGGGCATTTTGAATACTGAAGTTCAATGGTTCCAGAATACAGGTATGGCCGAGGAGCTTTACAACAAGGATAAAGAAATGTTTCTGATGGATTCCGCACCTTCATACTGGTATTACACAGATGCAAAAGATCACAGATTTGATAAAAATCCTAAAGGCAATGCAAAGCAATGGACTGCAACCCGTACGATTACAAGATTTTATGATATCATGGTAGATCAACCCATCAGTTTAAAAGATTTTGACGGCAGCGTTTTCATCCTGATGTATCAGCCGGTTTACAATGACGAATATGATTTAGTAGACAAAAAGAATCTGTTCCAGGCTGCGTTGAAATTCAAAGATTAACCGTACACACCCAAATTATTTGATTATATAAGAAAAAGGCTGCTTACATGATGTGAGCAGCCTTTTTTCCGGATGATTATTTTATTCGATAATCAAGCCGTATTCTATAGCTAATTTTATAGCTGAACTCAGGTTGGAGGTCTGAAATTTTTCGATAAGATTTTTGCGGTGGCTTTCTACCGTGTGCGGACTTATAAAAAGCTTTTCCGCCATTTGATTGGTAGTAAGCCCTTTTGCTGCTTCACCCAGAATTTCTTTTTCTCTTCGTGTCAGTTTCGGAACCTGACTTAATCCGTCTGTTGATTTTTTCTCCAGAACAGCTTTGGTTTGAGAGCATAAAAACCTGTTACCGGAATATACAGAGGTGATTCCTTCAAGGATTTCGGAAACCGAAGCATTTTTTTGAATATATCCCAAAGCCCCTTCAGCAAGAGTACTGTTGATGACGGGCAGTTCGTTATGAACACTCAGGATAATAATCTGAAGGTTGCTGTACTTTTTCTTTAAAGGCTTGATGAGTTCAATGCTGTTGATATCTGCCAGATTAATGTCGAGCAGCAGAATATCAACCGCCTGTTTTGCAAGGCCTGCATTCATTTCGGAGACACTCTTGAAACAATCTACGACATCTATTGTTTCGCTGTTTCCTAAAATATTTTTCAGTCCTTCCAATAGAAGCGGATGATCGTCTGTTATGGCTACTTTTATCATGTTAATGAATAGGGATTTGAAGTTCTATACTGGTGCCAATATTCAATTCGGAGGTGATATTCATGGTTCCTTTTAAAAACTGGACTCTTAATTCTATATTGTGAAAACCTGCTGTTTTTCTAACGTCTAAATTAGTATGATCGAAACCTTTACCGTTATCCTCTACCGTAAGATTTATTAGGTTTTCTTCTTCGCTTACCTGAATGATAATTTCAGAGGTATCGGCATGTTTTATCGCATTGTTAACCAGTTCCTGGATGATTCTGTAAATAACCAGCTGTTTTTCCTTCGATATGGAATTGCTGTAATTGATAAACTCTGTATGGATTTCCAGAGCATGATTGGAAATTCGTGAAGCAAACTCCTGAATAGCCACTTCCAGACCGTATTTTGTTAATAAATCAGGCATTAGATTATGCGCCACCCTTCTCAGTTCTTCTACAGCACCATCGATCTGTTCAATTGATTTTGAAATTCCTTCCTCTATATTTTCAGCCTGATCAGGATTTAAATAAGACAGTTGGTGTTTCGTTCCTGAAAGCAAACCTCCCAGTCCGTCATGGAGATCACGGGCCAGACGGCCACGCTCCTGCTCCTGCCCTTCAAGCAATGCAGTAAGGGTAGATATTTTCGAGTTTTGTTTTTCCTGTTCCATGGCTAAAGCATGCAATTCGTCTCTTCGTTTAATAGACCTGGCACGTTGTTTATAGGCATACAGCAACAAGAGGATCAAGACGATGAAAAAGATAATAAAAAAAATGTAGTACGTATTGATCTTTTCCTTGAACGCCAGAAGCTTTTTAAAGGTATTAATATCGTTATTCTTCTGTTGGGTTTCCAGTTTTGCCAAACGAAGCTGCTGTTCTTTTTTCTCGGATTCAAGTTCTGAAAATTTCAGTCGCTCACGTTGGTTTTCTTCTACCAATTTTAGGTTGTTGTAAACCTGTTCACGCTGTGCACGCAAAATATTAATAAGCTTAATTTCCTGAGCTTTCTTGTCGCTTTCGAGCTGTAGCTTGATGTATTTCTGTTCCTGCCGTTCTTTATCAAACTGGGATTCTAATCTTTTGGTGATATCCAGTTTTTCCTGATCGTAAATGCTCTTGTATTGATCAACATAGCTTTTATAATAAGTCAGTGCTTCTTTATAATTGCCCTGCTCTTCACTAATTCTGGATAGAGATTCAAGGATAGACAGTTCTATCATATGATTTCTTACCGGGCTTTTCCCAATTTCCACGGAGGCTTTCAGAAAATAAGATTTGGCTAAATCATAATTTTTATCCTGCAATGCCAATTCTGCCAGAATTCCAAAGGAAGAAGCAATGTGAATAGCATCACCAATCTCCAGGCTCACTTTATTGGCTAACTGCGCATATTGCATAGCTTTATTACTGTCAAACCCAGTATATAAATTAGCTAAATTGATGGCAGCATATGAGAGGCTGTTTCTGCTAAGCATCGCATCTTTATTTTTATTAAAAGTAGCAATAGCCTGTAAATAATACTGTTCTGTTTTATTTCGAAACATTGTATTGGATGGCTCCTGTGTATATTTTTGTTCATATACGTAGCCCATCCGCATGTAAGCATCAAAGATAAGATTGGGATCATTTTGTTTGGAAGCTAACAATAGAAATTGTTTGCTGTATTTTTCTTCCAGCTGATATTCATTCAGGTCAGAATAAATGGCAGATAATTCCTTGGCTGCATTACCCAATCTTCCATATAGTGTGGAAGTGGTTGGTGAGTTTTCATAATATTCGATCGCTTTCAGGTAAGCAGCGACAGCATCGGTCGTTTTATTATTACGTACCAGAATCCAGCCTTTTGCGTATTGTACATAACCTTTTGCTTCATTACTATTCGTTTTTAAGCTGTAGGCCTTTGCCATATCGAGGCTTTTTGAAGACTCCGCGGTTTTATTATCCAGCCGGTAATTCATGGCCTGCACCGCGTACAAAATTGTGGCATACTTTCCATCCGCCTGTCTTGCAGCAAGGGAAATATTAGTATCTAAAATCTGGTAAGATTTGGGCTTAAGATTATGAAAAAATAATGCTGTAGCGTACTTGGGAGCCAGGTTGAGCTGTTCTGCCGTATTGTTTGAGGCATGGCTGTATTCTCTTTCTAATTTGCTTAAAACATCCTGTGCCTGAACAAAAAACGGACAAATAAGTAAAGTAAATATAAGTAATAACCTGTGCATCAAACCCTTATCTTTATTAAATTGCATTCCATTAAGGAACGTAAATATAGGTAAATCCCTGCTAATCTGTTTCGAAACCATGCTTTTCAGCAAAAGCACTCCACTTCAGGTATTTCTTTTCATTTTTAAAGGCCGGATCTTCACCATAATAATACATCAAACGTTGAGTTGCATATTCGTAGGCACTGTAAATATTGGCCTGCTCATAATACTTAATGGCTTTCTTCAGATCCGTTTTTACTCCCATACCGTGTTCGTAGATAATGCCGTAATAAATCCCGGAATAAGATTGATCATAGTCTTTTTTTAAGTACACCAAAAGGTTTTTATAGTCTCTTAACTGGTAATAGATTTCTGAGATTTTATCGTAATTGTAGGCGTATTTTTTCTCAGCTTTCTGATAAAAATCCAAAGCTTTATTGTAATCCTGCTTCACGTGTTGTCCAAAATAATAGAGATCACCCAGGTTGACAAGAGCCATTTCGTCACTAAGCTCAGCACTCTTTTCATAGGCCTCAATTGCTTTTTTGATATTAAAAGAATACCCTATTCCGTTGTGGTATAAAGCACCGATATTGTTCCAGGCTACAGGATGGTTTCGTTGTGCTGCTTTTTCGTAATATGCAATGCCTCTTTGCGGATCAAATAATGATTCTATTTCAGGATCCGTAAGCAGTAGCCCTATTTCTACCAGGCTATCCATGTCACCCTTTTGGGCAGATAACTCAAAAAGACGAAGTGCTTCGTGGTAATTCTGGTTTTTCTTTTCGTCAAAAGCCATTTTTTTAATCGTTCCAACCTCCATAAATTGTTCGGCGTTCTTACCCGTCTGGCTTTTCCAACGGTTATAAAAGGAAGTAAAGTATTCCAGATCTTTTCCCCGGAATGAATACCGGTCCAGATAAACGGCACCATATTCGGAAGCCTCTACCCGGTGAATGCTTCTGTCTTCATGCATCCTCAACATATTTTCACCCTGATACAGAAACAATAAACCTTCTTCTGTTCTGTAATTCAAAGGATTGGAAATATAATCATACAATTGGGCTGACAGACCATTCTCAAAATCGAAAAATTGATACCCTTCATTTTTTTGAACCGATAAAAATCCATTTTCCAGATAGTGAATCTGCTTAATTTCCGGCTGGGGAATGATTAACCAATTGCCATTACCTGCATCAAAAAGTCCTGATCCTACGTTGGTTTCCAGGATAAAGACATTATTTCTATATCTATTGGATTCTGCTTTTACTTTACTAACAGATTCATTTTCCAGCAGAAACTGGTGTTTTAAAGCATGATAGATCTTCCAGCTTTTGTCTTTGCGAACAGCAAGAGTTTCATAATTATCAATTAAGATCATCTGATCTGCTTCGTCTATAATGAGGCGGCCTTTCTCGTCAATCAATCTGCCTTTCTTGTCAAATTTGTTCGGCTTGACCCAGAAACAGGTACTTGCTTTTGAGATGCTGCCTTCTAAAAAGTCTCCGAGATAGTTTCCTTCTTTCGTATAATATTTTCGTTTGCCGGTACCTTTTTGTCTGGTGAAAAATAATTCAGGGAAATAATCATATTCATAAGGGTTTTCGCTTTCAACAGGGATAACCAGTCCGTTTTCATCGCTGTAAACTCCGAATTTGCCGTCTTTTTCTACCCCAAAGAATCCATAGCCTGTTCTTTCGATGGCATCGTATTCCGCAGGAACCATCCATGTGTTTGAATAGATTTTTAAAATCCCTGATTTGCCATTCACCTTTACTTCGCCTAAAGGTTCCTGTCCAAAATCGAATACGTCAAAAGCATCTTCATATACCGGAGAAACCCATTCTTTTCCATCACTTTGCAGGTAACCGAACAAAGCCCCTTTTTGAATTACCGATATATTGTAGTAATCATCTGCTTCAAAAATATCGTCATAAACCGCAGGAGCTAAAACAGCACCTTTTGCATCTTTAAGGCCGAATTTCGCGTTCTCTTCAAATACAGAAGATGCCGCTTTTTTATAGGCAAGCTCTTCAAAATATCCCAATCCGTAATTAATCCAGCCGGTTTGTAAAATTTCAAGAAATGAGGAATACCCTGTCTGTGAGAACAAGGAATCCAGCAGCGAAAGATTCCGGGCTTTAACAGCCTTTTTATACAGCTTGCTTTTCTGCTGAATTTCTACCAGCCATTCCTTTGCCTGTACCGTATGTTCTTCTTCGTTCATATTGAAAACATCTGTTGCATTCAATACAAAAGTGTCGTAAGGTAAAGCTTCCAGAAACTCGAACATTTTATTAACGGGTTCATAATAAGCCTTCTTGTAATGCAGCTGATAATTATCTGCCAGCAGATTGAAAAAATAACGCAGCTGAACAATTCCCTGGTTTTTATCGGAGAAAAATTCAACGCCTTCCACTTTGATATCTTCTGCCAGCAGAGGATACAGCAATAATGGAATTTCATAATTCCACTCGCCCAGATAGGAATCGAATGTCTGATTTGTTTTTTGATCGTAATTGTATAAATAAATCCGGTGTGCCATTCATTCAATTTTAACATATCGGAAAGCATTACAGCATTCCCTGTTACCTAAGGTTGCCTCCCGAGCAGCTGCAAATTACAAATATACGCAGCAATATTACTTTTACAGCTTCTTCCTCACTCCATTGTATCTGGCTAGTGTTTTTACCCATAGTTTTTTAGTGTTTATTCGAAATAAGAATTTATCGTTGAATCGGGTGTGAAAAAGAAAGCTATAAAAGTTATAAATTATTGTTTATCCGGAGAGATTTAACCGTTTTATCTTTATTAGATTTTTAGGCCAAATATAAAAATAGAGACAGTATAAAAACATCCCTGATATCAGTGGTTTTTAATTTAGTCTGTTTCATATTATAATGCATCACATCTTCTTTATGGCCTGTAGGTTTCGGCCTGTTCAAACAGGATCATGTAACAATAAAATGCAGTTAAAACTACTCCGATAAGGCCGGAAATAAGAAATATAAGAAGGTAATACACGGCTTTTTTATCTTTCTTTTGTATAAAATTGATAATGAAAGTAATCAGCGTGCACAGGAATCCTGCTCCAAAAAATATAATTAAGACAGCAAAAAATAAAGCTCTTTCCAGGTGTAGGTCTGCAGATGAAAGCATAAGGGTCTAAATTTACAGGTTAACAATAAGTTCAGCAGGTTCGACTGAACATAGAAATGATCAAACCTGCCTGAATTGTATGTTTCATATTCATCGTCAATATTAGAGAGAACAGTCAAATACTGCAATCCCTATTATCAGGTATATTGTATGTTGCCTTACTTTTTTGAGTGTTTTTCTTTATAACAAAAGGATTTTCAATTCATTTGCTCTTTGAAGAGTGTTGACAATACATTACTATTGTTAACAAATTTTTAATCAATTATTATCTTAGATCAAGGTATTCTGAAGATTTTCTATCTACATTTGTGATTATAAAAATCAAGCACACTATTTATTAATATTAAAAAAAGAAACAATGAGCACATTTACATTAAAAGACGGAACAGAAATTTATTACAAAGATTGGGGGAAAGGACAGCCGGTTTTCTTTCACCACGGATGGCCATTATCGAGTGATGACTGGGATGCACAAATGTTCTTCTTTTTAGAACAGGGCTACAGAGTAATTGCTCATGACAGAAGAGGCCACGGAAGATCCGAACAGACTCCTTACGGACATGATATGGATACTTATGCTTCTGACGTAGCAGAAATTGTTAAAGCTTTGGATTTGAAGGATGTAATCCACGTAGGACATTCTACAGGCGGTGGTGAAGTGATCAGGTATGTAGCAAAACATGGTAACGGAAGAGTTGCAAAAGCCGTTCTGGTAAGTGCAGTAACACCTATTATGGTTAAGAATGAGAATAACCCGAATGGAGTTCCTATTTCCGTTTTTGATGATATCCGAAACAATACCGCAAAACACAGACAGCAATTCTTCATCGATATTACCTTCCCTTTTTATGGGTACAACAGAGAAGGAGCCAAAGTTTCAGAAGGAATCCAGAGAAACTGGTGGAGACAAGGTATGAATGGTTCTATCAAAGCACATTATGATTGTGTGAAAGCATTCTCTGAGACAGATTTCACCGAGGATCTTAAAAGCGTAGAAGTTCCGGTATTGGTAATGCATGGCGAAGATGATCAGATTGTACCTTTTGAAACAACAGGCAAGGTAGCTGCTACCCTTCTTAAAAACGGGAAACTGATTTCCTATCCCGGATTCCCGCACGGAATGCCAACTACAGAGGCTGAAACCATCAACAGAGATCTTCTGGAGTTTTTTAAATCATAATAAGAATAAGAACATCATTACGTCTTTATGAACGTATAGCATTGAAGGCAAATCCGTATTGATATGGGGTTTGCCTTTATAATTCAACCCAAAAGACCTTCCTGTTGATATACATTAAAAATTCCTTTCGTGTATCACTTTTTTTTCGTAATTTTGCACACTATTATTCCTAATGTCTTTAGGAGTAGCCAAAACAGATATTGATAACAAAAACAATAAAAAAGCAAAACAATGCCAAAATTAAAAACGAAATCAGGTGCTAAGAAACGTTTTGCTCTTACCGGAACAGGTAAGATCAAAAGAAAAAACGCTTACAAAAGCCACATCTTAACTAAGAAAGAAACTAAGCAGAAGAGAAATCTTACGTCTACTTCTTACGTAGCTAAAGTGGATGAGAAAAGCGTTCAACGTCAATTAGCAATTAAGTAGTTTTTATAAATCTATATTCGGTTTATAAGAATTCAAACAAATTCACAATTTTAACCCTGAAACGGTGCAAATAAGAGCAATAACACTGCCGCCCTTTTCAAAAAAACAATTTAAATTATGCCAAGATCAGTAAATGCCGTAGCTTCAAGAGCTCGCAGAAAGAAAATTTTTAAGCACGCTAAAGGTTATTTCGGAAGAAGAAAGAACGTTTGGACTGTAGCTAAAAACGCGGTAGAAAAAGCAATGCAATATGCTTACCGTGGTAGAAAAGAGAAAAAGAGAAATTTCAGAGCACTTTGGATCACTCGTATCAACGCGGGAACCAGAGAGCACGGAATGTCTTACTCTCAATTTATGGGAGCTCTTAAAAAGAACAACATCGAACTTAACAGAAAAGTTTTAGCAGATTTAGCAATGAATCACCCTGAAGCTTTCAAAGCTGTTGTAGATCAAGTAAAATAATGTAGAATAGATTTTGTTATCAATATAAGTCCCGGGTTTTCCCGGGATTTTTTTGTTATATACTTTTCAATTTCTTATATGGTAAATTCCATTCTAATTGCCATATCAACAGTAAACTTTATGAGATAGAATTCACAAAAGATGAATTTATCATTAAACATATTCAATAATAAAGAAAAATTTACCTAAATTTTATTTATTTAGCGAATTCTAATCTAACACAATAATAAATTTAATAAAAAGTTAAATTATTATTGATAAATCAAACAAATTAACACTATCCCAGTTAATAATTAACAATAAATAATGATTAATTGTTATATTAGCAATCTCTAAAGAAAGTATTAAAAATGAAAAAAGTTGCGGCTCTTTTGCTCAGTTCAATTGCACTTCAGAATATGAGTGGACAAAGTTTTATTCAGGCTTATAAGGACAGAGCAGATATGGTTACCCAAACCAATATTAGTACAAACCTTCAGGAATTTGCGGGATTTGGTATTAAAAAAACAGGTACAACAGCTAATAATAACGCTTTAAACTGGCTTAAAAATAAATACCTTTCCTACGGATATACTGTCAATAATATGTCTGAAGATAGTTTTACCTACGGAAGCAGCACTTCAAAAAATTTAATTATTACCAAGACAGGAACAGTATACCCCAACAAATATGTTATTATCTGCGGACATTACGATACGATTGTAGGTCCCGGGGTAAGTGACAATGGCAGCGGAACTTCCATTATTCTTGAAGCAGCAAGAATATTGAAAAATGTTCCCACGGAATATTCTATCAAATTTATTCATTTTTCCGGGGAAGAACAGGGGCTTGTGGGAAGTAACCATTATGTAAATAATGTAGCTTATCAGAATGGCAGTCAGGTTCTGGATATAAAACTGGTTTTAAATATTGACCAGGTAGGCGGGCTTATTGGAAATAACAACAATACGATTACCTGCGAAAGAGATACTGGTGGGGTGTCTTCCAACAATGCAGCCTCTACTGCTGTAACACAGGAACTGATGAACTGTACTACCCTTTACTCTCCTCTTCAGACGAATCTTTCGTATGCTTACAGCTCCGATTATATGCCTTTTGAGGCGAAAGGATACACCATTACCGGATTCTACGAATATTTGAGAAGTGAAAACGAACATACGGTAAGTGATACTTTTGCCAACCTGGATCCTGTATATGTCTTCAATGTAGGAAAAGCAGCTGTGGGAGCTTTACAGCACTTTGCCGTTGCCTCTACAACCAGCAATCTTTTAAGTACTAAAGATACAGCACAACACTCAACAGAAGCCATCAGGTTTTATCCTAATCCGGCTAAAGATCTTGTGACTGTGGAATTTCAGGAGAAAGTAAAACACTTCAAAGTTGAAGTCAACGACATGTCAGGAAATACTGTGTTATCACTTGAAAACCAGGACAAAATAAATACTTCAGGATTAACAAACGGGGCTTATACTTTTACTGTTACAACCGATAAAGGAAATACCACAAAAAAAATTATCATTAATCAATAATGTCTGACGGATATTCTGCATCTGTTGCATTCTGGAATATTCAGCATTACTCTCATCAAATGAAAAAAATCGCTGCTTTTTTATTCGCTTCTGTTGCTATGCAAAGTATTGGAGCTCAAAGTTTCATTCAGGCTTATCAGGACAGGGCGGATATGGTAAATCAAACCAATATTACCACTTACCTTCAGGAATTTGCTAATCTAGGGGTGAAAACCACGGGTTCACCAGCTAATGCCAATGCATTGACATGGCTCAAAAACAAGTATCTTTCTTACGGATATACAGCCAGCCAGATAACAGAAGATCCTTTCACTGCAGGAAGTTATAATTCTAAAAACCTGGTTATTACCAAAACAGGTACGGTATATCCCAATAAATATGTAATCATCTGCGGACATTTCGACAGTATCACCGGCCTGGGAATCAATGATAACGGAAGCGGAACGTCTATCATTCTTGAAGCAGCAAGGATTCTGAAGGATGTTCCGACTGAATATTCTATAAAATTCATTCATTTTTCCGGGGAGGAGCAAGGACTTCTGGGAAGCAAACATTATGTCAACAATGTGGCTTACCAAAGTGGTGTTCGTGTTCTGGATATTAAACTTGTTTTTAATCTCGACCAGGTAGGCGGTGTTATGGGAAATAACAACAATACCGTTTACTGTGATGAAGATCAGGGCGGACTTTCAACAAACAATGCCGCTTCGGCTGCTGTAACTCAGGAACTGAGAAACTGTACAGCGCTCTACTCTCCTCTTCTGACTGCCGTAGATCCGGCTGCTGATACGGATTATATTCCTTTTGAACAAAAAGGCGAAGTGATCACAGGTTTTTTTGAAAGAATAAGAAGTACCTATCCACATACAGTGAATGATACTTTTGCCAACACAGATCCTGTTTATATTTATAAAATAGGAAAAGCCTCTGTGGGAGCATTGCAGCATTTCGCGGTTGCCACCGGCACATTAGGGACGAATGAAACCGCAGGAAAAAATACGTTGGAAAGTGTGAAAATTTACCCCAATCCTGTAAAAGATGTTATCAATATTGAACTTCCGGACTCCGGAATTAAAAATTTCACTTTTGAAATCACGGATTTTCAGGGGCGTTCCATTTTCAGGAGAAACAATGAAACAAGTATTAATGCTTCAGGCCTGGAAAACGGAGCTTATATCGGAATTTTAAAAATTGGAGATCAAAAGGTTGTCAGAAAAGTGATGATTGAAAGATAAACCAGTATACAATACGAAAAAAAGACTTTTGAAGCTATTCAAAGGTCTTTTTTTTACCAGAACTGCATTATACTATTCATAAGGCAATTACGATAATTAATATGATATTCATAATAAATATTATTTTATTTTAACACATTAAACACTTCGTTGTGATTTATTTACTACATTCGTGTCACCAAATAATATTATATATGAAAAAATTCACAACACTTTTATGCTCAGCATTGATAATGCAGAGCATTGCAGCTCAAACTTTTATTCAGGCTTACAAAGACAGAGCAGATATGGTTACCCAAACCAATATCACCACCAATCTTCAGGAGTTTAGTAATTTAGGGGTAAAAACAACAGGTTCAGTAGCGAATACCAATACATTGAACTGGATCAAAAACAAGTATCTTTCTTACGGTTATACGGCCAGCCAGATAGAAGAAAGTCCTTTTACCTTTGGAAGCACCAGTTCGAAAAATTTAATTATTACCAAAACCGGAACGCTTTATCCTAACAAATATGTTATTATCTGCGGACATTTCGATACCATTTATGGCCCGGGAGTGAATGATAATGGCAGCGGAACTTCAATTATACTGGAAGCCGCAAGAATTCTGAGAAATGTTCCTACTGAATATTCTATAAAGTTCATTCATTTTTCCGGGGAAGAACAAGGGCTAAAAGGAAGCAGCCATTATGTGAACAATGTAGTATATCAGGGAGGTGTCCGCAAATTGGATATCAAACTGGTTTTCAATCTGGATCAGGTAGGCGGCGTGAAAGGAAATAATAATACCACCGTATATTGTGATGAAGATCAGGGAGGAGTATCCAGTAATAATGCAGCTTCTGCAGCTGTCACACAACAACTGAGAAATTGTACAGCACTCTACTCACCTCTTCTGACTGCCGTAGATCCGGCAGCTGATACGGATTATATTCCTTTCGAACAGAAAGGTGAAGTGATTACCGGATTTTTTGAAAGGATAAGAAGCACTTACCCTCACAGCTCTAAGGATACTTTCACCAACATGGATCCTGTTTATGTATACAAGATCGGAAAAGCAACCGTTGGTGCTTTACAGCATTTTGCAGCAGCATCCACTACCATGAGCAAACCCGCATCAAAAAATTCACTGGAAGCTGTAAAGATCTACCCTAATCCAGCCAATAATCTAATTAATATTGACTTACCGGATTTTAAGGGAATGGATTTCAGCTTTGAAATCAGCAATTCTTTGGGAAGGTCACTTTTAAAAGTCAATAACGAAAGAAAGGTTAATGTTTCATCCCTTCAGAACGGAGTCTATGTTGGAGTTTTGAAAGTGGGTGAAGAAACCCTTGTTAAGAATATTATGATTGAAAGATAAGAAATCAATTCATTGATAATAAAAAACAGCAGGGTTATTCTATTCCTGCTGTTTTGTTTTTATGCATTAAATACAACACATAGAATTTTAAAGCTCTTCAACAATCTGTTCTCTTGTTTTGTTATTTAAATCAATAACTTTTATAGGGATAAGCTTGTTAGGTAATATATTTCCTGCCGGCCTGATCCATTCCTTGACCCCAAAAAGGAAATCAAGTTTGGTGTTGGGAGTCTGAAAGCTAATCAGTTCACCAAAATGATTGGGATGTCCTCTTTCAGGTGCTTCACCTACTACTTCTGCCAATTTGTCATCCAAAACCATGACGCTGAACATCATAGCACTGGAAAATGTATTTTTTCCAACAATGATATAAGTCTTCCCATGGAATCGCAACGGATTTTCATCCGCTGTTACAGAACGAGAACGGATCGGATAGTAATCACCATCTTTTATTTTGCTATATTCTGCAGATTCTTTATTGTTTGCTTTTAAATAATCAGCGTACTCTTTACTTTTTTTAAATTTTCCCTGATAAGTATAATACGTTTTATCTGAAAAATAGTTAATAAGTAAATTTCCAACGGCAGAATTTCCTCCGGAATTGTTGTGAACATCAATGACTAGCTTCTGGGCTTTGTCTTTTTTGATCTGGCTGAAAATACTGTCCAATTTTGTTTTCCATTCTTCCAGAGTGAATGTATTTCTGTCATCAAAAGTATTGACTGTTAAATAAGCATAATCCTTTATTTTTTTATAATCAAGAGGTTTAAAATCTTCTTTTTTCTTAGGCTGAGACTTTGAAGCATTGGCTTTCAGCTGTTCCAGAGAAATACTTTTAACCACTGTTTGCAGACCGCTTTTAAACTTCAGGTTGTAGTCATCTGTGATAAAGTAACAGTACTTATTAATCATTATCCAAAACCGATCAACGGCTATGGGTATTCGTTCTTCTTTAGCGCCCGGAATAGTCTGGGCACAGGTCTCCAGGACTTCATGAATTGGTATAGTATTCAGCGAAATCACTTCGTCACCAATAGTAGGTTTACTGTCTGAATAGTTTTCCGTAAGAAGCATTTTGCCATTTTCATATTTGAATTTCAACGGTAAAACTTTCATGCTTTTTCTAATGCTGTCAGTAACGCAAAAGTCAGACATTGAGCTATGTTCGTCGTTCAATGTGACAATCAAAGGCTTTGCTAGGTAATAAAAATCCTTCTGCGTCATGCCATCTTTCAGAGAATTACGGATATCTGTATATTTTTTTTCAAATTCTGATTTTGAAATTTCTGTATAGGGATTGACGTGTGCATTGGTTATTTTTGCCTTAATAAAGTCTACATCCTGCTCCAGCTGCTGCTTAGTAAATTTCTGAGAATAAAGTTCGTTACAGTTTTTCTGGGCAAAAGCAGATTGAACAAACAAAACTGCAAGTAAGGTTAATTTTAATTTCATAGATATTCGTTTCCGAAGGATTAGTGGCTTGATATTTACTTTTGTTACAGTTGAAAAAAGTTGTTTATTTATTCCTGATTTTAAGAATCTCTTCAATTTCCCCCATTGAAAATCCTTTGGCTTTCAATAAAATTAAAAAGTGATACAGCAGATCTGCAGCTTCGTTTTTAAAGAGATCATCATTATTGTCTTTTGCTTCTATAACCAATTCTACGGCCTCCTCGCCTACTTTTTGAGCCATTTTATTGATTCCTCTCTGATATAATGAGTAAGTATATGAGTCTTCAGCCTTCGTATCTATTCTCTGAGAGATTTTTTCTTCCAGTTCATACAGAAATCCTTTAGTATTCTTTTCCCCGAAACAACTAAAACTTCCTGTATGGCAAACCACATTTTTCGGAACGGCTTTAATTAAAATGGTATCCTGATCACAGTCGATGTCAATACTTTTTACCGTTAAAAAATTACCCGATTCCTCACCTTTTGTCCAGAGTCTGTTTTTGGAACGGCTGAAAAAAGTAACAATTCCTTCTGCCTGTGTTTTTTCAAAAGCTTCCTCGTTCATGTAGCCCAGCATCAAAACCTGCAATGTTCTGTTGTCCTGAATAACCACAGGCACAAGGCCATTATCTTTATTAAAATCTATTTTCATCGTATTTGAATTTTTTGAGTTTTTAACTGTTGTTTTAAATCCTGAATCCCTATTTCATTAAAATGAAAAATACTGGCTGCCAATCCTCCTGTAGCTTTTGTTTCATTAAATACTTTAACAAAATCATCAATGTTACCAGCGCCTCCGGAAGCAATCACCGGAATGCTTATATTTTCTGAAACCAGCTTTGTAATCCTAATATCAAAACCGTTTTTTGTACCATCACCATCCATGGAAGTCAGCAATATTTCACCTGCTCCTAATGCTGCTGCTTCTTGAGCCCATTCCATCGTTAAAAGTGCTGTGGCTTCCCTTCCTCCTTTGATATGAACAAGATCTTTATCTTCCACCAGTCTTGTATCAATGGCTACCACAACACACTGGCTTCCGAATTCTTGGGCCAGATCAGAAATAAGACCCGGATTTTTTACGGCTGAAGAATTGATGCTGATCTTGTCTGCACCTGCTTCCAAAAGTTTTCTCACATCCTCTACAGACGAAATCCCGCCTCCTACTGTAAAAGGGATACTCAATTCTTTTGCGATCTCTTTTACCAGCTCTACAAATGTTTTTCTATCCTCAATTGTGGCGGTAATATCCAGAAAAACAAGCTCATCAGCTCCTTCCTGCTCATATTTTTTGGCAAGTTCTACCGGATCTCCGGCACTTTTTAGATCTTCAAAGTTAACACCTTTTACAGTCGCTCCATCCTTAATATCCAGACATGGGATAATTCTTTTCTTAAGCATTTTCAATAAAATTTTGAAGTTGTTGTAAACTTATTTTTCCCTCATAAATTGCTTTTCCAATGATTGTTCCCGCACAGCCGATATCCTTCATCTTATAGACATCAGCAATGCCTGAAATACCGCCGCTTGCTACCAGCTGAACAGATGTTTTATATAAAATTTCAATATAAAGACCTGTTGAAGGACCTTCCAGCATACCGTCTTTTGCAATATCAGTACAAATAGCGGTCTGTATTCCTTTTTCCTGATACTGAAGGATAAAATCAATGATATCATAAGCGCTTTCTTCCAGCCATCCGGATGTTTTAATCTTTCTGTTTTCACAGTCTGCACCCAAAATGATCTTCTCCGCTCCATATTTTTCAATCATTCCAAAACAAAATTCAGGATCCTGAACGGCAATACTTCCTAAAGTGATCTGCTTTGCCCCGGAATTAAAAGCGGTTTCAATATCTTCCTGAGTTTTTAGCCCTCCTCCAAAGTCGATATGCAGCGAAGTAGAACGGGCAATATTTTCCAGAACTTTCTGGTTGACAATATGCTTTGATTTCGCCCCATCAAGATCCACCAAATGAAGGTATTGAATCCCAAAGCTTTCAAACTCTTTTGCCACTTCTACAGGATCTTCATTGTATATTTTCTTTGTATTGTAATCTCCTTTTGACAAACGGACACATTTCCCGTCGATAATATCAATAGCCGGAATTATTTTCATGATTATAAATTTATAAAGTTCTTAACAATCTGATTTCCCACTATTCCCGATTTTTCCGGGTGAAACTGTACTGCATAGAAATTGTCTTTCTGCAAAGAAGCACTGAAAGGCAGGATATAATCACAAACAGATGTTGTATAGTCTGACAGTTCACAATAATAGCTGTGAACGAAATACACATCACTACTCTTTTCAATTCCTGAAAACAGTGGCGAAGTCTGCCCGGAAACGGTATTCCAGCCCATATGGGGAACAATATCCTTTGCCGGAAACTTTCTGACATTGATATCAAAAATCCCCATTCCTTCGGTATCTCCTTCTTCATTTTCCCCGCACATCAGCTGCATACCCAGGCATATTCCTAAAACCGGCTGTGTAAGACCAGGAATCAACAGATCAAGCTCTTTTTCTTTCAGCAGTTTCATGGTTGATGAAGCTTCTCCCACGCCCGGAAAGATCACTTTGTCAGCTTTTAAAATCTGTTCGGGATCATCGGTGACCACGGAATCAACATTCAGTCTGTTGAGGGCATTCTGAACGGAATTTACGTTTCCTCCGTTGTATTTTATTATGGCGATCATATTTATAAACTTCCTTTTGTAGAAGGCAGACTGTAATTAGTATCTGATTGATTCACTGCCATTTTAACAGCCTTTGCAAAGGCTTTAAAAATGGATTCAATTTTGTGGTGTTCGTTATCCCCTTCTGCTTTGATATTCAGATTGGATTTTGAAGCATCAGTAAAGGATTTAAAGAAGTGAAAAAACATTTCCGCAGGCATGTCTCCAATTTTTTCTCTTTTAAACGGAGCATCCCACACCAGCCACGGTCTTCCGCCGAAATCGATAGCCACCTGAGAAAGACAGTCATCCATCGGAAGCAGGAAACCGTATCGCTCAATACCTTTTTTCTTTCCCAAGGCTTTTAAAATAGCTTCTCCCAGCACAATTCCGGTATCTTCTATCGTGTGGTGTTCATCTACGGCAAGATCTCCGTTCACTTTAATCGTAAGATCCATATTTCCGTGTCTGGCAATCTGATCCAGCATGTGATCAAAGAAGTGAAGCCCCGTTGAAATATCTGATTTTCCGTTTCCATCAAGATTGACCTCAATTTCAATATCAGTCTCATTGGTTTTTCTGGAAGCTTTAGCCTTTCTCATTCCGGATTTTAAGAACTGATAGATTTCTGACCATCGCGTTGCAGACAGCTCCGCCTCCTCATTGAAGTTTTTGTTAAGATAAATAGCTTTAGATCCAAGATTTTTAGCAAGTTGAATATCCGTACTTCGATCACCAATTACATAGGAATTTTCAAGGTCGTAATTCCCATAAATATATTTTCCAAGCATTCCAACTCCTGGTTTTCTGGTGGGAAGATTTTCGGATTCAAAGCTTCTGTCAATCAAAATATCACTAAAAATGATCCCTTCATTTTTAAATGCCAGCAACATTTTTTCGTGTGGTTTTATAAAATCTTCTTCAGGAAAACTTTCAGTTCCTAACCCATCCTGATTGGTTACCATTACCAATTCATAATCTAATTCATTGACAATTTTTGCAAGGTTTTGAAAAACTCCCGGATAAAACTCAAGCTTTTCCAGAGAATCTACCTGAAAATCTGCAGGCGGTTCAATAATTAACGTTCCGTCGCGGTCTATAAAGAGTACTTTTTTCATATTTTTTTTATAAATTATTTTTAACCATTAAGCTTTTTTAAGTGGTTAAGAAGCAGTAAGAACATAGCTGAAGCTATTAATTTAGCTTGAATTTTATTCATCCCGATGAATCTTAACTTTTCTTATGATCTTATCTTTCTTAATGGTTATATTTTTGGCAAGCTAGATTATATTCCTTTTAAAAGGTTAATTAATTTTTCATTTTCGGCACGGTTTCCCACATTAATCCTGATACATCCGGGAATCACAGGATCTCTTCTGCTGGTTAAAATCTCTTCTTCAAGCATTTTTCTGTATACACGATCCACATTATCTATTCTGATCAGAAAGAAATTGGCATCGGTTGAAAAAACTTTGGAAATACATTGAATTCCTTCAAATTGCTGTTTTAGCCATGTTCTCTCTTCCAGAATACGGTTTACGTTTCCCTGAAGTCTGTTTTTATCCTCCAGCGTTTTTAAAATCAACTCCTGGCTCAGAACATTCACATTATAAGGCGCTTTTACAGTATTGATAAAGCGGATAATCTCTTCAGATGCATAAGCCATTCCTACTCTTGCTCCGGCAATTCCCCAAGCTTTGGAAAACGTCTGCAATACAATCAGATTGGAATATTGATCCAACAGCTCCAGACTTGATTTTTTTCCTGAAAATTCAATATATGCTTCATCCGCCACGACAATGCCATTGAAATTCTGAAGATAAAATTCAATATCATCCACACTGTTTCCGGTAGGGTTATTAGGAGAACATAAAAAGAAAATCTTCAGCGAAGAATCATCTGCCATCTTTAAGAAGTTATCTTTTACGATTTCAAAGTTTTCATCCAGATCCAGTTTCAGAACTTTATTTTCATTGATGGCCGCATAGAAAGCATACATCGCGAAAGACGGATTCATCATCAGAATGGCATCTTTTTTAGGCTCACAGAAAATTTTAATGATAAGATCTATCAGCTCGTCACTTCCGTTTCCTATGGCGATCTGTGAAGGTGAAAGGTTTTTAAGCTCTGCAAGCTTGGTTTTAAGCTTTTTCTGAGTAGAATCCGGGTAGCGGTTGCATTCCCCGAACGGACTTTCATTCGCATCCAGCATGACAGGAGCATTAAATTCATTATGGTCCCTGAAACTGATGTAGGGTTGTAATTGTAATATATTTTCTCTTACGAGTGTTTTGATACTGTTATTTTTCATTGTATTGTTTATTTAAAACTACTTTTAAACCATTAAGTCTAGAACCTTTATTTTTCAAATGGTTTTATGGTTTCTCGTTTTTCAACATTTATCATTTTAATCTTATTGATACTGCATTTTTGTGAGCAAACAGCCCTTCTGCTTCCGCCATGAGTTCTATTGTTTTTCCTAAATTCTGAAGCCCTTCTTTTGAAAGTTGCTGGAATGTTATTTTCTTCACAAAACTATCCAGCGATACGCCACTGTAATTCTTGGCATAGGCATTGGTAGGAAGCGTGTGATTCGTTCCGCTAGCATAATCTCCTGCACTCTCACAGGAATAGTTTCCAAGGAAAACCGAACCTGCATTCTCAATCATCGGAATATATTTTTCAAAATCATTGATGGCCAGAATAAGGTGTTCAGGAGCATAAAGATTGCTGAACTTAAGAGCCTCTTCCAGCGTATTGATCAAAAAAAAAGAGCTGTTTTCCAAGGCCTGACCTGCGAATTCATTTCTTGGTAATTCTTTGATTTGCTGCTCAACAGCTTCTACCGTCTCTTCCAGCACTTTAAGATCTGTCGTAATGAAAACCACCTGACTGTCACTTCCGTGCTCTGCCTGCGAAAGAAGATCTGCCGCACAAAATTCAGGAACAGCCTGTTCATCTGCAATCACAAGAACTTCACTTGGTCCGGCAGGCATATCAATAGCTACTCCATACCGTTGTGCATATTCTTTGGCCGCTACGACAAACTGGTTTCCAGGACCGAAAATTTTATTCACCGCAGGAATACTTTCTGTTCCAAACGTCATCGCTGCAACAGCCTGTGCTCCCCCCGTTTTAAAGATTTCCGAAACACCACAAAGCTTTGCTGCATACAGGATTGCAGGATTGATATGACCATCTTTATCTGGCGGTGTACAAAGAACTATTTCTTTACATCCGGCCAGATTTGCAGGAACCGCCAACATCAACACTGTAGAAAATAAAGGTGCTGTTCCTCCCGGAATATAAATCCCGACTCTCTCTACAGCACGATTTTCACGCCAGCAAACCACACCTTTTGTGGTTTCAATTTTTTGAATTTCCTGCTTTTGAGAGGCGTGAAATGTTGAAATATTCTCCTTCGCCTGTTGAATGGCTTGCTTTAATTCATCTTGAATCTGATTTTCTGCCTCCTTGATCTCAATTTCAGAAACTTTTAGGACTGAGGTTTCTGCTTTATCAAATTTTTTGTTGAATTCTATTAAAGCTTTATCACCATTTTTTTCAACTTCTGCAAATATTTCTGTGATCAGACCTGAAATTTCTTTCTGTTCCAAGACAGGGCGCTTTACCAGGTTTTTCCAGGTGTCTTTTGTGGGATATCTGTATATTTTCATTGTACTTTTTTAATTTTTTTTGAACCATTAAGATTCTTTTAAGTTGTTAAGTTTCATTAAGATCATAGCTGAAGCTATTTTATTCAGCTGCCTGGTACCTTAATAATTCAATTTTTTTATGAACGCAAAGGCGCAAGTTTTTTAAATCTTTACTTTTTTAAGGCGCAAGAAAATCTAAGATTTTCAGCAAGTGCATGAGTATAATTTTGTGACTTAAAATGGTATTCAATTTTATCGGAGATAAAATCTTTGCGTCTTAAAATAGCATCAACTTCATTTTTATTGCGCCTTTGCGTTAACCAACATCTATCATTATGATTTTTTTAAATAACCATTTTATCAATTGGAATAATTAGAATGTCCTGTGCTCCATTTTCTTTGAGTTCGTCAATGACATCCCAGAAACGTTCTTCATCAATCACAGAATGAATACTGCTCCAGCCTTCTTCTGCAAGCGGAATCACCGTAGGACTTTTCAATACGGGAAGAACGCCGGCAACTTTCTGTATTTTTTCGTTGGGAACATTCATCAGAATGTATTTTGAATTTTTTGCTTTTAAAACGGCTTTGATTCTGAATACAAATTTTTCAAGAATGGCTTCTTTTTCAGTTGATAACCGGGGCGTTTGAGCCAGCACAGCTTCCGATTTCAGTAAAGTAACCGTTTCTCTTAATCCGTTTTTGAATAGAGTACTTCCGGAACTTACAATATCACATATTCCGTCCGCCAGACCGATATTAGGGGCTATTTCTACAGAACCTGAAATCACGTGAATGTCTGATACAATTCCCTGGTTTTCTAAAAAGTTTTTGAGGGTGTTAGGATAAGAGGTAGCAATTTTTTTACCCTGAAAATAAGAGATGTCGTCCGTTTCTATTTCTTTGGGAACAGCCAGTGAAACACGGCATTTTGAAAAACCAAGCTTCTGGATAGTTTTGATGTTTTTACCTTTTTCAACCAGAAGATTTTCGCCAAGAATGGCTACATCCACCACTCCGTCTTCCAGGTATTGCGGGATGTCTGAGTTCCGGAGATACATGATTTCCATCGGAAAGTTATCGACTGAAACTTTGAGCTGGTCTTTACCGTTGTTGACAAAGATTCCACAGTCTTTGAGAAGCTGAAGAGATTCTTCGTACAGCCGGCCGCTTTTTTGAATTGCAATTTTTAATTTACTCATTTTGCCTTTTTTGGGTCCGAGCAAATAAAAACTGATCTGTTGAAATTTCTGAGGAGAATTCAGGAAACAAAAAAACCGCCTATTTACTCAGACGGTTTTAATTATTTTTGATTTTAGCACATACTATATCAATCAATTCCGTCTAGCAGAGATGATGATGATAATGATGTAATGCTAAAAATATTGGTTTCATTGTTTGAATTATGATGCAAATGTAGGATTTATTTTTAAAATGCAAAGTTTTTTCAGAGAATTTTTTGATAAAAATTTATCAGCTCCTTTGCAATGGGTTCGTCATTAAACTTCTGAACAAACTCGAAACCCTTTTCTTCACGGCGTTTTCTCTCGGATTCATTTTCCCAGAGAAATTTAAGTTTGGCGCGAATATCGAGATCATTGTCCGGATTGATGTACACAGAGTCTTTTCCTCCCGCTTCCGGCAGACAGCTGGTATTGCTGGTAACAACAACCGTTTTGGAGAAAAGTGCCTCAATGACAGGAATTCCGAAGCCTTCAAAGAAGCTTGGATAGATAAAAATATCGGCCAGTTTATAAAGACAAGCCAGTTCATCCATAGAAACTCCTTCGAGGAAGAGCACCTGCTTTTCCATTTTATTCTTTTTCAGAAAACGTTCTATTTTCTGATAGTATTTTGTCTTTCTTCCCACCACAACCAATGGAATTTCTGTTCCGCTGATCGCTTTTAC
Organism: Chryseobacterium sp. AG844; assembly: GCF_003182335.1. Lineage (NCBI taxonomy): Bacteria > Pseudomonadati > Bacteroidota > Flavobacteriia > Flavobacteriales > Weeksellaceae > Chryseobacterium > Chryseobacterium sp. AG844. The sequence goes on along the minus strand of NZ_QGTV01000003.1, from coordinate 237,725 downwards.
AACATTCAGAAGATTTTTGCGGTCTTCGATGGTTCCAACATTCAGTACAAACCTTTCGGGAAGCTTAAATTTCACTTTGACAGCTTTCATCAATTCCGGAGACTGCTGTTCTTTAAAAGCATGATGACAGCCCTGATAAATGACTTCAATTTTAGATTCAGGAACTTTTAAATACTGAATAATATCTCTTTTGGTCTGTTCTGAAATCGCAATGATTTTGTCAGCCGTATCAGCGGCTTTTTTGAATTTCCAGAAATGGATTTTCCTGTCAAAAAAGGAATAATACTGCGGATATCTTACAAAGATCAGATCATGAATGGTAACGACCTTTTTAATAGGTTTTGAATCCCATTTTAAAGGAAGTTCACCAGATAATCCATGGAAAATATCTGCGTCCTGCTTTTGGGCATCTTTACCCATTTTCAGCTGACGTGAAAAGTTTCCTTTTGAGGTTTCAATAAAATGAACATTCGGACGATTAAAAATCTCTTTTCCTCTCTCCGATTTGTTTTTGTTGAGCAACAGATATTCGTTGTCCGGTTCATATTCGGAAAGAATTCTTACAAGATCTCTCGAATAGTTTCCCAGGCCGGATGTATTGTGGAAAAACCGTTTGGCATCAAAGGCAATCTTCATCGTTGGATCTGTTTTTGAAATTCCTGAAATGTGCCGAATGTATGGCCTTTTTCTTTCAGCCAGCCTACAAACGAGTCAAACCTTTCCACCATCTCTTTTCCTGAGTTTTTTACCGTAAATCCGGGAAGTTTAAAAGCTTCATCTTTTATTTCTGCAAATTCCCATGGATGGAAATAAATATTCAGATAATTATCCTTTTTCAAGGTGTCCGAAGCCAGTTTTTTGTAGAAAAACAAAGGGAAATTGTGAAAGCTTAGCCAAAACAAAGGAATTCTGAAGTTAGGAGAAACCGAAGCCGGAATCTGCGTTACATTTCCTTCTTTGAAATACGTTCTTGATACTTTTAAATTATTATATCTTCCCGGCAAAAATGTAGGGTTGATGGAGGAATTGTATGCGTATCCTGCTTCTTCCACTGCTTTTTCATCTACCGGCATCATTCTCGGCATTCTTAATCCGGTCACCTTTGTGGAAAATAACCCTTCCAGCCTTTCTCTTGATTCTTTCAGGTGTTTGTCTTCAAATTCTGAATGAAACCACGTGTGAGAGGCCAGCTCATGACCTTCATGTAGCAACCTTTCAATAAGATGTTTGCTGTTTTCTGCAAAAACTACCGTGGAAAAAAAGGTAGCGTTGGCATTATGTTTTTTAAGGATATTGAGGATTCTCTCCAATCCTGTCTGTGAAATTGAAATCTGCTTTTCAAAGGGAATTTCACCCTTATATTCTAATGGCATATCAAATTCTTCAATGTCAAAACTCAATAAAACCATTTTAAAAATTTTTGTTTTTAATAATATAATTAGGTCTGTCTTTCACCTGTTTAAATATTTTACCTAAATAAATTCCCATGATACCAAGGATGATCAACTGAAGTCCTCCAAAGAAAACAATGGTCATAATCAAAGATGCCCAACCGGAAATCTCTGTTTTGGCAATAAATGAATGAATTACGTAGGCTCCATATCCGATTACTGAAAGCGCTGAGAATAAAAAGCCCAGATATGCTGCCAGATAAAGGGGTTTTACACTGAAAGCAGTGATTCCCGTAAAGGCAAAAGTAAACATCTTTTTAAGATTGTAACTGCTTTTCCCTGATAGTCTTTCTGCTGCAGTAAAATCGATTCCTGTTTGTTTGAAACCCATCCAGCTCGTTAATCCTCTAAGGAACAGATCGTCTTCATTAAAATTTCTCATCACTTCAACTGCACTGGCATCCAATAGTCTGAAATCTGAGCCGCCGCCTTTTGTTAAGTTAACATCTGAAAGGCTTGATAAAAGCTTGTAAAATAAGTCTGATGTTTTTCTTTTAAAAAAAGAAATCTCTTTAGGATAAGTTCTAAAAGTAAAAACAACATCATAGCCTTCTTCCCATTTCTGAATCATTTCCGGAATAAGCGCCGGCGGATGCTGAAGATCTCCATCCATAGAAATGACTGCATTTCCGTGGGCATTGTCCATACCTGCCTTTACAGCCGGCTGGTGTCCGAAATTACGGGAAAATTCGATGAATTTCACTTCATCATACTGACTGGAAAGTTCTTCTAATTTTTGTTGAGTATTGTCTCTGCTGCCATCATTCACAAATATGATTTCAAAGTCATAATTGTTTAAACCATCAAAAACTTCTTTAATTTTCTGATGGATCATGGCAACGTTTCCTTCTTCGTTATAAGCGGGAATTACAATTGAAATTTTCTTCATATGCATTAATTCAGGCTGTAATTTTTCTCAAAATCTTTAGTCAGAAGCTCATAAGTCACTCTCAACCAGATTACAATACAAGGTACGGCTTTTAATGAATATTTGATGATATAATTCTCTTTTACAAATTTCGGGAAAAGATCCGAAGTTGAGAAACAGGTAAAGATAATGACAAAAACCAACAATCCAATAATCAATGGTGTTCTTTCTTTCTGAAGGAAAAACCAGATCAGCACTCCTACCACCGCAATAATATAGGTTGGAGATTCTGAACTGGAACTGAACAATACCAAAAACAGTAATGTTGAAGCCAGAATCATCAGTTGGAATGCGTAGTGTTTATACTGTTTAATTCTGATGTAAGGCAAAGCAAAAAGCGGTAGTCCGCCTGCTAAAAATACAAGATTTGAAATAGATGCATCTCCCAAAATTCTTCTTACAAAGCCCATTAAAGAGATGTCCTGCATATTTCCAAGAACCTGATTTTCATTATTCTTCTCTACAATAGACTGAAACCAGTCCGAGTAGCACTGAATGACAAACTGCGGACTTGAATACGCCATAGGAAGCACGAAAAATAATAGGGCAATAGCAACTCCTGAAAGAATAAATTTAGTTTTGTTTTTAATAAAGAAAAACTGCGTTAATCCTACAATTCCGTAGATTTTCACAAATATTCCTATTAAAATTGCGGTTACAGATTTTACTTCTTTTCTTTCGTAAATATAGACTGCAGATAACAACAAAAGACCTGTCAGTGCCACATTGAACTGCAGGCTTAATGCTGCTGTAATGTATTCCTGAAGACAAAGCAGCCCGAAAATCGCTTTCTTGCTGTCTGAAAACGGCAGTTTATAAATTCCGTAGATAAAGATGAAGGTATTGGCAATATTCCAGAGCGATATTCCCAGCCAATCCGGCATCATGGCAAATGGTGCGATCAATGCACTGAAAAATACACCATAATGGTTCAGATCAAAATAAAGATCAGGATAATGGATAAATAGGTTTTTCTGATGAATGGTATTAAAGAATACATTTTTAAAAATCAGATAATTATTGATCGCATAATCTCCTCTCAGATATTTGGAAATTGCAGTAACAACGGATATAATAAGATAAACCCCAAATATATATTTAGGGTTTAATAGTATTTTAAGAAATTTTTCTTTCAAGATTGTGGTATTAGCTTAAAATATTAATCTTAAACAGCTACATTATTCTCTCTCAATGCGTCATTCAGAGATGTTTTCTTATCTGTAGATTCCTTTCTCTGACCGATGATCAAAGCACATGGAACCTGATATTCTCCAGCCGGATACTGTTTTGTATAGCTTCCTGGAATAACTACTGAACGTGCAGGAACTCTTCCTTTGATTTCAACAGGTGTATCTCCTGTAACGTCGATAATTTTTGTAGAAGCGGTCAATACTACATTAGCACCCAATACAGCTTCTTTTTCTACGTGAACTCCTTCCACAACGATACATCTTGAACCGATAAAGCAGTCATCTTCAATAATTACCGGAGCTGCCTGTAACGGCTCCAATACTCCACCGATCCCAACACCTCCACTCAGGTGAACATTTTTACCGATCTGTGCACAGCTTCCTACTGTTGCCCATGTATCTACCATTGTTCCTGAATCTACATAAGCTCCAATGTTTACATAAGAAGGCATCATAATTACTCCGGGAGCAATATAAGCTCCTTCTCTGGCAACCGCATGCGGTACAACTCTCACTCCTTTTTCAGCATAATTTCTCTTTAAAGGCATCTTGTCATGAAATTCAAACGGACCAACTTCAATAGTTTCCATTTTCTGGATCGGAAAATACATTACTACCGCTTTTTTCACCCATTCATTTACCTGCCATCCATTTTCAGTAGGCTCTGCTGTACGAAGTTCACCCTTATCAACCAAAGAAATAACCTCTCTAATTGCCTTCTGGCTGTCTTCATTCTGCAATAAATCTCTGTTGTCCCAGATATTTTCAATAGTTTGTTGTAACGACATGTTTCTTATTTAAAATTATACCGGCCAAAGATACAAAAAAGTTCAGCAAAACTGTTTTTAACATTAGTTTTATTAATAGCCCAGCATACGCTTCACTCTCTTTTTATAGGTCAGGTAAATTTCTCCGTGTTCCTTTAGCAGGAACTCTTCTTCAAGCCTGATTTGAATCTGCATTAAAATATTTCCCGTCAGTAGAAAAGCAAAAGCAATTACGGTAGGGAAAGCAAGGAAAAATCCAATAAGGCTTATGGTCATTCCCAGAAATATAGGATTTCTTGAAAACCTGAATAATCCGTGAGTTATCAGTTCTGTTTTTGCTGAGTTATCAATTCCAATCCTCCATGAGTTTTTCATTTGTAACTGGGCAATAACAACCCAAATCAATGCCATCATCATTAAACCCAACCCTATGTATTGAATGAGATCATATTCCAGCACATTGATTTTAAAAGCAGGGAAAATGTCTTTCGGAAAAAATAAAAGAAGTATTGTATAGATAAACAAAGCAAATAAAACCAGTTTAAAATACAATCCCACAAGTCCATATGCAGAATCATCTTTGGGAAGAACATTAGGATTTTTGCCAATCTGTCTGGCTACTTTATAACTAATTCCAACAAAGGAAATGATAAAGAAGAGTATGAAATATAAAGGAATAAAGAATCTGATGAAATCTGCCATATGATAATAGTTTTGGACAAATTTCATAGGTTTTGGGATGCAATGCTATTGCAATGACAAGAATATTATTGATTTGCAGAAATGCGCAATTGTAAAACCTGGCAATTCCCCTCCACCGGAGGTGTGGCAAAAATTCAGAGAATTTTTGACGGGGTGGTTAAAGAAGAAGATTATGTAAGTTTTGGCTAAAGCCCATTTCTATTGATAGAATATTTACAACACTCTTTGAGCATGAAGATAGGCCTTATTCCAGTATTTTTCATTCAGGGATGAAATGATTACGCCTTTTGAGGTAGAAGCATGAATGAATTTCACTTCTCCATCAGGGCCAATATCATGAACAATTCCCACATGGGATACTCTGCTTCCTCCGGCTGTCGCAAAAAACAACAGATCACCCGGTTTTACGTCTTTGATATCAATATTCTTTCCGGCATCGGCCTGATCAGAAGATCTTCTGGGAAGATTAAAATTATTTTCTTCAAATACTTTTACCGTAAATCCCGAACAGTCAAATCCTGAAGAAGTATTTCCTCCAAATTTATATGGTGTTCCGATATACTTTTCTGCATCTTTCAAAATATCATTGATGGACCTGGAAACACTGCCATTAAATTTTGAATCCAGTTTTCTGAGATTTTCAGCCTTCGCTACGGCTTTTGTATTTGACTTTTTGCTCGCAGAAGCACTTTTCGAGGATCCACAGGAAACCATAAAAACAGCAGCTGCCAGGGTAACCACCAACTGCTTTACTTTTATTTTTTGTTGAAATAATTCCGCTCCCATATTCTTCTGATTTATAATTAATTAACAAAATTTACCACAAATATACATTTTATAATTTAATTATAGTATAACTATACTACAACTATATTATAAATATATGTTAAAATTTTGATTTTCATTATTTATTGGTATATTTGATTTCTATTTTAAAGATATGGCAACCTATGAAAGTGTAATCAAGATCACAGGAGCAGTAGGCGATCTGGTATTTTATACTCTGAATGGCAAAAATGTGGTTCGGAAGAAAAGCGGGTTTAATAAAGCTGCGTTTAAAAAGAATCCGTCATATGAGAAGGTAAGACAGAACAGTTCTGAATTCGGGCATTGTTCCAAAATGGGAAAAGTGATCCGGAAGAGTCTGGATGCCTATATTAAAGAATCAGGAGATCCCCTGCTCTACCAGAAGTTTGCCAAGGTGATGACAGCCATCAAAGATTTGGATACAATTTCTGAAAGGGGAAAAAGAACAGTTGAAAACGGTTTAAAGACTGAAGAAGGAAGAAAATTGCTGGTAGCATTTCAATTCGGCATTATTAAGAATGTTTCTGATTGTATAAGGATTAAAGATCATGTTCTGTATAAAAATGATTATTGTACATCAGACCATGCGGTGATTTTAACTTTAAAATTAGATTCTGAAAATTATAGCGTAGAAAGTAATGAAGAGATTATGAGTTGGAATCAAGAGCAAAAGAAACCGTTAAAAAAATATTTTTCTGATGAGGGTTTTCTGCTCTGTTTTGCAGCATTGAAAAATGAACATGATGAGATTACCCATATGGGATTTGTATAAATAAAAAAGTCTGCAGGATATCCTGCAGACTTTCTTGTCTTATTTCTTTTCTCCTTTCCAGGTTCCTGATATGGAAGGTGTAGGAAGTGAGTTTGACCAGTTTCCGTTTCCTTTTTTATCTGTAGATAATGTTCCTCTGAATTCTCCTTTCGAAGGAAGTCCTACGGTTGCGTTCAGATCTCCTGTTTCACTTAAATTCCCGGAAATGTTATAGTTTTCATTATTGACATCGGAATGCATTGTTCCCACCACTTTACCACTCTCATCTACCACGAAGTTCCAAACTCCTTTATCACCTCCTTCATAAGAACCAGACCATGTTCCTACATAATCATAAATAGTATCATCATCAGAGCTGCAACCGATAAATAAAAACGCCGTAAATAAAAGTAAAAAAAGTTTCTTCATAGTTTCAGTAGTTTTATAACCTAAAATTCTGTTATTCTCATCTGCCTTCCTTCCAAAAGTACAGCTGGGTGAGAATGCTTAATATTTATTATTTTTTTTGTTCCGTGCAAATCTACTAATTTTTTCATTCAAATTATCTGAATTTTAATCAGCGTTCAATATGTTTGTTAAAAAACAACATATTTCGGCTAAAATACAAATATTTTTCAAACAAACAGAGACTGTACAAATTTTGAGTTAATTAAAAATATAAGGTTAAAGTTGGATAGTAATATGTCCAAAATTCGTTTACAATTACTTTATACTAGATTGCAGATCATTTGCGGTATGTTTTAAAGATATTTCTTACCTTAGTGAAAAATTTAACCTTTTCAAAAAATTACATGAAAACAAAAACATTATTTTTGGCAGCACTTGCTATTTGTGGCAGCTCAACAGCACAGGTTGGGATTAATACTTCAACTCCAAGTCATACACTGGATGTAAATGGCCTGGTAAGGGTGAGAGGACTCTCAAATGCTGAAAAAAAGATTGTTGCTGCGGATGCGCAAGGAGTTTTAATTCTTATTTCTCCTGAGGAAATTTTTGCGCCAAAAGCTGTATTGAACACTTCAACATCTTCCAGTGAACGGAGATCCACTGTCTACGAAGGGAAATGCTTTCAGCCTGGTGACAATGCATCTTCCTGTACTGTGTCAGTAAACCATTACACTTCTTGTGCGGGATTTACCAATCCTGTAGATACTCAGATTATTGTGGGGCAAGGGATAAATACCTCTAACGGCCAGTTTTTAGGCACATGGACAGCCCGATATGTTGATAATAAAGGATTTGCCAATACAACACCTGTTGCCAACCAGACAGCACCTGACTATCCCAGAATCTCTTATCCAAGTACCAATACAGTGAACTATTTAGGAAGTGGAAATTTTGCGGGTCAATGTAATACAGATTTGGTTACTACCATCAATCAGGCCACCGGAGATATAAAAGTAGAGTCTGTAAAGCGAAGCATGTACGCACACCTTGTGTACCTTATTAATATTGCCCGCTCCAGATCTTTATAATAGTTGATATTTGATTTCAAAAAGGCAGCCACAATATTTTCATTGTGGCTGTTTTTTTGATACAACGAACCCTCTTTTTTGAAAAAAAGCCTCTAAAAAGAGGCTAGAAACTATTATTGGATGATGAAAAACTTATCCCAAATGTATGATATATTCGTCTCTGGTTTTATGAGTACAGTCATATTGAGAATTTTACAGTAACATGATTTCTGTTTATCAGAAATCATGTTACCGCTTGAAATAAAAGTAAACAAAAACTGCAAAGAATTAACCTCGCAGCTTTTGTTTTCATAGTATGTTTTTAGAATCTTTTCTGGTCTGATAACTATCCGGAATTTAATTTTGGAACTTTACAAAATCCAGATAAAAAGTAGGGTTCCCAACATTAAACCCAGATGGAACTACAAGATTAGTCTTATGAGCAACTATAGGGTAAACACCGGGGGCTGCAAAATATAATACTCTGGTTTGATCTCTTGGCACAAAATTAATAGGATCGGGACTGGCAGTTCCACAATATGTTTTCCATACTTCCCCTATCCCGGGAATGTAAAACCAGTAATCATTACAGGTAGAAGTTATTGTAATTCCTGAACGGAAAAAATACCATCCTTTAGCAGGAATATTCACAGAAATTCCTGTTGGCAGGTTATCTCCTCCTGAGTTTCCGGTAAAAGGATTAACCAGTGTTCCAGTGTAAGATGTCCAGTTATCAGCAAATGCTGTAGTAACAGTGGAAGACCATGTAGCCAGTCCGTTAGCATCACTGGTCAGTACGTACCCCAGCTGCTGGGTGCCGTCTTTAATCTGAAGTGCTCCATTGGCTGTTCCGTTATCAATAACAACTTTTGCACTGGCAGCTCCCGCCGGCACTGTATTGGTTCCCACCAGGACTTTTCCTGTACCATTGATACTTAAATTATTTCCTGCTGTTGCAATATCGGTTGCCTGTGAAAGGGTTCCTCCCAATTTTACATCTGTCCCGGATAAACTAAGACCGTTACTTGCTGTGATATTGTTATTAATGATTGTTGTACCGCCATTTCCATTACCTCCTGCAAGCTCAGTTACCGTCATAAAACCTATTGTAGGGTTCAGCTGTGCTGTTCCGGCTCCTCCCAGCCTTACTTTTACAGAGGTATCAACTGTTGGCCTGTAAATAGCATAGGCTTCCGGCTGGCCGCCAATAGATGTTGCCGGATAATTATTTATGGCATCAACAACCCCTGTTGTACTGGAAGGAAGAACGGAATTATTGGAAGCATCTACCCATTCATACACGAAGAATCCACCTGCCAGCGAAAAATCTGTAGCATGAAGCTGACAACGGAGAACATAGGTTTTACCTGCTTTCAGATTGAAAACACCTGCGCTATAAGTAATATTATTGGAGGCAATCACAGATCCAAATGTCACATCTGATCCTGTAGATACTGATTGGGCTGCGTTTGGCTTCACAATAATATAATCCCCTGTTGAAGATGTTCCTGTTGAAAGAAGTTCCCATGTAGAATTTGTTCCGGTGAGACCCGTGCTCACGAGTTCCACACTCTGATTGGCTGGTACTGAAATACTGGCATTTCCGTTAATTGTTTCCGGAGCTACAGCATTCACTGTGATCTTAAAATTTGTATTGTTTTTAATTCTGTAAATCCTCCCTTTGAAGTTTCCAACCCCACTGACAGAAGGTGGTAAACCAAATACAGCATCTGAACTCCCATTGTATGAAACATGAAAGTCTGATAATACTAAATTATAAGTGGCTGTAGTAACCGCTTTATAATTAGCTGCCAATGATCCGTTAATATCCATAGTAGAACCTGGATTCACTGTGTTGACCCCAACATTTCCTGCCTGGGCAAAAGCAATAGCCGGACTTAAGGCTATCATTGCAAAGATTAGTTTTGTAGAAATTTTAAACATTTATCATTATTTTATTTACATTAATAAACTCAATTGTTTAACATAATGTAAAAGTATCAGAATAAATTCTACAAGAAACATCACCAAGCGTAGAAAAAAACTAAGCAAATTGTAGAAAATTTTCTACACTCAAAAAATTGTTTTATTCATAAAATTCAGTATCAGGACATGTAAGCTTCATACAGTTTAATAAGATCAGCCAGATTACTTGTTTTCAGTTTTTTATGGATTCTTTTTTTATAAGTACTAATTGTAGACATTTGAATATCCATCTCATTTGAAATTTCCAGGTTTCCGTTTCCTTTTACCATGAGCATAAAAATTTCATATTCCCTTTCTGATAAACTCTTTACAGCATCCAGTGCGGACGGCTGCAATAGCTTATTGACAAATCCATTAGGATAATAATTTCCTTCTGAAAACATCTTCATGACTGCTTCAGAAATTGTATCTACTTTACTGAGTTTATTAATGTATCCATCTGCCCCTTCTTTGATATATTGTATGGCTATTTCCTCTTCATACGCCGAAAAAACAAGTATTTTCAAAGCAGGATCAAGCTGTTTGATTTCTGAGATCATTTTTTTGTTTCTGCTTTCAGGCATATTAATATCCAGAATAAGCAGATCAAATTTCTGTCTGGAAATTTTATCGAGGGCTTCAGGATAATCTGAAGCGGTATCTATCAGTACATCAGGAATGCGTGCTTCTAAAATGATAGCGGTTCCTGTTAATACAATATCATGATCATCTGCTATAAGGATCTTTTTAATCATTTTTTTGATTTTTTTATAATTAATTGGAAAGAAGTGCCTTTGTTCTCGTTTCTTCTGATTATAATTTTACTTTCCAGCATCTGGAGCAGCTGCAGGATGAGATGAAGTCCCATACCATATTTCTGCAATAGCAGCTTTTCATTTTCAATATTCTCCTGAAGTTTGGTATAATATTCAATTTTATGGTCGTCCATTCCGATTCCTGTATCTGTAATTTCCAGAATAACAGTTTCCGGCTCATCTGCCCCGGTGATTATAATCGTTCCGTTTCTTGTATATTTTACAGAATTATCCATTAGATTATGAATAATCACAGCAAGAATATTTTTACTGATTTTCACCATTAATTTTTCATCTACATTATTAACAATTGTCGTATTGTGATTGGCTGCAATCTCATCAAAAAGGATTTTCTTTTCCTGCACCAGATCATAGAAAGAATACAGCTCTGTTTCATCACTCCTGTATTCATTATAAATATCAGCATACTCTTTCAGTGTTTTTGTAAAATTGTACAGCTGGTTAGATGATTTGTAAATAGAATTAAGAATTCTTTCAGTACGGTAGGCATTCTTTTCATCATAGTCCAAGGCTTCTTTGCTGGTTAAAGCAATAAATTTCAATGGTGTGGTAATATCATGGGTAATTGTTCCGATGAGCTTTTTCTGCTGTTCAATTTCTTTTCCCAGCTTTATCTGAGTGATTTCCAGATTTTCTACAGTTTCTGAAAGAGTTTTGGTTCTTAAACGGATAATTTCTTCCAGCTCACGGTTTTTCTTTTTATGAAAGCTCGTCCTCCACCTTACGGATACATACAGTAAAAGAAGAAAGATAAAAACAATCAATAGTTTAAACCATAATGTCTGATAAAAAAAAGGAGGAATGATAATTTTAATTTTTTTGAAAACGTATTCCTGCTTATCAGAAACGAGCATCCTGACGATAAGATGATGGGTGCCATGGCCAAGATTATTGAGTAAAAACTTCCGGTCTTTTCCTACAGACAGCCATTTATTGGTTCCATCGTCATCCAGTTTTGCTTCAATGACAATATTATCAGGGTTTGCATAGTAAGGGACATCGATAAACAGTTCAACCTGTCTGTTCTCCTGACTCAGTTTCAGGGTATCTTTAAACAATCTTTCTTTATCATCAACGAGGACTCTTTCTACATACATCGCTGCGGGATAATAACTTTTAACTTTCAACGGGTTAAAAAATACCAGTCCGCTTAATGAAGGCAAAACAAAATCTCCGTTTTTCAATTTGTTGCTATTGATATTACTTCCTCCATTAAACTCGTTGGTACTAAAGCCAGCTTCTTTTGAATATCTGTAATAGTTCAATTTAAAATTCCTGTTTTGCAGGTACTTTAAAAGTATGCTTTCTCTTATTTTATACAATCCATTATTGGTTGGAATCCAGAAGTAACCATTAGGATCTTCCATCAGGGTATGCGGTGATAAAAGATTGCCTTCAGAATCACCCGGCAGCTTTATAAGACGGTTGTTTTTTAAAAGATAAAAACCTTTTCCAAGTGTGGTTACCCATATATTTCCGTCTGCAGTAAGTACGATATCACGAACTGATAATTCATTTTTACCGTTTAAACTATAGATTTTGTTATGATTGACGGATATTTTATACAATCCTTTTATCGTACCAACCAGAATATCTCCTGCTTCTGTCAATACCATTTTGGTAGGTTCGTTGGCAAACAGGTATTTTTTCTTTAATGACTTAAAAGGCCAGTTTTCATAAATGCTTAGTGTGCCTGTGAACTCGGTATTTCCTTTTTTTTGTTTCACTGCCAGCACATAATATTTCCCATTGGCAAAGAAGAAATCATTCACCGTGTCTTCTCCGGTGGAAATACTTTGAAAATCTGTAAAATCAGACTTTTTACTGTATACAAAAAGAGTTTGTTCTCTCCGGGTTACAATATTGCCCTGTCTGTCAAAATTTAAAAAATACGATATACTTTTATCGAAGTTTTTGCTTTTAACCAATCCATAGCGGTTGTAGATTTCCCCTGCAGGATTAATTACACACGAATCATTATAAGGCTGGATCGCATAAAAAACAGCTGATGATTTTGGGATGTTCTTTTTCGAAGAGGTAAAATCTGTTAAGCTCACTATTTTGAGCCCGTCTGTACTGCTTCCAAGGTAAAGTTTTTTATATTTTTCATCATAATAAATGCACATCAGATTACTTTCGTCTATATGATCCAGCCGGATCAGTTTTGATAATTTAAGCGTTCCGTTATTGTAGATGCATCTGTAAAGGATATTATTATTCAGGACAAATCCCTGTCCATTGGTTCTGTTCCAGAAAATTTTGCTTCTGACATCCGCTACAATGGACAGATCATAAGAACCGGTAATTTTCCCTTCTTCTATTTTTTTAACCTTTTTAGCATTCCGATCAATATAAAACAGAATATCTCCTATTGTAAAGGCATTTGGATCATTTTTAAAAAGCGGCTTCACGTCCAGTTTAACCTGTGATTTTGAAAGAAAATCTTCATAAACAAAGGAATTCTGTGTGATAAAATACCTTCCTTTTTTGAAGTCCATAAAAAAATAGACTCCCGGAGACGGACTGTAACTGTAATTTGAAATACACAGATGATAATTGATATTCTCCCTAACAATAATTGTTGGACATCTTTTTATGTTTTTAAATACTTTTGGAATTTTTTGATGGATTAAAACCGTTTTTCCATCATCTACCGCCGTAAAAATACTGTCCTTATCAGCATCACCATAAAAATAGGTAAACCGCTGGCTATTGAGTGGAAATTTTTTATGAACAAAAAAATTAAGCCCGTCATATCTTACAATTCCGTTTTCTGTAGTCAGCCAGATAAAACCATATTTATCTTTTATAATATCTTTTACACTATTCTGAGGCAGTCCGTTATCTGTATTGAAAAACTGCACCGTGTATTGTTGAGAATAAAACAAAAGAAAAGCAAACAGAAAACCAACCGTAAGAATATTTCTACACAAAACCAATCATTTTTACCAATAGTGTAAAGATAATTTATTTAAAACACTTTATTGCTAAAATATAAGACATTACCTATAAAGTAGGTATTTTTCATGCTAAATATTTCTACAGACCGTAAATGAAGTTCAAAGATCCCTTGCCTGGTTGATATCGGTAATCGCAAAGCCTTATGTGTTCAAAATTGTTGATCACAAATCGGCTTTTCTGGATTTCAGAAGTATGTCTGGAAGTAGGAATGATTTTAATAAGTTGCCCGATAAAGCAGTTGCCGCATCAGAAAAGAAATAGTAAAAATTGGCTATTGATCTCCGAAATAACGGAGGTGGAAACTCTATGCTTATTGATAAAATCTTGGAATATATTAACGATCATCAAAAATAAATGAGGAGACTAATTGATAATCTCCCCGTTATTGTTTTCCAGCTTTTCGCGGAATCTCTGAAGATCTTCAGGAGCTGGTCTGGTCCAATCTGTCACTTCTCCGATAATTTTCAAAGGCATTTCGGAACGATAAGAGCGGGTGGGATTTCCGGGAAATTTCTTATCGGTAACATTGGGATCATTCTCAAAATTTCCTGTTGGTTCTACAATATACACACGTTCTGTACCCTCTCCCTTTGCTAATGCAGCAGCAAGTCCTGCTCCGTTTACCAAAGCGGTAAAATAGATATGATTCATTTTCAGGTCAGACTGATAATTGGAACTTCCGCCTGCTTTCAGTAAATCTCCAATTTTTAAATCTGTTTTTGTTCCGTGATAAAAAGGTCCTTTGTCGGACGGATGGTTTTTTAACTGTAATGCCAGTTCAGCATTCTTTTTTGACATTTCTGTATCTCCCGACTTCTCCCAGCATTGAGCAATGTTCTGATAAAGAGCGGGCAATGCACTTTTAACGGTATCATCATTAATTTTTAAAGCAAATTCTAAAGAAGTTTCAAGCCATTTCAACTGATCCTCAGTTGTTTTCTGGTTACGTGACAGATAATAAGCTGCCAGAAACTTTTCATGGTCATCCGTAGCTTCTTCCCAGGCTTGCAAAAATAATTCACCTGCTTTTTCAGGCATTCCTTTGTCTTCAAAATTCATTCCTTGCAGACAAAGCTTAATCACAGGATTAAAAGGAGAAAATTCCATGTTTGATTTTTTATTTCAAATCTAGCATATTCTGTTGGAATTGCGGGGACAAAATATCAACCACAAAAAAAGAGCTGTAACACATTATATTACAGCTCTTTAGTGGAGAATACGGGATTCGAACCCGTGACCTTTTGACTGCCAGTCAAACGCGCTAGCCAACTGCGCCAATCCCCCGTATTTTTATTTTTAAAGCGGTACAAAAGTAAGTATTTAAATGGTATTTGCAAATATTTTATCGTTTTTATTGAAATAAATTAGCTTTAATCTTCATAAAAACTTGAATTCCCCATTGAATAACTACCAATTACCCCTATTTTTGTCCGAAATTATATTACCCTTATGCAGCACTACACAGAAAGATTGGTTCTACGGGATATTACGATTGAGGATCAACAAGACATTTTCGACTACCGTTCCGATGCTGAAGCCAATAGATTTCAAAGCTGGATCCCTGAAACGCTGGAAGAGGTGGAAAATTTTATCCTGAAAAATACTAAAGAATTCAACCAGCCTGAAAGCTGGTATCAGCTGTTAATTACGGATAAAGAAACAAAAACGGTTATCGGAGATATCGGAGTTCATTTTACCGGAGATGAAAATGCACAGGTAGAACTGGGAATTACATTAAATACGTCTTTTCAGGGAAAAGGATATGCTTCTGAGGCTTTAAAAGGCATCATAAGTCACCTGTTTGATGATTTACATAAACACAGAATTACAGCGTCTGTGGATCCGGACAACACCGCTTCTATTCTATTAATGGAAAGAATCGGTTTACGAAAAGAAGGTCATTTTGTAAAAAGTCTGTTTTGGAAAAACAAATGGGTTGATGATGTTATTTATGCGGTTCTTCGGGAAGAATGGCTTGCCGGATAAGAATATAACTCCTTTCCGGGGATCAATATCACCATCAACTGTTCCGGCCATCTATTTTTACAAAAGTATCAACAGAAATCAACTTACAGTACTGTATATTTTTCGTAAAATGGAGTGAGTTTTGTTCTTACGATAATTAAAGTGACTAAGTCATTGCATATTAAGCAGGATATGATCATTGTCCGGTACCATTCTTTAATTGTAACCGTAATCCAGTTATCATTTTCTACCAATGGATACCTCTCTTTTTTAAAATACATAATTACATGATCCTTCCTCTTTCCGTTGAGTGAAAATAAGTCTTTCATAATGTTTTTGTAATCTGGTTGCTCTTATTTTAGCAGGTGTTATGTTGGGCTTATTTCAGGTTTTAGTTTAGTCCAAATATAGTGAAATAACTAAAATTTATTGTACAATTTCCTCAATAAAGAACATTATTAACAAAATATTCACATAAAATACTTATTAAAAGAAATATTTTCTGAAACTTTAACTCAGAAAGAAAAGTCCAGATCATCTGCAGAAGGCCTGAAATTGGAATGCATAATCGCTGTAAAATAATCGCAAAATATCTGGTACACTGCAGAATCAGTATCGGTTGCCCGGATTCCCAGCTGTGTATAAACAGTAAGGATCTGACGGGATAATTTTTGAACCAGCTCTACTCCATACTGATGAATCACGTGTTGTTTATCCTCCGGAATCTCTTTGTGACCGCCGAGTATTTGTTCTATTTCTCCGGCTATGCTGAATACCTTTTCCAAATGTTTTTCAACAGATTCAGTAAAATGTTTGAAATTGATTTCAGGACGAATACATTCTGCCTCTTCAATAAAATGAGAAGCGATTCCAAGATAATTGACCAACAGTGTTAAGTCCGCAAAAACCCGGAACGGAATGCTGTCCAGAATATCATTCGTGAAAAAAGTATCATAAACAAAGCTGTAATCTTCACTGACAACGACATTTTTAATGGCAAAAGAATAGGTTCCGCTGGCTTTCATTCCCATAGAGCTCCAATTGGGGATAATATGAACCTCCTCTTTAGGAACGATGAATGAATGGATGATCTCATTGCCGTCTTTATCCGTTATAACCTTACCATTTTCCATAACCCTGGCATTCAATGTAAAATGAGTCAAATGAGGTGCTCCTGTTGCAAAATTCCATGAACCGTTGATCAGATACGTGCTGTCATCCTGTTTTTCTGCCGTCCCGCCAACCATTCCGCTTCCTCCAAAGCAGGTTTCAGAATGTGTAAAGAATGATTGAGCAATTTCAGGTTTTATATTTCTGGAAAAGTAATTGGCACCGGCACAGAGTGTCAGCATCCAGCCGAAACTTCCATCGGTTTCAGCCCAGCCAAATAAGGCTTTAAGCCCCTCTTCAAAACGGTAGCCGAGTCCGCCATATTTTTGGGGAACCCAGATCTTAAGCAGTCCTTCCTCATGAATATGCTGCATTACTTTATCAGAAATTACAGAGGCGCCCTGAAGTTCTTGCCTGATCTCTTTAATACTCAGCATTAGCTTTGGATTTAATGATTTTCTGCCATTCTATATATCCTGAAATGGCCACTAAAAATAAAAACGACGTTAAAACAGCATAGAGATATAATTCTTTATGAATCATTAGCGGGATTGAAATAAGATTACTGACATTCAGTATTACCCAGTTTTCAATTTTTCTTCTTGCCATCAGCCACATTCCGGCCCAGGCAAAGGCGCTCACCAGAGAATCCCAGACCGGAACATCCGAGTCGGTAAAATGAGTCAGGAAGAACCAGAATAAGATAAAAGTTCCCAGAACAATTCCTCCGGTAATCCATTTTTCTGCAGTTGAGGTAACAGAGATTTCCATTTCGGATCTTTGTTTCCCGAATTTCCAGTACAGCCATCCGTAAATACTCATGATCAGATAATAAAGATTTAAGGTAAATTCAGCATACAACTTCGAATTTAGCATTACATAGAGTGTAAGCAGAATACCTGCAATTCCGAAAAGATAGTTGTTGACATTGTTTTTACGGGCCAGTAAAACCTGGATTACTGAAAATAAGACTCCGAACCATTCCGGTAAGGTAATTTGTTTTAAAATGTCCTGCATCATATTAATTATTAGAAATCAAATGATGAGATGATCAATAAGCAATCCCTACGCCGGCGTTATCCGGATCAGGTGTGGAAGTATATT
Source organism: Chryseobacterium sp. AG844 (assembly GCF_003182335.1). Classification (NCBI taxonomy): domain Bacteria; kingdom Pseudomonadati; phylum Bacteroidota; class Flavobacteriia; order Flavobacteriales; family Weeksellaceae; genus Chryseobacterium; species Chryseobacterium sp. AG844. Next base: position 219,713 of record NZ_QGTV01000003.1, on the reverse strand, counting down.
CCTGGGTATCATCTCAGCCACCGTTATCTGTAGCACCCCATTGTTGGGCAAAGGTGCAGCTTTTTGTTGAAAAAAGAAAGGACTTTAGCCTATTATTTTTGAGATATGATCAGGATTATAAAGAGTCCGTCAGGTAAGTTTTAATTTTATAGCTCACTTTAAAAATTATATTATGAATCATCAGCAGGAAATATCGGTACTTAATGACTTACTACACATTACCAACGACAGGAAGGAAGGCTTTGAAAAAGTTGAGGGAAAAGTCTGGGAAATGTATCCGGATGTAAAAGATGAATATGAACATATGATTTCGCAGTCGAAAATCATGAAAAATGAACTGATCAACCTCATCACAGAAAAGCAAGGTACTCCGGAGGACTCAACGTCCATGGCAGGAGCTGTTCACAGAACATGGATTGACATTAAAAATTCTTTTACCATGGGAAATCTGATTGAATCTACATTAGAAAATGTGGTGTTTGGCGAAAAAGCAGCTATTGAAGCTTATCAAAATGCTCTGGATACTGGTGATCTCAGTCCAAAAAGTAGTGAGGTTGTATCTGAACAGCTTCGTATCCTGAAAGATTCTTACAGACAGTTTAAGAAAATTGAAGAATATAAAAAGAAAGAATAATCAAAAAACTCCTCTTCAAAAGAGGAGCCTTACTATAATCAAGAACAAAATAATATTTAATCACATCAAAATTATTAAATACTTTATGTTCATATTTATGATGCAGGTCATATAAACTGAATATTATTTGACTGCATTTTTAGCTTTTTCCGATTCCTGCAAATGATGTTCAAGTGTCGGAAGGGTTTTCGCTGCGAAAGATTTTAATGAAGCTTCTGTTCCTTCAGATGCCTCTTTTTTGAAGGCTTCCACATCTTCTTTATGATCACTGACCATTAGATCTGTATATTTTTTGTCAAAGTCTTTACCTTTCTTAGCTTTCAGGTCATCATACATCTTCTGCTTTTCGGCATCCAAACTTGTGGGTAAGGTATACCCTATTCCTGATGCCCAATTCTTAAGCTCGTCATTCGCTTTGGAATGATCGGTTAGCATCATTGATCCCAAAGATTTTACCAATGAGTTTTCAGCGTTTGTCGCGGCCAGTTTTCCCATCATTACCTCCATCAGTCCTCCTATGGCTGCATTATCTGCAAACTTTTTGTCCTGATCGCTGAGAGCACTTTTCTGATCTTTGGTGTCTGACATTTTGGTGGAGTCGCTTACCGTCATTCCTGATTCTGCAGGGGCAGACATTGTGGTACTTTCCTCAGATTGACTCGTGGTTGTCGGCTCGTTTTTTTTGCAGGCCGTTAAAGCAGCCAATGCAAAAATTGTTACTACAAGATTTTTCATAATAATAAATTTTAAGTGGTGATATTAATGAAGTCAAACAATGACTTTGTTTATAAATGCAACAATTTATCTGCCAAAAAAAAGATTAAAACATTTATAGCCTACTCATAAAACATTATGAATAAATATTTTACGACTTACTAACCAACCTAAATGTAAGATTAATACGCTCCTTCATAGAGGTTAGAGACTTGGCAATACGATGTTCCCAGTTTTCCTGAAGGTCTCCTTTCATAATCAATAATGATCCGTGAGGAAGAGGCAGGCTGTATTTACTCTGATGATGGTCTTTTTTCCTGAAATCAAAATTTCTGGTCTGCCCCAGACTCACTGATGCAATCACCGGACGTTTCCCATATCTGCTTTCCTTATCCCGATGCCAGGCAACAGAATCGTTATGATCTCTGTAAAGGTTCAACAGTACGGAATTGAACTGATACCCAAATGTTTCTTCTATTCTTTGTTTTAAAGAAAACAGTTCGGGTGTCCAATGATGGGCATCGAGTTCATTGTCTGCAGGATAGGCATTTTTCTCATCTCCATACCAGGCGGTTAGGCGTGGGGTCAGAACCATCTTATCGTACATTTTCTGGGTACGCTGTTTCCAGGGAGCTGTTTCAAGCAGATGAATTTTAAGGCGGTCAGCTTCTTCCTGATTCAGGAAATGTTCTCTGTATTCCAGAAGGTCTTTTGGAAATTCGTACAGATCTGCTGATTCGAACAGGCTAAGTTGGGGCATTTTTAAACTTTATAAATGGCAGAATACAGTTTTCTTTTACAGTATAACAGTTTGGGTATTCAATTACAGTTCATTATTAAAAACCAAATTGATACAAATAATATCCACAAATATACTAAAACTGATACAAAATCAACCAGAATAAAAATGCTGCATTTTAAACCTTTCCGGATTTCAATAAAAAAAGGAGACCTGATTTTTTCAGGTCTCCTTTTTAAAGATTGTATTTACATGGCTTTGCTGTTAAGATTGGTATCAGCAACTTTTGTAAGCAGTTCATCACATTTTTTTTCTTCTTCCAATGTGCTTAAAAAGTTTTTAAGACACTCTTCTTCCTTCAATACTTTTGCGAATGCTGCCAGTGTTCCATAAGTAGCAATTTCATAATGTTCAACTTTTTGCGCTGCTGCAATAATGCCCGCATCTCTTACTGCTCCCGGTTCTGTCTCTTCCATAATGCTCTTTCCTTCATCCAGCAATCCCTGCATAGCATCACATTTTTTTGCCTGGGCTTTTTTTCCTAATGCTTTAAAACATTCTTCCAATCTTTCCACATGGCCTTCTGTTTCCGTAATGTGCTTATCAATGCCTTGTTTAAGCTTTTCACTGGTTGCATTTTTCATCATTGCCGGCAGCGCTTTCAGCAGTGCTTTTTCAGCCCAGTAAATATCTTTCAGCGCATCTTCAAAAAGATCTTCCAAACTTTTGGCTGCATTTTTTTTAGCCGGAGTTTTTGCTTTTGCTGTTGTTGCTTTTTTGGCTGGTGTTTTTTTGGTTGCCGTTTTAGTTTCCATATTATAATAATTTAGTGATTGATTGGTGGTAAATCTGCAACTATAAGACCATTTTTGTCCAAAATACAGAGATGTGGTATCTAAAATTACAGGAGCTTATATGGTAAGTTAAAATTAGAATAGCTGTTCGCAGAGAATAAAAGGCCTGAAAATTTGCCAATCATTACGGTGTTTGTTTTTTTACCCATATACTTACCGAACCAGAATTTACAGTAAACACCGCTTTCCCGTTTTTATCTGTATAAATTTCTTCATGACGGTTCTTTAAAAAATCGGTATAAACTGAATCCGCATGTTCTTTTCCCAGTTCTATTTCTTTATAACCCTCTTCACTGTTAGACAAAATTACAATGCATCCCGGATGCTTTTCATCTCCTTTCCGTACAAAAGCCACGCAGTTGGGATGATCAAAATAATCGATCTGCTCACCATATGCAAAAAGCTTTCTCGCTTCAAGCAGACCAGGAAGTTCTTCAACCTTCGGCATGATGATATGCACTTCCTGTTCATCTTTTATATCGATATAGTCTGCACCAAAAAGGTCGGGATAAAATATGCAGGGATAAGCTTCATCGGTAAGAAGAATAATAGCATAAGCCAAGGGCTTGAACCAGTCTTTCACCGCAGATTCAAGAGCCTGCAGCTGCTGTGTATCGTGATTTTCAACAAAAGAAACAGAGAATACCGGTTTCTTTTCCAGGAAACTTCCTTTTAAAATCCGGCTCATATCATAATCTTTACCATCCTGTGATGCTTTAAAGAAATTATAATGCAGCGGAGCATCAAAACAAGAGATAAGATCAGACATTTTATCGGAAAAATACTCAATTTTTTCTGCCTCGTCTTTCCAGAATTCGCCTAAAACAAAACATTCAGGATTTACTTCTGTTTTAATATAGTAGATCCAGTCTTTCAAAAAGTCGGAGGAGATATGTTTTAAGGCATCCAATCTGATTCCGTCTACTTTCGTTGTTTCCATATACCATCTGATCCAGTTTTTCATTTCCTCCACAACATAAGGATTACGGTACTCTATGTCAGCTCCCATCAGATAATCATAATTACCGAACTGATGACTTACTGTATCTGTCCACTCCTCACCATATTCATTATGGATTTTAAAAACCCCCTTCATCTCCTCACCTTCTCTGATCACATAGTCAATGCCGCTGAAACAGCGGTAGTCCCATATAAAGTCCGAATACACTCCCTTTCTTCCCGGAAAAGTAAATTTCGTATAGGCTGAAACCTCCATATTTTCAGAGATTCTTTCATTACGGTTTTCTTCATTCAGCTGATGTACCATAATCTTTTCTTCTTCATCTCCTCCCATCCTATGATTTAAAACAATATCTGCATATACAGACATTCCCGCTCCATGCGCTTTCTCTATGGCGAGTAAATATTCAGCTTTCGTCCCATATCGGGTTGGTATACTTCCTTTCTGATCAAATTCTCCCAAATCATAAAGATCATAGACATCATAACCACGGCCTTCCCTATTGAGACTGCATTTATTGGCAGGAGGAAACCAGACGGCAGTAAACCCCAAATCTTTTAAATATTCTGCTTTTTCAGCAAACTCATTCCATAGGTTTCCGGGATGATACCAATGGAAAAACTGAATAATAACTCCATTCATATCCGTTAAGATTAACCGTTAACAATTAAACCTCCATTAGGATGAAGAACCTGTCCCGTTATCTGTGATGAAGCATCTGTGGCAAGAAATAGAAAACTTGCTGCCACTTCTTCGGTAGAAGCATTACGTTCTAGCGGCGGTTTATTCTGATCTTCATCTTCTTCTCCAAATGTTTTTTCCGTAAGCGGCGTGGCCACCGGTCCGGGTGCAACAGCATTCACCCGTATTCCTTTAGGTTTAGCCTGCAGTGCCAATGAACGGGTGAACGAAACGATAGCGCCTTTGGTTGCTGAATAATCCAGTAATTCTTCATGTCCCAGATAGGTAGTAGCTGAAGTAGTATTGATAATAGAATCTCCTTGTTTTAAATAAGGGAATACGATCTTTGTCAGAAGGATCATTCCAATAATGTTGGAATCGAAAGTCTTGCGGATATCCTCCTCTTTAAGATTTTCTATACTTTCACAGGGAACCTGGGTTCCGGCATTATTGATCAGGATATCTATTCCTCCTAATTTGGATACAACTTCATTAACAACAGATTCACAAAATTTGCTGTCATTAATATCTCCTTCAAACGAAAGAACTTTTCTTCCTGTTTTTTTAATTTCATCCACTGTTTTCATGGCATCTTTGGCATCATGATAGTGTATGAAGGCAATATCAGCTCCTTCTTTAGCAAATAAAAGAGCGATGGCTTTACCAATTCCGCTGTCTGCTCCTGTAATAAGGACAGATTTATTTTTCAGTTGTAAATCTTTCATAAGTGATTATAGTTTATTATTGAAATCGGTTTATTCTTTGTTTTTCCGGTTCTTATCCAGTTCCAGCTTAAAGCATCCCAGAATGAATTCACTGTAATAGAGCTGGGCATTAACAGGCTTGGTTCTGGAATGCAGATCTAATTTCTCTGAAAGAACCACTTTTCCTTTGTGGGCAATGGCAAAGTAAGCGAAGAGCTTCCCTTCTGATTCTTCCACCGGAGTGGCATATCCTGTAACTCCAATAGACCAGTCGGTTTTGTAGAGTTTACCTGCCTGCAACGCCATTGTCTCAGCAATATGAGGAGATACAGAGTTATATTGTCTTGCTTCCAGAGCATCTACATCAAGAAGGTTTACCTTTTCTTCTAAAGTATACGCTGTCATGCCGCCTTTAAAAAATTGGGAGGCATCCTTCATCTGGGAAAATGAAAACTGTAAAAATCCGGCTGTAACACTTTCAGCCGTTGAAACGGTTTCCTGTCCGGAAAGAAGATACTCTCCGATACGTTTAAACAGTTTCTCGAGTTCTATGACGAAATGCACCAGGGATTTCACTGACAGTGAATCAGCGTGGGCAATTTGAGAAGATTTTAAAATCATGCTATATATATTATAATAGTATTAAGACTATTCTTGCACGGGATCCTGTGAATGTTCTTTTTCTTGGGATAGTTGTCCAAGTTTCTCATAATATTTGTGAAGCTTGTCCAGTTCTTCTTCCGTCAGATCTTCAATATCCACCAGTCTGTTGCTGGCCTTTTCATAGGATGCTATCAATTCGTTGAGTTTTATCTGAATAGCCTTAGAGTCTTTATTCTGAGTTTTTTGAATCAGAAATACCATCAGGAAAGTAATAATAGTGGTACCGGTATTGATAACAAGTTGCCAGGTTTCTGAATAATTGAAAACAGGTCCGCAAACAGCCCACACAACCACCAGTAAAGTGGCACCCATAAAAGCACCCGGACTTCCGGTTATACAGACAACACGGTCTGAAAACCTTTCAAAAAATTTTTTTTTCATAAATAATACGATTTTGAATAAAATGGTAATACAAGTTATCAAAACAACAGTATAAAAATTATGATTCAAGTCATCTCTGACTTTTAATACATAGCTATTATTATAGTATATTTTCCAAGAATATTTAGTTTTATTTAAAAATATGGAGAAGCACATAATTATTTTTACCCGTTAAAAACAAGCCCTTTTTTTGATCAATCTCTTTTATAACAAATTGTAAACGAAAGATGTGGAATAATTAACATATTCAAAAAAGCGAGAAATAAAGCATATTTAAAAAACTGAATAAAATCACTTCGCTAAGATTTAATACTTAATTAAAAAATAATTATCCATCTTTGCAGCCTTAAAAATCAAACACGCTAGTTTATTTCATGAGCATTACTTTTAAAAAGCGACTAATTATAGCGCTTGTATTACCTACGGCCGCCATCTATTATGGGCAGAGTACGAAGGATTCTTTAGAGAAATCCAAATCTATTGATGAGGTTATGTTGGTTGGTAGAAACCTTTCCCAAACAGCCAAAGAGAGAAAAACACCTGTTGCGGTTTCCAACATTAAGGCTGCAGAAATTCAGGAGAAACTGGGAAACAGAGAATTCCCTGAAATTATGAAGTCTACTCCATCCGTTTACGTAACGAAAGTAGGTGGAGGATTCGGAGACAGCAGAATCAACATGAGAGGTTTTGACGGAGCTAACATTGCTGTGATCATCAACGGACAGCCGGTGAATGACATGCAGGGAGGTACCGTGTATTGGTCCAACTGGACCGGTTTGGCTGATATTGCCAGCAATATTCAGATTCAGAGAGGATTGGGTGCTTCCAAATTTGTAGTACCTTCTGTTGGAGGAACGATCAATATTGTAACCAAAGCTACCGATTCTGAGCAAAAAGCAATGATCAAAGGAGAAGTCGGAAACGATAACTACTCCAGAATTTCTGCCATGTACTCTTCAGGGTTAAAAAACAAGTGGGGAACAACCGTATTGCTTTCCCGCTGGCAAGGTGACGGATACATCAACGGAACAAAAGGAGAAGGTTACTCATGGTTTTTCTCAACAGGATTTAAACCTAATGACAAACATGCATTCAATTTAATTGCAACCGGAGCACCACAGGTACACGATACGAGAAGGTCTTCTGCAACCGGAGCCAATGTTGCCACTTTACAGCAATTTGGAACTTACGGAAGAAGATATAACCCTCAAACAGGAATGCTGAATGGTTCTCAATTCAATTTAGCTCCTAATTTCTATCATAAGCCTATCGCATCATTGAACTGGGACTGGACCATGAATGACAACCTGAAATTATCTACAGTGGTTTACGGCTCATGGGGACGCGGCGGCGGCGGTACCGGACTTAACGGTTCTATCAAAAACGCAGCCGGACAAACCATGAATTTCATGAATTATGGTGCTGGCGGAGATGGTACGATCAACTGGGATATGATTTATCGCTACAACAGAGGCGGTATGGTAACAGATTATAACGGAAATACTTTCCAGAAATCTACCTTTACGGCACCTGCAGGATCTTCCGGTGATTATAACGGCCAATACGTCTCTACTCTGAACGGAACCACTGGTATCGTGAGAAAGCAGAGTATCAATGCTCATGACTGGTATGGTGTAATTGCAGACCTTAATTACAAAAAGAACAACTGGACTTTCAACGGAGGTATCGATCTTAAAACGTACAAAGGGGCATTGTATGACATCGTAACCGATATGCTTGGTTCAGATGCATTATTTGTTCCTACTACAGCCAATGCTCCAAAAGGATATTATATTAATCAAACCGTAAAACCGGAGCCGCTTACCAAGCTTAAAGATGCTCAGAAAGTATCCATACACAACGAAGGTCTTGTAAAATGGGCAGGGATCTACGGAATGGTTGAGTACAGCTCTGAAAAGCTAAGTGCATCCGTTCAAGGATCTGTTTCCGAGCAATATTACAAGAGAAGAGATTATATGCTGTACACTCCAGGGAATCAGGAAACAAAATGGTATCACAAAACAGGTTATATTGTAAAAGGAGGTGCCAACTATAATATTGACGATCACCACAATGTATTTTTCAATACTGGAGTCATTTCAAGACAGCCTCTATTCAATGCTTTATTCCCTTCAAACCAGAATATTTACAATGATGCCAAGAATGAAAGAATCTTCTCTGTGGAATTAGGTTACGGTTTCAAATCCCGTTATGTGGACGTGAACATCAATGCGTACAGAACACAGTGGGATGACCGATTTATTTCAAGAACATTCAATGCTACGGCTGCAGATGTTTCCAAATTCTCTCAGTTAACCCTTGGAAATGCTTATTTCTATAATGCATTGAACGTTGGGCAACTACACCAGGGAATCGAATTGGAAGCCAAAGCAAGACCTTTCGCTAATCTTAGACTGAGAGGAATGGTATCATTGGGGAACTGGAAATATAAAGGAAACGCTAACTTCAATATTCTTGATGTTCAGAACAATCAGGAAATAGCAGGAGCAACCGGAATGATTAATATCAAAGACCTGAAGGTTGGAGATGCGGCACAGACAACAGCAAGCATCGGAGCAGATTACAATATTACCAAAGCTTTCAGTATCGATGCCAACTGGGAATATTATGACAAGCTGTATGCTCAGTTCAACCCGATCAACTTCCTTACTGAAGCGGCAAGAGAAAAAGGAATTGTAAAATTGCCAAGCTATCACCTATTTGATGTAGGAGCTTCTTACAAATTCACGCTTGATGCGAAAAAATCTTTGACATTGAGAGCAAACGTTTACAACTTATTCAACAAATATTATATTTCTGAATTAAGCTCCAATATCTTCGCGGGCGATAAAATTGCCAATGGCCCTGATGCCGGAAAAACATATCAGGAAGCTGGCAGAGTATATCAGGGTGTTGCAGACGGTAATACAGGATTCCTTGGTTTCGGAAGAACCTGGTCCGTTGCAGCGACTTTGAGATTCTAATACAATATCATTTCAATAATGAAACTATTAAACAGGCTGCTCCTTTTTGGAACAGCCTGTTTTTATATCTATTAATCATCAATAAAAAATTAAAAGTTTTTAGGCTTCCTGTTCTGAGCGGCCTGTCCCGCGATTTCATCTATACGGTTTTTTCTGGTTTCCGGTCTTTTGGCCAACACAATCCATTGCAGCATCATTTTTTTTATGGACTTGCTCAAACTTTGAAAATAGGCTTCAGAGCCTTCATGAATTTTAAATGCTTCATTCAGATCTTCCGGAGTTATCAGGTCTTCCACACTGTCTAAAATAGTCCAGGAGCCGTTTTCTTTGGCAATTCTGATGGTTTCAAATCCTGCTTTCATCATCAGATTATTTTCTATCAGCTTCTGAACCTTCTCTTTATTGATTTTAGACCAGGTACTCTTCGGCTTGCGTCTGCTGAATAACTGCATAAACGAGCCTTCATCAATAGTCTTTCTTGTACTGTCAATCCAGCCGAAACAAAGCGCTTCATCTACCAGTTCGCTCCAGGAAACATTGGGTAAATTGGATTTTCTGGTATTGCAGATCAGCCATACCGATTGTTCTGTATGATGATTCTCTTCCAGCCATTGCCGCCAGTCCTCCCTTGTTTTGACATGAAAAGTTTGTTTCTCTGCAATTTTTACCATAGCTTTTTATTTTATTGATGATGTAAAATTAAAATACTTTAGTGACAATAGTTTGTCAGTATTAAATATTTAATTTATCATAACAGCCGAACAGCCAGATCTGAAATGACACCTAAATTTACTTCGAGTTCTTCACCTGCATCGCTCTTTGGTAAAAAGACTGATTGGCAATTTTCTCTTCTGCTTCATCAATGGCAGTCAGCAGGTTATTTTTATTGTCGGAAATATCACCTAAAACCTGTGACATCAGTTCCCAAACGGGTTTCATTTTTTCAATGAGCTCCTGCCCTTTTGAAGTGAGTTTAAAAAGCCTTTTGCGCTCGTCCTGTTTATCTTTTTCCCATTGGATCAACTCCTGCTTTTCAATTTCTTTGAGCAGTGTTATGGTGGATGGATGGGTATAACCGATCTCGTTGGCTATTTCTACTACACTTGCTATTTCTTTTTTATAAATGGTAAAAATAACCGGAAACCATTTCAGCTCAAAATCAATTCCAAATGCTTTATAAATCAATGCTCCGTCTTTCCTCAATTGTTCACTGAGGCGGTGCAGCCTTGTGGATATGGCAAGAATTCCTGCTTCGTTGATTACATTCATATTCAGTTAAGATTTAAGTGGTAAAAAACATCATCGGCACTCATTAAAGGAAATTTCGCAGGAAGATTGCTTTTTTCAATCTTTACAAACTGATTCCTTTCATAGAAACGCTGGGCTGCTTTCAGTACCGTTATGGTTCCCAAATATAGATCATCAATTCTGTTTTCATGGCAGAAAGAAATTAAAACTTCCAGTAATTTCTGGGCAATATTCAGTTCTTTTCCTCTGAATTCCTTTTTAACAAACATTTTCCTGATGGCTCCTGCCCTTTCGTCAAATTTAACCAATGCTATAGAACCTACCAGTTCACCATCTGCAAAAGCACCCCAAAAGTTACCTCCGGCTGCTGTGTAAAAACTTTCTATCTGCAAAAGGTCAGGCTGATCTTCTATCGTAATCGGAATATTAAACTCTTTCTGCTGGATCGTCAAAATCAAATCAATGGCTTCCTCTGAATAAGAATTTCCTATGGGTTGTATTTCTAATTTCATAGTGTTTACTTTTTAAAGTACAAAACTACGTAGTTGAATACATAAATACAAGTCAATTCTACTCTTTAAAAAATTTTAACACTAAATTTTCAAAGCCGGAATTTCTACATGATGATATTTATGTAATTTTCTCAAAAAATTAATACCATTCAAAACTTCACTTTAACAATGAAAATAGAAAACATAAAGCCTTTTAACGGTCAGCATTGTGAAACGACCGCTACGGGAACATTATTACAACAAATCGGAATCGACCTTTCCGAACCAATGCTTTTCGGATTGGGTGAAGGGCTGGGCTTTATCTATTGGAACATGAAAACAATGGACTTCCCTTTCATCGGAGGACGGATAAAACCTGACCTGCTCACTCAAAATTTAGCCAGAAATCTGAATCTTGAATTAACCGTAAAGGAAACTTCTTCACAGCAAAAAGCCTGGGATCAGGTTAAAGAACTTCTCAATGACGGACAGGCAGTAGGATTGAAAATGGATTGTTATCATCTGGAATATTTCTCAAATCCTTTCCATTTTGCAGGACATTATGCCGCCATTTATGGTTATGATGATGAAAATGCTTTCCTGATTGATACCAGACAACAGGGCAGCCAGGTACAGACATCTTTAAAAAGCCTGGCAAGAGCAAGGGCTGAAAAAGGCCCGATGGCTTCCAAAAATCTGTATTATACCCTCAGAAAAACCGATATAAATTTTGATCTGAAAAAAGCCATATCCGCCGCAATCAGAAATAATGCGGCCGAATACCTAAATCCACCCATTACCAATATTTCTTACAAAGGGATTTTAAAAACAAGTGCTGAAATTATCAAATGGTTCAATACAAGTAAAGATATTGAAGGAGAATTTAAGCAAGCGGCTTTACTAATGGAAAAAGCAGGAACCGGAGGTGCGCTGTTCAGGAATTTATACCGTGATTTTTTGAAAGAAAGTAACGAACTGATTCAACTTGATCCGCTGAACACAGGCTATGAAGCCTTCACTGAAATTGCCGGACTCTGGACAAATGTATCTCAGCTGTTTGAAAAAGTGAGCCAGACAAAGGAAATAAAATATATTCAACAGGCTTCGGATATTTTAAAAACGATATCTGAAAAAGAGAAAAAAGTGATGGAAATATTGGCGACACTCTAGCTATTTTTTGCAAACTCTTTAAGTTTGAAATAAAAAACGTATGCCATTCCTGACATACGTTTTTATGATATTACATTGCTGAAACGGTTATTTCCAGCCTCCGCCCAAAGCCTGATAAAGCTCTACGGCTGCTTTCATTTTACTGTATCTTGCATTGGAAATGTTAAGTTCTGCATTCAATGAATTCACACTTGCATTCAATACTTCAAGATAGTTGGCCATCCCATAGTTCACCAGCTCCTGGGAATAGTCTACTGATTTTTTGTAGGCATCCAGTTCTTTTTGTTTCAATTCAATGAATGAATCCTGAACAGAGAAAACTCTGATAGCATCAGAAACTTCTTTTCCGGCAGTCAAAACTGTTTTTCTGAAATTAAGATAAGCTGTTTCCTGATTGGCAAGACTTACGTCATAGTTGGTCTGAATCTGTCTTTTATTTAAAATCGGCTGAGCGAGTCCTGCCACTATATTTGCAAATAATGAATTTACACTGAATAAATGGTCAATATCCACAGACTGCAATCCGCCGCTTCCTGTCAGTTTTAAAGTAGGATAAAACTGAGCTTTGGCAGCATTCGTCAGTTGGAAAGCATTCATTAAGTTAAACTCTGCTCTCATTACATCCGGACGGTTGGCCAGAAGCTGAGTCGGGTAACCCAGTTTTAAATCGATCGGGAGTTTTTGCCCTTCCAATGTAGATCTTTCAATAGAATGAGAAGGCTCTCCCATCAAAAGACTCATTGTATTTTCGAGCAGCTGGATCTGTGTATCAATATCAATCAGTAATGATTTGGCATTGAAAACAAGCGCTTCGCTTTGCTGAACTGCTACTTCAGTAAGAGATCCGGAAGCTTTTAAAGCTTTTGTGGCTTCAAGATTTTTCTCCCTTACAGCAATTGTTTCCGTGATAATTCTTTTCTGGGCATCAAAAGTCAGCAACTGATAATACGCAGAAGCTATGGAAGACACCAGACTGCTTTTAACGGCTTTATGAGCTGCCACAGTTCCTAAATAAGTCGCCAGCTGGGCTTTTTCCTGTGCTTTCAATTTGCCCCAGATATCAGCTTCCCATCCGATACTTGCCGTAATGTCAAACTGGTTTACATAACGTCTTTCGCCAATGATCTGCCCAAACTGGGTATTGATAGACTGAGTCTGAAATGTATAGTTGGGTCCGATAGAAAGTGTCGGCTGATACGCTGCTTTACTCTGTTTAAGATACGCTTCGGCAGAATTAATACTTTCCAAAGCAATTCTGATATCAAGATTGTTTTCCAGTGCCTTGGAAATATGCCCCTGCAATATCGGATCAGTGAATATTTCTTTCCATGAAATATCCGCAATATTCGTACTGTCAGAAGGAAGCATGTCTGTACGAAAAAGTTTTTCGTCTACAACATTTTTCGGTCTTTCATACTCTTTTCTCGCCATACAGGATGAGATGGCTCCGAGTATGAAAACTGAAAAAGTGATTCCTTTTATGATGTTTAATAAACTCTTCATTATTTTTAATTAGAAGTTAGAGTTTAGAAGTTAGAAGTTAGTTTTTAGACTTATCTCTAATTGCTAACTTCTAATTTCTTAAATCTTAATTTTATTCTGCTAAATTGATATCTTCTTTTTTGATAGGTTTGATTTTTTCCTGCAGTGTTTCAAAAATCACATACAGAACCGGAATTACAAATAATCCCAAAACAGTTCCTATCAATAGTCCGATTGCCGCTCCCGTAGCGATAGATCTGTTACCTACTGCTCCGATTCCACTTGCCAGTACCAACGGCAATAAACCAAAAATAAAAGCGAATGAGGTCATCAGAATAGGTCTCACCCTGGCTTTCGCCGCATTGATGGCTGACATCACAATCGTTTCTCCATGATGCCTTCTCTGGACAGCGAATTCAACAATAAGGATTGCGTTTTTCGCCAGTAGTCCCACGAGCATGATCAGGGCAATCTGGAAGTAAATATTATTTTCAAGTCCCATGATCTTCTGGCCGAAATAAGCTCCCATTACCCCAAGAGGAAGAGAAATAATAACAATCAGCGGAAGGATATAACTTTCATACTGTGCAGAAAGGATAAAGTAAACGAAGATCAAACTCAGTCCGAAAATCAGAAGTGTCTGAGATCCTGAATTTAATTCTTCTCTCGTTAACCCGGTAAATTCTACGGCATAGTTTTGATTCAGGGTTTCATCTGCCACCTGCTGCACCGCTGCAATGGCATCCCCGGAACTGTATCCGTCAGAGTTTGCTCCTGTCACCTTCACTGAAGTAAATAGGTTGTAACGGCTTACGGATTGTGGTCCATATGCTTTTGTCAATGTTACAAACTGTGAGATCGGCGTCATGATCCCTGATCCTGTTCTCACATAAAGCTGATTCAGATTTTCAATATTCTTTCTGTTTTCAGGAAGAGCCTGAACCATCACTCTGAACTGCTTTCCATACTTGGTAAAGTCTGCAGTATAAATACCTCCGATATACCCCTGCATTGTAGCCAGAATTTCATTGACAGAAACGCCAAGCTGTTTGCTCAGGGGAACATTAATTTCCATCTGATACTGAGGATATTTGGTATTGAATGAAGTCTGTGCAAACTGAATTTCCGGTCTCTGCATCAGCTTACCGATGAATTCATTGGTTTTAGCATCCAGATCAGCATATTCTCCACCTGATTTATCAAGCAATACCATTTCAAAACCTGCACTGTTACCAAATCCCGGTACACTTGGCGGTTGGAAGAATACTACTTTTGCATCTGGAACAGATCCCACAATTCCAAATAATTTTTTGGTGATATCTTCAGAAGTCTGTCCGTCTTTTTTTCTTTCTTCGAATGGTTTCAGTTTCACAAAGGCAAGACCGTTGTTACTTCCGTTTCCGGACAAGAACCCTCTACCTGTTGAAATCGTTACATTCTGAACACCAGGCACTTTCAATGCTTTAGCCTGAAGAGTTTTCAATGCGTTGTAAGTTCTTTCCATAGAAGCTCCCGGAGGAAGCTGAACATCGGTAAAGATAATCCCTCTGTCTTCTGTAGGTACAAACCCTTTCTTCATGCTGCTGCTTGCCCAGAACAGAATACCTCCGGTAACAGCGAAAATAATCAGGGTTACCCATTTATGTCTCAACAGGAATACAAATCCTCTTCCGTAACGCTCAGTAGTTGTTTTAAAAGCAATATTAAACTTATAAAAAAACTTCTGTAAAAGGTTCAGATTTTTATATTCTGCATGATGCGCTTCGTGAGGTTTTAAGAATAATGAACATAAAACCGGGCTCAGGGTTAATGCATTAATCGCAGAAATGATGATGGCTATAATCAGCGTAATACCAAACTGCTGGTAGAATACCCCTGTAGGCCCCGTAATGAACGTTACCGGGATAAATACTGCTGCCATTACCAAAGTAATAGAGATAATAGCTCCTGTAATCTCATCCATTGCCTCTACTGTTGCTTTTTTAGCATCGGAAATACCATGTTCCATCTTGGCGTGAACGGCCTCAACGACGACGATGGCATCATCCACTACAATACCAATAGCCAGTACCAATGCAAATAAAGTCAAGAGGTTCAATGAATATCCGAAGAGATTCAGGAAGAAGAATGCTCCTACAATAGATACCGGAACCGCGATAGCCGGGATCAGCGTAGACCTGAAGTCCTGAAGGAAAATATATACTACGATAAATACCAGAATGAAGGCTTCGATAAGGGTATGAACTACCTTTTCAATAGAAGCTTCCAGGAATTCGTTGGTATCGAAGTTGAAAGTATACTTGATTCCCTGCGGGAAAGTTCCCTCAGCAGATTTCAGATAGGCTTTGATATTTTTAATAATCTCCTGTGCGTTGGATCCCGGAGTCTGGAAGATCCCCATACTGATGGAAGGATTGTTTCCGTTCTCCCCGATTCCTGTGTAAGACTGTCCTGCAAGTTCCACTTTGGCAACGTCTTTCAGCATCAGGTTCTGTCCGTTTGCGAGAGATTTGATGATGATATTATCGTACTGTTCCTTATCGTTGAATTTTCCTACGTATTTGATGATATATTCAAAAGAACTACCGCTGTTCTGGCCGATAGAACCTGCTGCTGCTTCTCTACTCTGCTCATTAATGGCATTGGTAACGTCGGTAGGCGTTACACTGTAGGCAGCCATTTTTGCAGGATCAAGCCAGATTCTCATCGAGTAGTTTTTACCCCCGAAAACGTTCGCATCTCCAACACCATTCACCCTTTTCAGGTTAGGAATAATATTGATATTCAAAAAGTTCTGAAGGTATACGTCATCCAGGTCTTTATTTTCAGAATAGAAAGACATATACATCAGCGCACTGGTCTGCTGCTTCTGGGTTACTACCCCTGAACGCGTTACTTCGGCAGGTAACAGCGGCGTAGCTCTCGCTACACGGTTCTGTACGTTTACCGCTGCAATATCCGGATCTATTCCCTGTTTGAAGAAAACCTGAATCTGGGCAGAACCGTCGTTTCCGGCACTGGAAGTGATATAATCCATACCTTCCACCCCATTGATCTGTTCTTCCAAAGGTACTACTACACTTTTCATTACCGTCTCGGCATTGGCTCCCGTATAGTTTGCGGAAACACTCACCGTAGGCGGTGCAATGTCCGGATACTGTGTAACCGGTAACGAGATCAGTCCCAGCACACCGAGAATCACAATCAGAATTGAGATTACGGTGGATAAAACCGGTCTGTTAATAAAGTTTTTTATCATTAGAATTTCGGTTTTATTGATTGAACAAGACTATCCATTTTAATTGGCTGCGGTTTCACGGCTGTTCCCGGTTTCAGACCTCCGATACCAGCTGCAATAACTCTTTCACCTTTATTAACTCCGGATTTGATAAGAGCCATATTGTCGATTCTGTCGATAACATTCACAACAACGTTTCTGGCAGTATCTCCTTTTTCTACTTTGTAAACGTAAACAATACCCTGCTGCTCATAAGTAGCACTTTCAGGTACTACAAGTACATTGTCATAATGCTGAGGGAACCTGATCGTTCCACTGTTCCCATTACTTAATAACTTCTGGGCATTCGAGAAAGCAACTCTGAACTGGATTGTCCCGGTTGTAGGATCAATCTGGCCGGTAATGGCTTCAATTCTCCCTTTTTCAGGATAAAGACTTCCATTGGCCAGCTGAAGCTCAACCATTGGTAAGTTTTTAATTTTCTCAGGCATCGATGCGCCCGGAGATTTTTCAAGGAAATCAAAATATTCCTTTTCATTCATCGCAAAGTAAGCGTAGATCTCAGAGGTATCAGAAATCGTTGTCAGAGGAGTCTGGTCAGACGGCCCTACCAAACTTCCTACTTTCAATGGCAGTCTTCCGATTACCCCTGAAATAGGAGCACGGATAATAGAATATTCGATGTTGGCTTCTACTCCTTTATAGTTGGCTTCTGCCTGTCTTTTAGCAGCATTGGCCTGCTGAAGCTGTGCCTGAGCCTGAGCCAGCTGAGCCTGAGCAGTCTGTAACTGTACGTTACTGATGATATTTTTCTGAACCAGAGGTTTAAGTTTGTTGACTTCAACCTGAGCTGCATTTACAGAAGCCTGCGCGGCGGCAACACTTGATGCTGCAGCACCGATTCCTGCTTTGGAAGCAGCTGCATTTTCGGTCAGGATATTGGTTTCCAGACGAAACAATGGCTGTCCCTTTGTAACATATTGTCCTTCATCTACCAATACCTGGGTAATATATCCCTGTATTTTTGCACGTACATCATTGTTTACTCTACCCTGGATGGTAGCCGGAAACGTCTGATAACCCACTATATTTTTTGACTCCACTGAGATAACAGGATATGGCTTGGCACCATCCTGTTTCGGAGCTTCTTTTTTGCAGGCTGTCAGTGAAAGCGCTGCAATGGAAAGTATAACTAGCTTATTATTCATTTTATAGTTTATTAAGAGATTCCTGAATATTTTCTATGTTTTTATTTAAGAGTGCTTTGTAAACTTCTATTCTTTCGTTGTATCCATCGTCTTTACTTTTTTTAAAATTGTTTAAATCATCTAATAGTCTTAGTTCGTCCTGCATTTTCTGGACAATTTTCTCGAATCGTATCTTTTTGTATTCATCATTGATGAAAAAATACCGTTTCCGCTCATCCATTTTGTTATGGTCTACGATAAGCTGGGCATTGAGCAGTAATGAAATACTGGTGGAAACAGAACTTTTGCTCGCGGAGAGCACTTCAACGAACTCGTCAAAAGTAATTCCTACTTTCTCATAGTCAAAAAGAAGGTAGGAATAAATTTTTGATGCTAAAGGAGGTAAGCTGAACACAGTACCATAAAATTTTACGGCATCCTGAAAAATTTTTTCATCAATTTCTATACTTTGGTGCATAATATAAAAATTTGAACAAAAGTAGAAATTAGTTCAGAACCAAACGAACAAACCCGATAGAGTTTATAAATACTGGGCGTTTTAAAAATTCAATGAAAGTTGATTTAACTTTTTGCCTAAATTATAATCTTCTCAAAAGCTTTCCTCATCCCGTCTCTTAAAAGAACTTCTCCGCAATAGGAATAACCTCTGCCTTCAAGAATTTTCAGCATAGCAATATTATCATGGTTTGTATCTACTTTAATACTCTGAATTCCATGGGATTTGGTAAACTCTTCAATCTGATCAAAAAGCTTCTTTACCATTCCCTGTCCGGCAAATTTTTCATCTACGGCCACTCTGTGAACCACTACAAATTCACCATCGCTTAGCCATGCTCCTTCAATGGTACTGTAAGCCGGTTCATCATTCAAAATCAGGGCTGCGTATACTGCAATCTCTCCGTCTACGGTCAAAACATGCCCGAATCCTTTGGCAATATCACTTTCCACTGTCCCGAGATTAGGGTACCCGTTCTGCCATTGGGTACTTCCATCCTGTCTTCTTCTTTCGATGGATTGCTGAATGATTTCCCAAATAATGTTTCTGTCTTCAATTTCCGCTTGTCTTAGTTTAATCTCTGGATTCATGTTATAAAATTTGATTAAAAGATTGAATGATTTAAAAATTCAAAATCAGAATTGCTGCTTTTCGTTCAATCTTTGAAATATTTATTTTTTTGATGGGTTGCAATTAAAAAACCGAAAATTAATTAAAATTAATTTTCGGTTCGAAGTAGTAAAATTTAAAATTATGAAATTGTTTATTGATTTTCACTTTGTTGAAGGTAAGCATCAATAATTTCAAATGCTTTGGATTCATCTTCCAGATCTACCATCACCTTCAGCGAAGTTGCCGTTGGCGTTGTAGTAAATGTAAGATAGCTATTTTCAACCGTGTTTGTAATCTGTGCGTCATCCAATTTAGATTTAACCAACTGAATTTCTGAAGGGTTATCACTTTCATAAACTGATACTCTCGTACTTCTTTCCATATTCTAAATGTTTGAGTATCTAAATGTACAACGTTTTTTTTAAAATTACAAATTCCGGGATTTAAATTTTATTAATATTGCTCTCGATTTTATCTAAAGCAAGCTGGATTTCTTCTTTCGTAACATTCAAATGAGGTCTGAAACGAAGAGACTGGTCTCCACAAGGAAGAATAATCAATCCATCTTTGAAAAGTTCATTCATCATATGATTTCTCTGTTCTGCAGTAGGAAGATCAATAGCACACATCAGGCCTCTTCCTCTTGCATTTGAAATTTTCTCAGGGTGTTTTTCAGCCAGAGCTTTTAGACTTTCCAATAAGAAATCTCCAACTACTCTTGCATTTTCTACAAGGTTTTCTTTTTCGATCACTTCCATTACCAGCTGAAAACGAAGCATATCAATAAAGTTTCCTCCGAATGTTGAGTTGATTCTTGAACTTTCCCTGAAAACATTGTTTGGAACCTGATCAAATTTTTCCTTATTAGCCAGCACACCACAAACCTGAGCTTTTTTCCCGAAAGAAATAATGTCCGGTTTCGCTGTGAAATGCTGGAAAGCCCACATTTTCCCTGTAATGGCAATCCCTGTCTGAACTTCATCAAAAATAAGTAAGATTTCGTTATCATCACAGATTCTTCTTAATCCCATCAGGAATTCGTCTCTGAAATGATTGTCACCTCCTTCAGCCTGAATAGGTTCGATGATTATACACGCCACTTTATCAGGGTTCATCAGAATAGCCTCTTCAATCTGAAGTAAAGCAAGGTTTTCGTTTTTGATAGTTTCTTCAAGGTTTTCTTCTGTAATCGGGAACTTTAATTTGGGATTTAAAATTCTCGGCCAGTTGAACATCGGGAAATATTGGTATTTTCTTGGATCAGCAGTATTTGTTAAACTTAAAGTATAACCACTTCTTCCGTGGAAAGCCTGTTTGAAATGAATACAGATTCCTGCTTCAGTGTCTAATCCTTTTGCAAAGTTTTTGCGGGTCTTCCAGTCAAAACATGCTTTCATTGCATTTTCAACACCCAGAGTTCCGCCTTCGATAAAGAAAGCATATTGTAATTCTTCAGGAATAACTACTCTCTCAAATACTTCAAGGAAGTGAGCGTACTCTTCTGAGTAAACATCCGCAAGAGTAGGTTTATTAACAGCCATTCTACCTAACCATTCTGATCTTTCCAAAAGGTAAGGATGATTGTAACCAATGGATGCTGATGCAAACATAGAGAACATATCCAGGTATTCTCTGTCTGTCAGTTTATCATAAAGCCATGATCCGTGTGACTTTTCAATATCCATCACAAAATCGAAACCGTCTGCCAACACATGTTTTCCTACTGTTTCTTTTACTTTATTTGCTTTTATATCTAATGTGTGTTCCATAATAAATTTGTAGTGTGATTTAATAAATGAATAATTAAATGATCCAAAAATGAAGCGTTTAATCATTCAGGTTATTAAGTTTTATGTTTTTTGAGTGCTTTAAGTAAAGCTTTTATAAATCAAATTTAATTCCCTGTGCTAAAGGAAGTTGTGCGGTGTAATTTATAGTGTTGGTTTGTCTTCTCATATAATACTTCCAGGCATCAGATCCTGACTCTCTTCCTCCTCCGGTTTCTTTTTCACCACCGAAAGCTCCACCGATTTCAGCACCGGATGTTCCGATATTGACGTTGGCAATACCACAGTCTGAACCAGCATGAGAAAGGAATAATTCTGCCTCTCTTAAATTCTGGGTCATGATCGCAGAAGATAATCCTTGTGGAACATCATTCTGAATGGCAATAGCTTCTTCCAGTGTTTTGTATTTGATCAGATATAAGATCGGAGCAAAAGTTTCGTGCTGAACAATCTCATAAGAGTTTTTCACTTCAGCCACACAAGGTTTCACATAGCATCCGGATTCGTAATCTTTCCCGGATAAAACCCCGCCTTCCACAACGAATTTTCCTCCTTCTTTCTTACATTTTTTGATGGCTTCTTCGTATTGGTTTACAGCATCCGTATCAATAAGTGGTCCTACATGGTTTTTCTCATCCAACGGATTTCCGATTTTCAACTGGCCATAAGCTTTTGCCAATCTTGTTTTCACTTCATCATATACACTTTCGTGGATAATCAGTCTTCTTGTCGAAGTACATCTCTGGCCCGCAGTTCCTACAGCTCCGAAAACAGCTCCGATAATTGACATATCAATATCAGCTTCTTTTGTAATGATGATCGCATTGTTTCCACCTAATTCAAGGATAGACTTCCCGAATCTTTCAGCTACTTTAGAAGAAACCATTCTTCCTACTCTAGTGGATCCTGTGAAAGAAACAAGAGCAACTCTTTTATCGTCTACTAATTTCTGTCCGATTTCGTGGTCTGATACCAATACACTTGAAATTCCTTCAGAAAGATTATTTTCCTTCAGAACTTCCATCATGATATTCTGGCATGCAATAGCACAAAGTGGCGTTTTCTCAGATGGCTTCCAGATGGTAACGTTACCGCAGATCCATGCCAATGCTGTATTCCAGGACCATACGGCTACCGGAAAGTTGAATGCAGTGATAATTCCCACTACTCCAAGCGGATGGTATTGCTCATACATTCTGTGTCCCGGTCTTTCAGAGTGCATGGTGTATCCCTGAAGCTGTCTTGAAAGACCTACTGCGAAATCGCAGATATCAATCATTTCCTGAACTTCTCCAAGACCTTCCTGTAATGATTTACCCATTTCATAAGAAACAAGTTTACCCAGGTCGTCTTTATATTCTCTTAATTTTAAGCCCAGCTGTCTTACCATCTCTCCTCTTTTGGGAGCCGGGATCAGCCTGAATTCCTGAAATGCCTTTTGAGCAGTTTCAATTACTTTGTCATAATCACTTTCTCCGGAAGTTTTTACTTTAGCAATCAACTTTCCGTCCACAGGAGAAATGCTTTCTATCACTTTTCCTGATGCGAAATATTTTCCGCCCACTGAAGTCCCTTTGTTCTCTTCTTTAATCCCAAGATTTCTGAGTGTTTTTTCGATTCCGAAATCTTTTACTTTTTTTGACATAAAATCTTACTTTTCGTTCTCTCTAAAGATAAAAATATTATGTGAACCTCAAAACTTTAATTTTTAATAGGCTTTTTATTTGGACTAATTATAAACATGCTTATCTTTGTAAAGTAATCATTTTGATAATCACCAATGGAAAATTCACAGGAAAACAACTCAAAGCTTAAAAAGTGGTTCAAGCGTGTGGGATGGGCAGGATTAGCGTTCTTTACCATTAAAGGCTTGATTTGGCTCGTCATATTCTACGTTGGAGCAGATAGTCTTCAAAGTTGTATACAATAAAAAAAGCAGAGAAATTTTCTCTGCTTTCTTTTTTGGTATAAGGTTAACTGAATTGTTATTTCTTTATTGAAAAGCTAAAAAAGAAGGTCTTTTTTATATTTTCTGTAATTTTAAAAAAGGGGGATATCATCATTTTTTGTGGGTATACCTCCCCAAAATATTATCATTCCTTCTCTATTCTTTCCTTTCATTTACTCTTTTTTCTTTCTCCCCGCGTTAACAAGACTCTGATGCAGCAGGTATTCTATCTGTCCGTTTACACTTCTGAATTCATCATTGGCCCACTTTTCAAGGAGTTTATAAGTAGACTCGTCTATTCTTATCACAAAGGATTTTTTGCCTTTGCTTTCTGAAGAGTTCTGAGCTTTTTCTGATTTCATTTTTTTAATTCTCTAACATTATTTACAGTTGCTGTCAGTATAGAAACTGTCTGTACCAAAAGCCCACTGTTAAATTTCTTAATTGTAAAGTGTTCCTGCATTTAGGATAGGTGTTGCCGCTTTTTCACCGCAAAGAACAACCATTAAATTGCTTACCATCGCCGCTTTTCTTTCATCATCCAGTTCAACGATATTATCTTCAGAAAGCTTTTTCAGGGCAAGGTCCACCATTCCTACTGCTCCTTCCACAATCTTGGTTCTTGCAGCAACAATCGCAGTAGCCTGCTGTCTCTGAAGCATTGCTCCAGCAATTTCTGAAGCATAAGCCAAATGGGTAATTCTCGCTTCCTGGATAATAATTCCTGCCGGTGCCAGTCTTTCTAATAATTCCTGCTCGAGAATTTTGTTGACCTGATCCCCACCGTCCCTTAAGGTAATGTTCGCATGCTCATCTTCAAGGTTATCATAAGGAAAGCTTACCGCAAGGTGTCTTACAGCGGCCTCACTCTGCATTCTTACATAATCCGTATATCTTTCTACTTCATAAGCTGCTTTGTAAGTATCTCCTACTTTCCATACAATTACGGCTGCAATTTCAATAGGATTCCCCATCTTATCATTTACTTTTAAAGTCTGCCCCTGAAGGTTTTCGGAACGAAGACTTATTTTCTGTGATGAATAAAGCGGGTTGATAAAGAAAAGTCCGTTTTCTTTCACCGTTCCAACATACTTTCCAAAAAAGTTAAGCACTCTTGAGTGGTTAGGCTGAATAATCATTAATCCTTTTAAGAAAAAGCATGATATCAGAAAGCACAGCATAGCGAGCGCAACAAAAGTTATATTCTGGTCTACTCCGGTAATAAAAAAGTAGACAGCTGCGATAAACAAAGCCAGGCAAATAACCAATGTAAGATAGCCGGACATAGGTTTTAAGATTTTTTCCATGATTGAATTTTATTTTGATATTATTTTGATATCATAAAGATAGTAATGAATTTTGAATTGTGAATGATAAATTTTGATTTTTTTTGAGGTGCGAGGTTTGGGCTTCGGGGTTCGAGGTACGAGGTGAGGGGCTCGGGATATAGGATTTGGGTATTTTTAACTAACACAAAGTTCGCGAGGTTAATCCATTAAGATGCATTATATTTTTGTTCGCAAAGCCACTTCGTTTAGCTAAGACTACTATTTTTTTGCTAAGTGAAACGCCCTTGCGAACGATATTTTATCATCATCAAAAATCATTGCGAACTTTAACGTTTAGAAAAACACCAGTTCTTTACATTTTACAAAACTTCTAACTTAACTAAACCACTTTCTTCTTTTGCTGAGTGAAACCAAAATCATTGCGAACCTTAGCATTTAGAAAATATCAGTTCCTTACACTTTACAAAACTTCTAACTTAACTAAAACGTCTTCTTCTCTTGCTGAGTGAAACGCCTTTGCGAACGATATTTTATCATCATAAAAATCATTGCGATCCTTAGCGTTAAAACAGCTGACCCTAATGCTAAAAACAATAGAAATAAAAAAATCCCGGAAAGTGAATTCCGGGATTTTAAAATTATAGGTTCAGTATTTTATTTCTTTGTTAAAGTTTTAAACTTCCAATAAGAAACAGCTGATAAGATGATCATTGTTGAGATTCCGATATATACCCAGGCTGGCACTGGTACCGGATCTCCCGCTGCGTATGAGTGAAGTCCGCTTAGATAATAGTTTACTCCGAAGTATGTCATTACCATTGAGCAGAATGCAAACATTGTCGCTATGTGGAATGCCCATCTGCTTCTCAATCCAGGTACTAATCTCATGTGCAGTACAAATGCATATACCATGATAGAGATGAAAGCCCATGTTTCTTTCGGATCCCAGCTCCAGTACCTTCCCCATGATTCGTTCGCCCAGATTCCTCCTAAGAAGTTTCCTACCGTTAAAGCAAACAATCCGATCGTTAATGACATTTCAGAAACAATTACCAGTTCCTTCAATGTCGTATCGTGGTGAATTTTATATGTTTCTTTATTGGAGATAATATAGAATACTAATGAGATCACCGCAATAATCATGGAGAGCGCGAAGAATCCGTAACTTGAGGTAATAATGGCTACGTGAACAATTAGCCAGTAAGATTTCAATACCGGAACAAGCGGTGTAATCTGGGGATCAAGAGCTGAACCTCCGTGGGCAAATCCCATCATAATAACAGCCACCATGAAGCCGGCTGCAGGAATCAATGCATTGGCATTTCTGTACAGGATCAAACCTGCCGTAATCCCTACCCAGGAGATAAAGATAATCGCTTCATATCCGTTACTCCAAGGGGCATGACCTGAAATATACCATCTTGCAACAAGTCCTAAGAAATGACACAGATATCCAATTAAACCAATCGCAATGATTACTTTAATTACTTTATTTAATACTTTATTTGATTTGAATAATTCAACAAAACCTAAGATCAGAAGAAGACCACCGATAAGCGTGTAGAAAATCAATAATTTGAAGTTAATATCTACTTTATTCATAAATACTTCAAGATCTACTTTGGATTTAGCAGGAACAACTGCTTTACCCCATTTCTGCTGATAGTCTGAAAGCTTTTTCAATTCTGCATCTGCTTTGCTCCAGTCACCGGTTTTTTGTGCCGTAAGCGCTTCTGCAAAATAAGGTCCCATTACCTGCTGAGATTCCATATCCGGTTCGAATTTCTGATCCAGCCATGAATGCCATGTATGGTTAGCATCATTTTTCACAGGAACAATTCTCATAAACTGACCGCTGAAGAACTCATTGAAGATCTGTACTCTTTCGTTTACAGCAATTACTTCTTTATCATAATTCGTTTGTTCAGCCGGTTTCTTACGGAATGCGGTATTGTAATCATGCTCAAGGATATATGTAAGATTACCGTTTGCATCTGCCGGGAAAAGGTTCATCAGAGAAGTATAACCATCTTCATCTGCTTTTGTTTTATTCTTCAGCTCATCCCCTCCTTTAGTTCCTACTTTAATAATCGGAACCATTGTCCAGCTCGGAGTATCTGTATTGATAGAAAGGAACCATTGGTTGGCTGTAAGAGATCTTCCGTCTGTTCCTTTAAATTCGTCTTTCTTGTATAATTTTCTTAAAATATCGATTGCCTCTGTATTGATAGGAACAATTCTTCCTTCAAAGTTCTGAACCAAAAGATATCCGAATTTATCAGCATGTTCTTTACTGATTTTGTTTCTTGCAATGATCTCGTCCGGAGAAATAGTTCTCATTTTTCCCATTGGAGTTGCCAGAGAATTCTGCTTTGGAGCAGCGCCATCAAGCGGCTGGGCAGACGGTACCGGAGCATGGGAATGATTGTCTCCTTCCACATGAATATGTTCTCTGCTTCCGTCGGTAGTTCCGTGAGTTTCGATTTTTTGTGCATGTAAACCTAAACTTAAGAACAATAAAAGTATACCTGCTGCTTTCTTTTTATTCACGTCAGCCAGCATTTTATTTAATTTCCAGAAATGAGTTCCTTTCCAGAAGAAAATGACAAACATTCCAAGGAATAAAAGTCCGTATCCGATGTAAGAAATCAATGTTCCCCAGTAATCGTGGTTTACAGAAAGAACGGTTCCCATTCTGTCCGGATCAAAACTCGACTGGAAGAAACGGTATCCTTTATGGTTAAGAACGTGGTTCATATAGATTTTATAAGGAGTTTCTTTACCTTCGTCAATGATTTTTACGTGGCTTTCATAAGCACTCGGAGATGAACTTCCCGGATATGTTTCCATTACGAAATCATCCAGTTTCAACGCGAAAGGCGTGTTGTATACTTTAGGTCCGAAACCTACCATAATGTTTAAACCATCCATCGTCACCTGCTTGTAAGCATTCGGGTTTCCTTTTTCAACCGAAAGGTCTACAATTTGTTTTGTTTTTGGTCCCTGAAGCTCAATCTGAAGCATATCAGGAACATTAGCATCTTTCTTTCTGTCGCCTTCAATAGCCATCAGTCTTCCTTTTTTAAGACCTTCAGGTACTACCAGCTTCAGCTCGTTGATGGTATATAAACTTCTTAATGCCAAAGGCTGAAACGCATCTTTCACTGTAGTTCCTGTTGCTTGTGTAGCCATGGTCATATAGCTGGCATCTACAGGAGTTTTGATGAATAATTTTCCGCCTTCATTTTTAAATTCAACAGCACCTTCAATCGCTCTGTTGAATGTCACCAAAGTACCGTTTATGGATTTTGTTTCTCCCGGTTTGATGTAAATATTCTGTCTTCCGGTATTTCCGGTAGAAACCAAATGAAGATACTCAGCACCATTTGGTTCGGCAATAAGGCTGTCTTTTTTTCTTTGGATGTATTCCTTGGCAAATACTTTCACTTCTTTTCCGTGGAAGTCATAAGTTGCTTTGAAATCTTTGTGTAACGGAGACATCAGATAAGGAACATCCTGATAATTCAGTACATCACCCTTTTCTTCGATCTGAATTTTAAAGAAATTTTTATCGGTTACGATTTCGTTGGATGTCTCACCTTCTCTGATGTGCATTTGTCCTTCGAAACTGATGTATCTGGTGATGGCACCACCGATAAAAATAAAAACAAAGGCAAGGTGGAAAACAAGAACCGGCCACTTATCTTTTTTCCACAGTCTGTATCTTCCGATATTTCCTATGAAATTGAGAATCAGTAAGACCATGATCAGTTCGAACCATTTAGCCTCATAAATTAATGCTTTTGCTGTAGGAGTTCCGTAGTCGTTTTCTAAGAACGTTGCATAAGCCATCGCGAATGCGTACACCAGCAACAATACAGCCATTGTCCTGGTTGAGATAAGAATATCTTGGAGCTTCTTCATGATTTATTGTACTTGACATGCAAAAATAAGCATGATAAACCACAAAGAGCTTAAAAAAAGCTGTTTTTTATCACTTTGGCCTTGGTTTTGCTTATTTTGAAACGTTCTTAATAAGCCCCAGAAACATTAAGAAAAATTCAATTTCTAATTCCGAAAAGATATAGATTTATAAAAACTATTCTAATGATTGAACCCTTCTATATGAAAATAAAATAAAACACTGTAAAACATTGGTTTATAGCTAAACTTTCATATAAAAATCAAATCCCTTCAGCCAATCAATAATTTCTTTCTGATCTTACTTAAAAATTCATGGGTAATTCCCAGATAGGATGCTACCTGCTGTTGGGTAATCCGTTGTTCCAATCCCGGATACTTTTCCAGGAATTCAAGATAGCGTTTGTCTGCTGTTTTACCCGTTAAGGAAAGAATTCTTCTCTGCAATGCTACCGAAGATTTCTGGTTCATAATTCTGAAAAGCTTTTCTATCTGTGGCATTGTTTCATACAGATCTTCCTTATCTTTTTTAGAAATCATCAAAACTTCACTGTCTTCAAGGGCTTCAATATTCAGAATACTGGGAACGGTATTGATAAGGCTGTCAATATCCGTAATCCACCAGCCTTCAACCCCAAAATATAAGGTTTGCTCCAATCCGTTTTCATTGAGATAATAGATTTTAAAACACCCGTTCAGAACAAATCCTTCAAAGAAACAATACTCTCCTTCTTTGAGCACCAACTCTTTCTTTTTAAACGTCTTGCGTTCAAAAGGCTTTGCAAACTTTTGAAAATCCTCTTCTGAAAGATTGATATATTGACTGATATTTTTAAAAAGTAAATCGGGCATAGGATTATTTAAGCAAAATAAAGGTATCAAAATTATTGACACCTTTATGAAATTAAGTTAGGTTAAGTTATTTTGTATTTAAACAATAGAACTCTGTTTTTTTGTTGGGCAAGCGCAAAGACGCTAATAATTTTTTGAAATATCAGATGTTTTTAAGGTCGCAAAGATTTTATCTCCGATAACATTTAAAACATCTCAGTTTGCTGAAAATCTCATATTGAGCGAGGTCGAAATGTTCTTACGCCTTACATAAACATAATATATCCTAAGCCTTTTGCGTCTTTGCGTTTTTAATATTTTTATTCTCTCACTGATTGAGCTGATTCTGCAGATGATTGCATATAAGCATATCTTAAAAATCTTTGTGTCTGCATGTCCAGGATAACATTATTTTAAAAATTCTTTTGCATTTATTACACGGGCATAAAGATTTCCAAGAGCAGATATTCCCGCCAGAAAGGATCTTTGAACTTCTTCAGCCTTTATTACTTCCCCGTTCAGTTCACGATTTCTGGTTGCTGTGGCATCGGCAATAATGGTATTGGTAAACCCGAAATCAAAAGCAGCTCTGGCTGTAGATTCCACACAGACGTCTGTCATCATTCCTGTAATCACAAGGTTTTTAATGTTCTTTGACTGAAGATAATCTAGAAGATGCGTCTCTCTGAAACTGTTGGGAAAATGCTTAACGATAACTTTTTCATCTTTCTCCGGTACAACCAGATGATGGATTTTAGCGCCCTCTGTACCCGGAAGGAAAAACGTTGCACCATCATTGGTAGAAATATGCTGAATGTGAATGACAGGAAGATGATTGTTCCTGAAATATTCTAAAATTCTTCTGGTGTTTTCAGCGCCCTGTACGCTTTTTTCCAGTGTCATTTTTCCGCCCGGGAAATAATCATTTTGTACATCGATAATTAATAGTGCCGTGTGTTCCGTTTTTTGTTGTTGTGCGTTCATTGTAATCATTGAAATTACTATCAGACAAGAGGTCAGAATAGTTTTAAATTTATTTTTCATAGGTGAAATTGTATAGGCCAAAATTACAGAGGCTTTACGTCCTGACCTTTGAACTAGTTCAAAAAACACTATTGCTATCTAAAAACTTTAATATTGTTAATTTTTTTAATCTCTGTCCGATTAAATCAAAAATTTTATTATCTTTTTAAAGAAAAACAATTCATAAACAGTTAATATAATTTAACGGTATCAGATTTGGATAAGCCAAAAAAATAACCTTATTTTATTCTGTCATAAAAGAAAATATTCTTAAAGTAAAAATTTTAAATACCCTTTGTAAAAGCGGGATTACCAAAATGTTTTTTGGATAAAAAAGATTTATTTAGTGTTGAATAAAACATTAAATTTGCGACATTGATATTATGGATAAAAAGACACAAAAAAAACCGACTGAATCGCCTGAGAAAGGCAGAATCTTATCTAAGCCACGTATTTTTTTCGGGCTTACTTTTATACTTTTATCGGCTGTTCTTGCACTCTCATTCGTCTCTTATCTGATGAACTGGAAAGCAGATCAAAGCCAGGCCGGAACTATGCTGGACAAAAGCATAAAATCTTCCAATGTCTTTGGCAAGGTAGGTGACTGGCTTGGAAATATTTTCATTTTTGAAAGTATTGGTATTGCTTCATTTATCATTGCATTTTTATTCCTTGTAGTGGGGACTCTGATCCTTAAGAAGAAAATCTTCAAACCATGGAAAACGATCGGCCACTCTTTATTTTTCATCTGCTGGCTTCCTATTTTTATGGGGGCACTTACGAAAGGCCAGGGTGTTTTAGGCGGTGTTTATGGATATCAGATCATGGACTATCTTAACTCCATCATCGGAGCAGTAGGTCTATGGACAGTGTTAGCTGCGAGCATTCTTCTCTATTTTATTCTTGAGTTTAATCTTCGTCCAAGTTCGATCAAGGCGAAGCTGGATAAGATCAATGAAAATACGATCGGAAAAGTAAAATCCATGATGCCGGACTCCAATGATGATTTCGAAGCTGATGAGGAATTGAAAGAGGAAGCAGAGGAAGCGGAAGAAGAGACGCTTTCCAGAGTTACGGTGAGTGATGTTGCCAACAAGCCCGTTACAACTCCTGTCAATACAATGAAAGAACCAGAACCTGTAAGTGCTCCGAAAGGATTTCCTGAGGTTCCGGTTTCCAACGAAATAGAAACCATTTCTACGCCCAACCATACTTCTTTTGAAGCAGAGCCAAGAGATGTTTCTCAACAGGTAAGTTTAAATCTTTCTACCAAACCTATTGTTCCGGTTTCCAGCCCGGAGGAAGCATTTGATATCAGACCTTCTACTCCGTCTCCGGCAGTAACCACTGCTCCGGCACAGGAAAACATTAAATTCAATGTAGAAGTGGCACAGGTGGTTGATGTTTTGGATGATTCTGATAAAAAGTCCCAGGAACTGGTAGAAAAGCATGGTTTGTATGACCACAAGCTAGATCTTGCCAACTTCCAGATGCCACCTGTAGATTTGCTGAAAGACTAT
The DNA here is from genome assembly GCF_003182335.1 of Chryseobacterium sp. AG844. Taxonomy (NCBI): domain Bacteria; kingdom Pseudomonadati; phylum Bacteroidota; class Flavobacteriia; order Flavobacteriales; family Weeksellaceae; genus Chryseobacterium; species Chryseobacterium sp. AG844. The sequence continues at coordinate 188,134 of NZ_QGTV01000003.1, read as the reverse complement.
GGAAATGAAGAAATTTCTATCAATAAGGAAGAATTAGAAGAAAATAAAAATAAAATTGTCGGACTTCTGAAGAATTTCAATGTTGGAATCGCAGAGATTAAAGCAACCATCGGTCCTACAGTTACGCTGTATGAAATTGTTCCTGAAGCAGGAATCAGAGTAGCAGCGATTAAAAAACTGCAGGATGATATTGCGCTGAACCTTTCTGCATTAGGAATCAGAATTATAGCGCCAATGCCAGGAAAGGGAACAATCGGTATTGAAGTACCAAGAAAGAATCCTACCATGGTTTCTATGCGCTCTGTTATCGCTTCCCAGAAATTCCAGAATACAGATATGGACCTTCCGGTAGTTTTCGGAAAGACCATTTCCAACGAAATCTTCATGGCTGACCTTTCAAAAATGCCTCACTTATTGATGGCAGGAGCAACAGGTCAGGGTAAGTCTGTTGGTATTAATGCTATCCTTACTTCCCTTCTTTATAAAAAGCACCCGAGCGAACTGAAATTCGTCATGGTAGACCCTAAAAAAGTGGAACTTTCATTATATTCTAAAATTGAAAGACATTACCTGGCAAAACTACCGGATGCAGAAGAAGCCATCATCACAGACACCAATAAAGTAATCAATACACTGAACTCTCTTTGTATTGAAATGGATACCCGATATGATCTTCTGAAAAATGCGTTTTGTAAAAACTTAAAAGAGTATAATAAAAAGTTTACGGAAAGAAAATTAAATCCTGAAAACGGACATCGTTATTTACCGTATATCGTATTGGTAGTAGACGAGTTTGCAGATTTGATCATGACGGCAGGAAAAGAGGTTGAATTACCGATTGCCAGACTTGCACAGCTTGCAAGAGCCGTAGGAATCCACCTTATTGTGGCTACACAGAGACCATCTGTAAACGTTATTACAGGTATGATCAAGGCTAACTTCCCTGCAAGAGCCGCCTTCAGGGTAATTTCCAGTGTTGACTCCAGAACCATCCTTGATTCTCCGGGAGCAGATCAGCTGATTGGTAAAGGAGATATGCTTTATTTCAACGGAAATGAGATCCTGAGACTTCAGTGTGCTTTCGTGGATACTCCGGAAGTGGAAAGACTGGCAGAGTTTATCGGAGAACAGAAAGGGTATTCTTCAGCATTATTACTTCCTGAATACGTATCTGAAGATTCATCAAGTACAGTAGGTGCTTTTGACCCGAACGAAAAAGATGCTTTATTTGAAGAAGCCGCAAGAATAATCGTTTCTACCCAGCAGGGATCTACTTCAATGCTTCAGAGACAATTGAAACTGGGCTATAACAGAGCCGGAAGAATTATGGATCAGCTGGAAGCAAGTGGTATTGTGGGAGGATTCAATGGTGCTAAAGCAAGAGAGGTTCTGATCAGTGATCTTCATTCTCTGGAACAGTTTCTTGAAGATTTAAGAAACTAATTATAAAAAATCATCAATACAAAGATTAATCCCGGATACTCCTGATTGGAGACCGGGATATAAGAATCACTAAAACTATTACCATGAAAATTACATTAAAACAAACTATTGCATTGAGTCTTCTGGCATGTACATTAACATTATCTTCATGCGCCTTAAGAACTGTTCCCAGTGATTATGCTTCTGTGAAACTGGACGTTATTGATAATAACACGCTGGGAAATGGCAAAGTACTTATTTATAACGGCGCCGGAATTCTCCATAAAATGGATAACACGGCAAGATTGAATATCGGACTTGATGGCAAATCATTAGGACAAATCAGACCGAAAGAATATGTTATTGTTGATTTAGAGAAAGGAAAACATGAGTTTACGGTTCTTCATATAGATATGGTAAATATGAGAAGTAAGCATCAGGTTGAAATTGATGAAAATACTAAAGTAATTAAAATTGAACCAACCATTACTTCCAATAAGTTAACTGTGACCAATATTCTTCCTGAAAAATTTGATCAGTACATTGAAAGACCGGAAACAAGATAATCTGTAACCTATCTGCCATAAAGTATCAGGCATTAAAAGGTGGATTTTGGAACAGTTTTTGGAAGATCTGCGTAGTTAAAGGAAAAACACATCGTTTTAACCTTAAGAATTAAAGAAAATCTAACGATTATTAAATTAAGAAAATGAAAAATATTATTTCAAAAGTTATATTGGGAAGTTTTGTTGTAGGTGCAGTAGGTATGGCCAACGCTCAAAAGATTGATGCGAAAGCTAAAAAGATATTGGATGATATTACAGCCAACTACAATTCTAAAAAGAATTCTTACTTCAAATTTTCTTTTGGAAGCGGCCTTAACGGACAGGTGACCAAAACAGAACCTGGTATTTATTATGTTGCCGGAGAGAAATACAAACTGAAGATCATGGATACGGAACAGATCTTTGACGGAAATAAAATTTACAACATCAACGCCGATGATATGGAAGTTACCATTGCCAAGCCCAACGGAACCAGCACCATGTTCTCCCCTATCAACTATCTTACAACGTATAGAAACGATTATAATGTAACATACAACGGTAAGAAAATAGTGAATGGCGTGAATGCCGATTTTATTAAACTGACTCCGGTGAAAGCCAACGGAATTAAGTTTGTGTACCTTTTTGTCGATTCAGCGAAAAAGCAGATGGTAAAACTGGAACAGCACGGAAACAATAAAGATGTTGCAGTAATTGCTATTAAAGAATATAAAGAAAACCAGGATCTGGATCCTAATATGTTTGTTTTTGACAAAAATAAGTTTAAAAACTACATCGTTACAGAACTTTAAAAAGCTGAAAGTGAATTCGCAACTATGTAAATTTACTTTTAACGTTAAAAAAATAACAAAATATAAAAAGCCACAAGTAAACTTTGTGGCTTTTTGATTAATTTTGGCGCATGTTAAAAATACTAGACCGATACATTATAAAAACCTTCTTTGGACCGTTTTTCTTTATATTCAGCGTATTGTTTTTCATTTTTATTGTAAACATTATCTGGGTACAGTTGGGACAGTTTATGGGAAAAGGATTAAGCTACTGGCAGATCCTTAAACTTCTTTTTTATCTTGGAGTAAACGTCATCAGTATGGTGCTCCCGCTTACCATCCTTCTGGCAAGTATTATGTCGTTCGGTGAATTTGGAGAACGCTACGAGCTTGCTGCCATGAAAGCAGCGGGAATTCCTCTGACCCGTGTAATGACTCCTCTTCTTGGAATTTCCACTGCACTTGCCATCATGCTGTTTTTCTTTTCCAATAATATTATCCCGGATTTTCAGAAAAAAGCCAAGAACATGCTTTTCAATATTGCTCAAACCAAACCGGCCATCAACTTTACTCCGGGACAGTTTATTGATCAGATTCCCGGTTATATGGTAAAATTTGATAAAATTTATGGGGAAAACGGAGAAAATATTGAAGGTGTTTTTGTTCATAAAAAAGCCAATGCTTACGAAAACCAGCAGTCTGTTGTTGCTGAAAAAGGAAAATTTGTTCCGGCAGCCAACAAGAACTTTCTAAAGCTTGTTCTATACAACGGCTATGTATTTGAAGATGCTTTTGCCGGAAAAGGCGATAACGTAAGGCTGAAACAGCCGGACCAGGCTATTAAATTTGACACATTGGTTTCTCACTTTGACATCAGTGAAATCATCAATAAAGCGATCGAAAAAGAACAGATTACGGATGACTACCGTTTCCAGACTTACAATCAGCTTGACGGAACGATTACCAAAACCAAAAAAGATAATAAGCAGTTCTTTGATAACATCGGATCCGAGGTTCTTAACCAGACCAATTCTGTAATTACCTATATGGATAAAGGGAATAAACATAAAGCTGCTCCGAAAACCCAGATCAAACTGGATACGGTAAAAGGTGAAAGAAAACTGGAAATCATTTACAATTCCTACACCAGGCTTGACAACCTGAAATCAACACTGGAATCCAAAAAGAATGAGTACAGTTCTAATGTAAAATACTTCAGTAAGGTAGTGATTTACCAGCAGAGAATTGTTGCCTATTCTGTGACCTGTATCATCTTCTTTTTGATCGGATCCAGTTTAGGTTCTATCATCAGAAAAGGAGGAATGGGACTTCCGGTCATCATTGCAATCGTTATTTTCATCATCTTTTATGTCATGAATGTCGGGGTGGAAAATATGTCATGGAGCGGAAAAATGAATCCTTATCTTGCAGCATGGCTGCCCAACCTGATCCTTCTTCCCTTTGGAGTATGGATGACGTACAAAGCTCTTACAGACTCACAGCTGTTTGATGCAGAAAAATACAAAGCGTTGTTCAAACCCATCACCAAAAGGTTTGTAAAAAGTAAGGAACATCAGAGATATCAATAATTCTGATTTTAAAATAAAATTAAAAGCTTCGAAGAAATTCCGGAGCTTTTTTGTTGATTATTATTACAATATTTAATTGATAATGATTTTGAATTTAAAAATTTATATTTGTGGGAATTTAAAACAAAACCATGAAGAATTTACTACTTATTGGCCTGTTCGGTCTTGTGTCACTCAATGCCCATGCTCAGGATCAGGATGAAACCGGAACCTACAACGGTGAAAAATACGGCTACATCATTGACAAATCCGGAAAGAAAATTGAAGGTGTTGTACATCTGCACGGCGGCTATTCAAGTCCGTGGCAAAATCAGTTAAAAGTAAAATTTGTAGCCATTGCTGATATTGACAAAGTAAAGAATAAGATAAAATTCAAAACCTACGACACAGACGATATCAAAGAATACATGTTGTATGAAGGTGACACTCCGAGGGTTTTCAAGTCGGTAAAATACTCAAACATGAGAGAGGCTCTGAACAGCTCTGAAAGTTCAACAGGATTGTCGGCCGGCTTTAAGGCAATCAACAACCTGTCAAGAACGGAACAGTTTGCTGAAGTAGTAGCAGAAGGTAAAATTACAGTTTATAAGCTTTATGGCTATCCTACGGCTCTTTCTGCAAACAGTACTCAGGCCATCACACAACGGGAAACAGACCGGTTAAGAGAGAATCCTAATTATATTTTTTCGAAGAAAGGAGGAAAAGCTGAAGAATTAACGCCCGCAAAAGCCAAAATTATCCTGGCAGACTGCCCATATGTAAAAGCAAAAATAACAAAGGGTGAATACGGTTCCCTGAAAAACGAAGAGAAGAAAAGAAGCGGTCTTGGAAAATTCATCCGGGATGAGATCAGCAATTCAACGGTGGATAAACTTTCAATTATCAATGAAGTGATCTACGATTACAATGAGAACTGTAAATAGAATATACAAAAAGAGGTTTCCGGTTGGAAACCTCTTTTTATTTTTAAAACTTATAGACAAAAGCATTAATATTCATCCCTGCTCCTACTGAAGCAAATAATACGATATCATTTTTTTTGATTTTATGATGTTCCAGCTCGTCCTGTAGAATCATCGTCAGCAAAGAAGGAATCGTAGCCACACTGCTGTTTCCTAATTTATGAATAACCATAGGCATGATATTTTCCGGAACGGGTTTTCCATACAGCTGATAAAACCTGTTAACAATGGCTTCGTCCATTTTTTCATTCGCCTGATGAATAATAATTTTATTGAGCTGGTCAATAGAATATCCACTGTTGTCCAGACATTTTTTCATGGCATCCGGAACATTTACGAGAGCAAATTCATATATTTTCCTGCCATCCATCTTAATATACCGGGTATCTGGGCATCTTTCGTTGTTGTAAGATTTTCCAAAATACAGATAGTCTTTCTCTTCAAGCGTATACGAAGCTGATAAATGCGCTTTGATCCCGGCATCATCACCCTGGTTCACTTCCAGAACAGCCGCCCCGGCACCGTCGGCATAGATCATACTGTCTCTGTCGTGGATATCTACCACACGGGAAAGTGTTTCTGCTCCAATCACCAGACATCGCTTTGCTATACCGGATTTGATAAACGCATGAGCCTGTATTACCCCTTCAATCCATCCCGGACATCCAAAAAGAACATCATAGGCCACGCAGAAATTATTTCTGATTCCCAATACATGCTTCACCCTTGCAGCAAGACTGGGCACCGTATCAGACTGAACCGTTCCGAAGCGAACATCCCCAAAATTATGGGCAAATATAATATAGTCTAATGTTTCAGGATCGATTCCTGCATTTTCTATAGCTGCACGCGCCGCAATGACGCCCAGATCTGAAGTGACCTGTGTACTATGTGCATATCTCCTTTCTTCAATACCTGTAATCTTTTTAAGCTTATCCGTAATGGAAGCGTTATTCTCCTTTAATAAAATCCCTTCTTCATTAAGAAAAATATGTTTATCAAAAAATAAATTGGTTATTGTTTCCGATGGGATATAATTTCCTACCCCGATTATTTTTGTCATCATTATAGTATCTGTTTCCTGTTTTTTAATTGAACGTCAGGAATAATTCATTAAATATAATGAATGAACGTAAATACTTCACAATATAGTATGGAATAAGAATGCATTGCATCATAAAAAGTTAAAATAATGGCTGAAAAATAATAAAAAAAGAGGTCTCACATCGGAAACCTCTTTACAAATATTTTAAAAACTGAAAATTATACTTTCATAATTTCAGCCTCTTTTGTCTTAAGATGCTCATCGCAAAGCTTAACGTATTTATCAGTATAAGCCTGGATTTCTTCTTCCACGCCTTTTACGACATCTTCAGAAACTCCTTCCAGTTTTTTAAGTTCTTTCAAACCGTCCTGTCTTGCGTTTCTTACCGTTACTTTAGTGTTCTCAGATTCTACTTTAGCCTGCTTTGCAAGTTCCTTTCTTCTTTCCTCAGTTAAAGGCGGAACATTCAGGATAATATTTTCTCCGTTGTTAGAAGGTGCAAAACCTAAGTTTGAGTTGATGATTGCTTTTTCAATCGCATTGATTGCCGTTCTGTCCCAAGGTTGAATAGAGATTGTCATTGCATCCGGAACAGAAACATTCGCAACCTGGTTGATAGGAGTCATTGCTCCATAATATTCTACCATTACATCCTGAACCATTGCCGTAGAAGCACGTCCTGCTCTAATTCTTTGAAATGCGTGATCCAGGTGCTTTACCGCTGCATCCATGTCTTGTTTTACAGATTCTAATATAAGATCTAATTCTTCCATTATTATATTAAAGTTTGATAAATTACACATCTATTAATCCTTCTGAATATCAATTAATTAAAATTTAAAAAACGCAGCAAACATCAGTGTTTTCTATTATTTTAAATTCTTTTTTACTATTCAGTGCTGCAAAAATAATGATTATTTCCATATTCTGGTAAGACTGCATTCTGTATTTTGTGAAAACGTTGATATTTTTAAATAGGACACTGTGCAAAATTATTTTATTACCAGTCGTTACTTGTTTCTTGTTTTGCTCATGGTGGATTTAAATTGAGCAATTAGCGAAGTGATTTTTTCATAAGTTTTTTCTTTTATATCTTAACAAGCATAATCATCTATTATCATTTTACATTTTAATCAATTCCAAAATCTTTTCTTCGCACTTGAAGGAAAAGAATTATATTTGAAAGAATAAACAAATCATCATGAATAGAAGAATTACGATTAAACATGGTCCAGTCGAACATATTGTGGATGTTCCAAGTGATAAATTTGATATGCACAAGGAAGTTATTAAGCAATGTATCAAAAATGAAGGTAATTGCTGGATAGTACCAAGCGAGGATGGAAGTGAAAGATTCTTCCCTGCTGAATTACTCCGAAATAGTGTAATTATTTTCGAACCGTCTGAGATTGATTTAGAAATTTTTTCACAACGAATTTAAATACAGCCCCAAATAGGGGTTGTTTTATTTAAATAAATTGATTAACAAATTTACTAACTTGCGGAATGTGGTCATATAGCCCTCTAGATACCAAAGATGCGGTTACACTACTCACCCACGCAAATAACTTCTTACTAAGTTCTCCTTTGTCCTTAGTATCATCTGAAATTATATTGTCCAATTCTTCTACTTCTTGCTCTTGAACACCTATGGCCTTCAATTCTTGTCGTTGATTATCACTTAAAGAAATTCTATTTGTAGAATTAATTGTAATATTCGCCCCAACTGCATTATTCAATGAATTATTATCACCATACATGTTGTTTGTGATAATATTTTGATTATTTTTTAATTCTTTTTTTTCCAAGTTCTGTAAGTATTTATAATATCCACCTTCCTTTTTAATTTCGCGTCCTAAATTTGTCATTTTCAGCATAGCATTAGCATCGTATGGAATTTCAAGTATTCCTTCTTCTATCATAATCCTTTCTACATGTGAAATAATACTTCTTAATTTCTTTTTCTCTTCTAAATTGGGGTGATTCATATGATCAGTAATATGAAAATTCCCATATGATGGAATATCATGAATAAACTTATCGATATAATCAAGCGCGTACTTTGTTTTCTCTTCCTCAGTCTTGAAATAAATTGTTGGTTGATTAACTCTTAGTGACATATTATTAGTTATTGGTTTACACAAAGATAACAAAAAGCCCTCTCAAAGAGAAGGCTGTAGATTTAAATTCTTGAATGCTTAAGAGTAAATTTTTTGAACCTACTTCCATACACAAACTTTAGGTGATCACAACATTCGTATAAGAATTTGTTATCATCATCCCAATCATCTTCTGGGCCCAATTGTAAAAAACCATAGATTTTCCCACCCATCACTAGAACATCTAAATAATGTTCAGTCCTACTTCCATTCTTCATAGTTCTGTAAATAAGCATGATTTTGATTCCCACTTTTATACGGTACTATCTCTAATATAACAATTTAGTTTTGAACCACAAATAGTTATACAGTATTTTTTGAAATTTCTTTTGGCGTTTCTTTCTTTATTCCTCTTTCATCTTATCTAAATCCTTTACCCTGCTTTTTCCATTATTACTCGGAATAATTACAGTTTTCGCATAATGCTATTTTCAACATGGGTTTTGTGTATTTGTCTTCTCTTTAGAAAAAAAGAGGCTGCTTTTATTCTGAAATTAATTGAAAGCAAAAAACTTCAGGTACAAATACCTATCAAACATTTTGGTTATTTCTACTTAGTGTGATATCATTTTTAATAACGTCCTTTACTCTATTCTTTTAAACGAAACGTCGGCAGGTATTTTACATTGAAAACTTGCCGTAACAAACGGAAAGTCCTGGAGAAGACATTTTGCAAAAATGAACAATTATAAACTAATTTAAACCCATCACATCATGACAAATCCATCTTTAGATGCCTATCAACAAGTTTTCGGTATGGCAGGTCTTGCCAACCGTGCCGGAGGCTACAACGGTTTTGGTATCCAACTGCAGCAACAGCTTCAGTATGATTTATCCTATTATTTTAACAATGTTCCTCCGGTTAAAATAATGGATCAGAAAACACCTTCTATAGCTAATCCTTCAGCCGTATCGGAATTAGGAAACTGGGATCTGGTCTGGGGCCCGGCCCTGATTGAAGAAAAAAATGAAAAGGGAGTTCCTACCGGAGTTGCAGATAATGCATTATATGTCGTTAAGTCTAATGCTGTCGCATTTCCGGGAGGTCCTACATTGCCTACCTACGTTGTGGCTATTGCTGCCACTAATCCTTCCTCTCTTTACGATTGGGAAACAGAAGATTTCTCAGTGGCAGAAGTAGTCAACTGGACGACTTATAACCCTTCCAACTTTGCTCCATCAGCCTTTAACGGCATTGACCCTTATATTTCAAAAGGAACGGCTACCGGGGTCGGTATACTTCTGGGACTTATCAGTCCGGGTGATGCAGCCGCACCCAATACCACGCTTCAACAGTTTCTTGCCAGCTTAAGTCCGGATCCGGATACAGCCATCATATTCTGTGGACATAGCCTTGCCGGAGCATTATCTCCTACCCTTGCCCTTTATCTGAAAGAGAATAAAGATCTGGATGCTTTCGGGGTTACGCTTGTATATCCTACTGCCGGACCAACGCCAGGTGAGGCAGCATTCGCCAATCTTTTCAACAGTAAATTCCCACCATTGCCTCCGGGATGGCAGCAACAGACAGGTACTTATCAAAGCTGGAATACCATGCACTGGAACGATCTGGACGTTGTTCCTCATGCATGGCCGGTATCGGAACTGGGAAAAATAGCAACGATTTATGGTCAGGCTCCTACCTATATGACGGCAGCCTTATTAAACGCTTTACAAAAGATGGCGATTGCTGATTCTTCAAATTCAGGAGCCAGTTATACAAGAATACAGAACCAATCGCTCCCAGGCCGGCTCCAACATTCAAGCGCCTCCTCGGTGAGCATTAAGACACCTCCTGAGTCTTTGCAGGACTATATGCTGCAGCTATCCGTACAGCATGTAGGAATGTATAATGGCATTCCTGCAGAAGGATCCAATCCACAGGTAGAAGGACTTATTTTATCACAGCCATTACCAAAACCAAAGGTGAAGCTGGTACCCGGAGTAACTGCTGTCACGGAATTGGAGATGATTCTTAAAATAATCGATCAGATCATCGGATGGATTTCTTCCCGTTATGTTTTGGTTGAAAAGGAAAATGCCACACAGAATGTTGAAGCAGACAAATAAGTACTTAAAACAATCATAAATAAAAAACACCTGTCACAATTACTGCAACAGGTGTTTTTATATTTTAAACGGTTAAACTGATTATAAATCAACTAAAGTACCTACATTTTCTCCGTCTACGATTTTTTCTAAATTTCCATTCTTATTCATATCGAATACAATGATTGGCAATTTATTTTCGTGGCTTAGAGTAAATGCGGTCATATCCATTACTTTAAGGTTTTTCTCAAATACTTCATCAAAAGATAATGAATTGTATTTTACAGCATCTGCATTCTTTTCAGGATCGCTGTCGTAGATTCCGTCTACCCTTGTTCCTTTTAAGATCACATCAGCTCCGATTTCGATGGCTCTTAAGGTAGCCGCTGTATCTGTTGTAAAATAAGGATTTCCTGTTCCTGCCCCGAAGATCACTACTCTTCCTTTTTCAAGGTGTCTTACCGCTCTTCTTTTGATGAAAGGTTCAGCTACTTTATCCATTTCGATAGCAGACTGAAGTCTTGTTTTGATTCCTGCATCTTCCAATGCTCCCTGCAAAGCCATTCCGTTGATTACCGTGGCCAGCATTCCCATATAATCTCCCTGCACTCTGTCCATTCCTTTGGCAGCTCCTGCAACACCACGGAAAATGTTTCCTCCTCCGATTACGATCGCTACTTCACAGCCTTTTTCAACTACCTTTTTGATCTCAGCTGCATATTCCTGCAGTCTTTCGTTGTCAATACCGTATTGTCTGTTTCCCATTAAGGCCTCACCGCTTAGTTTCAGAAGGATTCTTTTATATTTCATCTTTTATTTTTAATAACTTTTATTAGTATGGGTTTCCCCGGAATTTGATTTTGCAAATATAATCATTAAAGATATTGATGAAAGAAAAATATTTAAATAGAAATAATGTCAGAAATATTTTGAAAAGTACGAAAAAGGATTATTTTTGCATTAATTATAAATTGAGTTGAAGAAAATTATCATTTTTTCATTATTTCTATCAGGAATTGTTTCTTATGCGCAAACAGGAACAAATGTTTATCCGTTCTTAAATGTACCTGTATCTGCAAGACAGGCTGCTCTGGGCGGCGATGCAATTTCGGTAAGAGATTATGATGTTTCCTTTGCTATTGCAAACCCTGCCCTGTTAAATAAAGATTCTGACAAACAGCTTTCTGTAAACGCAACGGCTTACCTTGCCGACTCGAAATACGGAACGATTGCTTATGCCAAAGACTTTGAGAATGGCCATATGGCTACCATCAATGCAAGGTATATGAGCTATGGAAGTATTCCGAGGACGGATGAAAGCGGTTTTGAAAACGGAGAATTCAAAGCTTCTGATGTTGCAATTGGCGCAGGCTATGCCTACCAGTTTGAAGAAGACTGGACGATTGGTGGAGGACTTAATTTTATTACCTCAAAAATTGATAACTATACTTCTTCTGCGATCTCAGGAACAGCGGGAATTACCTATCATAATAAAAAGAGCAAGGAAGTCGTTTCATTGGTCATGAGAAACTTTGGTTTTCAGCTGAAATCCTTTAACGGGACAAGAGAAAATCTTCCTTTCAGAATCGATCTTGGATATACCAAAATCATCAAGAATTTTCCTCTTGCCATCACCATTACCGCACACGATCTTCAGAAGTTTGATATTTCCTCAGAAGAGAATCTGGACGGGCAGAAAGTGGGTGCCGGCAGAAAGATTGCCGATCACTTTTCTTTGGGAGCCGAATTGTTTCCGGAAAAGAATTTCAATATCAGGCTAGGATATAATGTAAAAAGAGGAAATGAGCTGGCGGTTGCGGATCAAAGAAATTTCTCAGGACTTTCTGCAGGATTTGGAGTTAAAGTTTCCAGATTCCGTATTGATTATGCCCACGTGAGATATCACAACTCTTCGAACGTCAATCAGATAGGAATTTCCATGGACCTTTCCAGCCACAGAGGAGAATAATTTTCCTGGCCGGAAATTTCTTAATTATTCTGAAAATTTCTTACTTCCTCTTGATTTTCTAAAAAAAATCTTGAAATTTGCAGTATGAAAAAACCTGTAATTGCTATCGATGGGTACTCGTCTACCGGAAAAAGTTCTATCTCAAAAATCATTGCTGATCAACTGGGACTTATTCATATGGATACAGGAGCGCTTTACAGAGGAGTTACCTGGTATGCTTTGCAGCATTGTCTGAATGAAAACGGCGAGATTGATCTGAATGCGCTGTTCTCTTCTTTTAATCAGATCAAACTTGAATTTAAAAATAACGACGGCACCCTTATTCTTTTCCTGAATGACACAGATATCTCTACGGAAATCCGTACCAATATCGTATCAGACAACGTAAGTCTTGTTGCCAAGCAAAAAGAGGTGAGAGATTTCCTCCTGCAGTCACAGCGCACTTTGGCAGAAAAAGGTGGCGTTATTATGGACGGGCGTGACATTGGGACAGTAGTTCTGCCAGATGCAGACTATAAATTCTTTCTTACTGCCAGTATTGATGAAAGAACCAACAGAAGGTTTCTGGAACTGAAAGGACTGGGAATTGAGGCGGATAAGGAACAGGTAAAGCAAAACCTTATAGAACGCGATAAAATCGATAGTGAGCGTGAAATAGCCCCATTGAAGCAGGCTGACGACGCTATTGTTATTGATAATTCGGCACTCACCAAAGAAGAAACCATGCAGCTTATTTTATCTCACATCAAAAAGATTTAACAATTTTTAATAGGCTTCAGGCCTCCTTTGGTATACAAATTGTAAGTTTTATTACTGTAAAAACTAATCTATTATTAATTATTAAAAAACTTAAAATGTCTAGAAAAGGAAATAATACAGCAGGTATATTGGCAGGACTTCTTGCAGGTGCTGCGGCAGGTGTAATCTTAGGAATGTTATACGCACCGGAAGAAGGTAAAGAAACCAGAAAAAAAATCAAAACAAAGGCAAATGATCTTAAAGATCAGGCAAAAAACAAATACGGTGAGGTTTCTGAAAAAGTGAAAGACCAGTACAGCAATATTTCTTCTACTTTCAAGGAAACGGCGAACAGCGTAGCACATACTGTGAAAGACGGATATGACAAATACAAAGATCAGATTGTTTCTAAAACTGCAGATTTGGCAAAAGATGTAGAAGCAGAACTGAATGATCTGAAAAAATAAGTAATTTATCTTTTTAAGTAAATTACGAAAAGGAACTTTTGTGCGAAAGTTCCTTTTTTTGTAACTTTAAAAAAAAACAATGATAGAAACTATTAAAGAATACGCCTCCAAGAGAATCGATCTTCTGAAAATTGAAGCAACTGAAAAGTCGTCACTTTCTGCCGGGCTCATTACTTACTTTGTAGTACTGCTTGTTGCTTTTGCTTTTTTTATTATCCTTTTCAACTTTGGAATTGCTTTCCTTATCGGAAAAGCACTGGATAATTATTCCTATGGATTCTTAATTGTTGCTGCATTTTATGCACTGGTAATGGCGTTTGTTGTTGCCTTCAAAACAAAAATTGTGAATACTGTTGCAGATCAGGTTATTAAATTTTTAAATCATTAAACTATGGGCAGAAAATACGAGAGCATAGAAGAATTAAGAAGAAAGAAAAAACTGCTTCAGGGTGAAATTAGTGATCTTGAAAATCTTCTGACCTTCAAAAATACAAAAGAAAGCCTGAGTGCATTTACCAATGGTCTAACTGATCAGTATCTTCAGGAAAAGATTGATGAAGACGGTGATGAAAAAGTGATCCTAAGGAAGGATGTCATTGCCAAACAGCTTACTTCAGAGGTGAAAGACCTTTTGATCAGCAAAAATACAGCTGTAGGAATTGCCAGTTCTGCTTTCAAAGGAGGAAATCTTACAGACGGGCTTGTAAAACTAGGGGTTACTGCTATCGTAGGGAACTATGCCAAAAAGAATATGAAAAGTTCCAACTGGAAGAAAAAACTGATTGGTGCAGCTTTGATTTACCTTGCTCCTATTGCACTGAAATATGTCAGAAAAAAAATAGAAGTATACCAGAAAAACAAAAGTGTTTCAAGTATGGAACAATTGATATAGGTTTAAATATCAGAAACCAGAAGTTAGAGAATATTGATAAGTAGTTTATCCGCCATTCCAACCTCTGGTTTCTGATTTTCTATTTTGAAAATAACTGTCCTAAAATAATCCCTGCAGCCATTGATACATTCAGGCTTTCTGTAGACTGGGATTTTCCAAATCTAGGAATGCTGATACTTTTTTGTACCAGTTTTTCCGTCTCCGGTCTCATTCCGTTTCCTTCATTTCCTAAAATAAGGTTTAGCTTTTCGGGTTTCTGGAAAGTATAAATATTCTCCCCTTCCATATCCGTTCCGATATTTACATTCTCTGTTTTGGAAAGATATTCCACCAGATCAGTATACACCACATTCACTCTGGTAAAAGATCCCATCGTTGCCTGAATGACTTTCGGATTGTAAACATCTACAGTATCTTCACTACAGATGATCTGTTCAATACCAAACCAGTCTGCCAGACGTATAATGGTTCCCAGGTTTCCCGGATCCTGTATTCCATCCAAAACCAATTGTATATTCTTATCTTCCCATTTTTCTTCCTCGGCAAGATAACATACCGCCACGGAATCTTTTGGAGTTTTAAGAAAACTTATTTTTTTTAATTCATTTTCAGAGATATGGGTAACAGGAACGTCAGTACGGTCCAATTTTTGTGGATCGGTTGACAATATTTCTTTAACTTTAAAGTTAGAATTAGAAAGTTCACAAATGATTTTATTACCTTCAACCAAAAACAAATTGTATTTTTGTCTGAACTTCTTTTTATCTAAAGATTGTAAAACTTTTATTGTATGAGCTGTAAGCATTATAAGAATTCTCCTCAAAAATATTATAAAATTATCTCATTTGCAACATTTGTTGGTCTCCTTTATGCTTGTAGTACGACAAAAAAAGTTCCTGACGGCGAATACCTGCTTACCAAGAACAATTTAGAGTTCGAGGATAAGAAAGTATTTTTTGATGAGGAACTTAAAGATTATATTCAGCAGAAGCCCAATAAAAAGCAGTTTCTTTTCATGCCATTAAGTCTCCTTCTGTACAATATGGCGGATCCGAAATACGACACCATACTTAATGAATATATGACCTATCCCGGTGAGATGAGAAATCAGAAGCTGAGAGATTCTTTATTCATTAAATATAATATGAAAAGCAGTGTCGGGAAAAGTCTTCTTTTCGACCGTTTACTGCACAACTGGGGAACACCGCCGGTTATTCTTGATCAGACAAGAAGTGAAAAAAGTGCTGAATCTATCAAGAAAAGACTTACCTACAGGGGATATTGGGATGCTGATGTCAATTTTAAACATACGCTGGATTCCGCTTCCAAAAAAGCATCGGTTAATTATTCCATCAAACATAATGAACCTACGCGTATCAAGGATTATTTCTATAATATTCCGGATCAGGGGATCAAAGGGTATTACAACTATAATCTGAACAGAAGTCTTGTAAGATCAGGACAGATCCTTGACCAGACCGTTCTGGAAAGAGAGGTTACCAGAATTACGGATCTGATGAGAGAGTTTGGTTTCTACAGGTTCAATGCTTCCAATGATGAAGTTTATTTCGTTGCAGATTCCCTTAAAAGCAGAAAGCAGGTTCCTTTAACCCTGGAAATTCATAAAGATTCCCTGGATACTCCTTATAAAATAGCCACTTTTGGAAATATTGATGTGGCTATTGTGGATGAACCCGGTGATTATCCTAAAAACACCAAAAAAGACAGCTTAAGGAGAATAAGATTCCATACGATGAATGATAAATATAAACTTTCATCGGTGTGGAGAGCTATTATTCCGGACAGTAAAAAGGTTTTTGACCAGACAAAACTGGACGTTACCAAGAGAAATCTTTTATCGATGAATAACTTCAGCATCGTTAAAGCCAGAGACTCTCTGAGACAAGGCGGAATGACCTCTCCAAACGACAGTATTGTTGATGTTTTGTATGTACTGAAACCACTACCGAAATACGAACTTAAAGTGGGAACAGATATCAATTATTCTCAGGTTTTAAACCTGGGGATCTCTCCTTCTGTTGACCTTACCACCCGAAATGTTTTCAGAGGAGCAGAAAACCTTTCTACCAGCCTTTCAGGGACATTTGGTTCTATCAGAAGTACAAAAGACATCAGTAAAAGGGTTGCGGCCTACGAAATATCAGCTCAGGCATCCCTGAACTTCCCAAGACTGCTGCTTCCTTTTAATTATTATAAATTCATTCCAAAACGATACACGCCTACATCATCTATTTTGCTGGGGGCATCCATACAGAACAACATCGGTTTGGGAAGGTTGATTTTCAATACGGGACTGAATTATCAGGCAAGTGTTAATGATCAGGTGTATCACAAGCTTACTTTATTCAATACTCAGGTCAGTCTGACAAAAAATAAAGATGCCTACTATGACTACTTTGTGAATGACGGAAGGGTAAAAGATGAAGTTTTCGGAAATTATTTTATGTTTAGCCCGGAAACTGCGCAGACCGGACAAGATTATAAAGATGGGAAACTCAGTGTAGATGAAGTTTCCAAAATGATTATTGAGAACGATGCTTACCGTGGAAGTCTTAATCAGCAGGGAAGAGATCTTTTGACTGCATTTACCGGAACATTGGTCAACAAAGACAGACAGACCCAGGATGTCCTTATCTCATCTATGATCTATAATTTTGTTTATAGTGAAATTGGAAAAAAGGAATATCCAAATGCCTTTTATTTTAATGGAAAAGTGGAGCTTGCGGGAAATATATTAAGTATATTCAATAAAAAAGATAACGGCGGAGGTATTGTTACCGGCCCGCAAGGAACTATTTTCGGACTGCCCTATGCACAGTTTGTAAAATTTGATATTGATACAAGAAAATATTTCAAGTTTAACGGAAACCAGACATTGGTACTGCGCCAGTTTATCGGAGTTGGAATACCTTATGGAAACTCTAAGGATATGCCCATCATCAAGTCTTATTTCAATGGAGGTTCCAACGATATCAGAGCATGGGTAGCCTTTGGAGGATTAGGTCCTGCCGATTCTCAGGTAGACGAAAGAGTTCGTACTTATATGACGGATAACCTAAAGCTTACCACCAATATTGAATACCGGATTCCTTTTAATAAAACTTATGAAGGCGCACTATTTACCGATATCGGAAATACATGGAGTCTTCGTAATTATAACGATGGATACGGAGATGAATTTAAGTTCGGTAAGTTCTGGAAACAGGTAGGTATCGGAAGTGGATTCGGATTAAGATTAAATATTGCCTATGTAACGGCGAGAATCGATCTTGCGTATAAGATCTATGACCCGAATAAACCTGAAGGCGACCGATGGAGATTCAAATTCATCCAGCCTTTCAAACCTACAGTTAATATCGCGTTCGGATATCCTTTCTAATCCGGAGAAACGCCTAAAATAAAATACACTACAGCAATCACACGGGCGAGGATTTCCCTCGTCTGGTTTCTGTAGAAACTCTCTGGTTTTGTGACATCCTGCGCATCAAATCCCAGGGCATTCATATCATTATTTCTTGCAAAAAACAATGCTCTCAGGTTGTGATATCCCTGAGATACAATAATGACATTTTTTTTCTTATAAACATCCTTACAACGGAGAATACTTTTGTAGGTATTAAAGCCTTTCGGATCTTCCACAATAATATCTTCAGGCACTCCTTCCTGATTGATCAGATAGTTTTTCATTGCTCCCGGCTCGTTATAACCTTTGCTTTTTTCCCCGCTTACGATAATTTTCTTGATTTTCCCATGATGGTAAAGAAGGGCAGTCGCATCCATTCTTTTAGTGAAATAAGGGTTTGATTTTCCTGATCTCATTTTTGGAGAGGTTCCCAGAACCAGTGCAATTTCCCTTGGCGGAATTTTTGAGATTTTGGTATAAGTTCTTCCGTTGGTAAGCCCGAAAACCCACACATTACAGAAGCATATCATCAGAATTCCCAGTTCCAGTGATATAAACCCAAGGTTAAATATGTTCCTAATAACTCTCAACTAAGATCAAAGTTAAGCTTTATTTTTTTACTTTTCACAATAGACATACAAGCTAAAATATGTCCCTGCTCCTCCTCTTTTTCGGTAAGATACTCATTCTCCAGCAGTTCTACTTCCCCTTCTTCCAGAGAACATTCACAGCTTCCACAGATTCCTGACTTGCAGGAATAAGGAACAGGGAATTTCTGCATCAAAAGCTGCTGTAGGATTTTATCCTTATTATCAGGCAGATAAGTGGTGTATTTCTTTCCAAGCATGGTAAATTCAACCTCTATATTTTCAATCAGAGGAAATTCTTTTTCCACAGGATAAATATCGTCATTAAATTCTTCAAAAAGTTCAAAATGGATATTCTTTTTCGGAATTCCGTGATGATAGCAGGCATTAGCCAAAGTTTTGATCATTTCGCCTTTTCCACAGATCAGCACTTCGTCTACAGCATCCCAGATTGTAGATTCCTCGTCTGTATCATCCAAATGAAGAATCTGATTGATGATAAGATTCAGCTTTTTTTCATCAAGTCTTCCATAAAAAAACTGATCTGCCGTTTTCTCCTGAGAAAAAAAGTAAAATATCTGGAGTCTGTCACCACATGTTCTGGCAAGGTTGTCCAGCTGCTCACGATAGACAAGATCTTCTGAACTTTTGTTTCCAAAAAATAAGAACAGTCGTGTTCTGGGTTCGTTGTGGAGAATATTTTTAAAATGACTCAAAATGGGCGTAATCCCTATACCGGCTGCAAAAGCAACAATAGTTCTGAATTCACTGGGCTTGGATACAATGGTAAATCTTCCTGCAGGTTCACTAATCCAAAGTTCATCACCAGCATTATAATTTTGAAATAACTGCGAAGTAGCTCCTTCAGAGGAATTCACCTTTATCCCCAGACATATTTTCCCTTCATAGGGAGCTGAAGTCATTGAATAATCATTAATAACCTCCTTCCCATGTGATTGAAATCGTATACTGACGAACTGCCCGGCTTCAAACCTGAAATTTTCTTTTAAATTCTCAGGAATATCAAATTCCAGAGAAAAAGTATTTTTGGTCAGCTCTTCCTTTTTCGCTATTTTTAACGGATGAAACTGTATCAGTTTCCCTTTATAGATTTGTTGTTCCATAACTTCAATTCAAAAATAGATAAAAAATAATTTATGAAGAAGATAATTTTATCCACGTTACTTCTTACTGCTCTCTACAGCTGTAAAAAAGAAGGTCAGAAAACTGAAGACACAGCTGGCACAGCCCCTGTTTCTGTATCTCAAACTACAGAATCTGAAGGAAGTACAGCTATCCCCCAAGAACTTTCTCCTGAAAATGTAAGCCAGCATTTGGCCAAAAATAATGATACTTTATATGTAACCAATTTTTTTGCAACCTGGTGTGGCCCATGTATCAGAGAAATTCCAAGTTTTAAAAGTAAAATGGAGGAATTGAAAGGAAAACCTGTAAAGTTCACTTTCGTCAACCTTGATGATAAGGCAGATTGGGCTGGTGCTGTTAAGAATTTTGCTGCAGAAAATAAATTGGGAGGCAGCATTATATTACTGGATGGACAAAAATTAGATCCAAACTTCTTTCACAACAACTTCAAACAATGGGACGGAGGTTCTATCCCTTTTACTTTCATGAGAAAAGGTGATAAAACCGACGAATATCTGGGAATGATGACGGAAGATGTATTGAATTCTAAAATCGATTCTTTCCTAAAATAAATAGACTGAACTCTTTCTGAATCATGTCAAAAAGATTTAAAATCCTATGTTTATTATTCGTGATTGCCATTATTGCAAGCGCAATTATTAATCTGAACACAGGATTTTTAAGTTTAAGCTTCCAGGATTTCTTTCAAGATTCCGCTCAGAATCAAATTGCTGAAATCCGTATCAACCGTGTGCTGGTGATGATGCTGGCTGGAATTTCCATTCCCACTTCAGGTTTTCTGATGCAGGAATATTTTCAAAATCCACTGGCAGGACCTGATATATTAGGAATAACTTCAGTTGCCAGTTTATCAGTCGCTTTTTATATTTTCTTTTCCCATACTATTTCCCTTCCTGAATTTTTACAGAATAGTTTTCTCAGTTTATCAGCTATTGGAGGCAGCTTACTGCTAATGCTGATCCTACTGTCAATGTCTAACAGATTTCAGGACAAGTCCTATCTTATTATTTTCGGGTTTTTGGTATCTGCTTTTGCCGGTGCCATTGTATCTCTGTTGCAATTTTATGCGGAAAACCAGAGTCTTAAAAACTATATTTTATGGTCTTTCGGAGCGAATAATATGGTAACGAGGAATCAGATCTATGTACTTTCCGTTCTTGTTTTAATCGGAATGTTGATCTGCTTCAGAGCGATAAAACCACTCATTGGAAATTCTCTGGGCAATTCCTATGCACAAAGTTTAGGGGTCAATCTGAAACAGCTGAAGCTCTTAATTATAGTAGCATCTTCTCTCCTATCCGCCTCTGTTACTGCATTTTTAGGGCCTATTCTTTTTATCGGAATTATTGTACCTCACTTTTGCAGACTTGTTTATAATCCATCCAGATTATGGCAGCAATGGATTCTTAATATGTTCCTGGGAATGCTGATCATGTTATTTTTCTCTGTCATTGCAGAAAAAACACAGATTCCTTTGAATGTGATAAGTTCTGTATTTGGGATTCCTGTGATTCTGATGATGCTGTTGAAACAGAATAAAGTGTGATTTTTTTGTTGGATAAACGCAAAGGCGCAAAAACTTGTAAAACTTTATATTTTTAAGACGCAAAGATTTTATCTCCGATAAAATTTAGCACTGCATATTTTAATTCACAAAAAATCACCATATCCTTGCTGAAAATCTTTGATTTTCTTGCTCCTTACAATATACAAATTGTAACTTTGCGCCCTTGCGCTTACCCAACAATACACTTAAATAAAAAATTTTAAGACATAATATCCTTTACCTAACAATTCTTATATTTAGGTTCAACAAAACACCACAAATGACAGAAAATGAAATTTCAAAAATTGTTTTTGAAACAGGATTAAAGATTCATAAAAAGCTTGGAGCAGGACTTTTTGAGCATGTATATGAAGAATGTATGTTCTACGAATTAACAAACTCAGGATTTCTTGTAGAAAAACAAAAACTACTACCTATTATTTATGAAAATTTGAGAATAGAAAACGTTTTCAGGCTTGATATGATAATTGAAAACAAAGTGATTCTGGAAATAAAAGCAGTTGACTACATAAGTCCTACTCATAAAGCTCAATTACTCACCTATTTAAAAATGTCAAACTGCAAATTAGGTATGCTGCTCAACTTTCAATCTGATGTTTTCAAAAACGGAGTAACAAGAATTGTAAACAATTTATAAAATAAAACTGGATAAAAATTTGACAAAGTCAAATTCCTTGCGCCTTAAAACATTATTTTTGTAAAACATTTTGCGTCTTACGTATAACCAACAGAAACATGCACCTACAAATCAAACAGGCAGATATCGGCTACAATACAACTTTAATCTCCAATGCCAATGCAGATTTAAAGCTTGGTGATGTATGCCTGCTGATTGGTAATAACGGTGTAGGAAAAACAACATTAATCAAATCTATCCTGCATCAGCTCCCTTTACTGAATGGGGAAATTTCTATTAATGGAAAAAATGTAAAAAATCTTTCGGTAAAAGAGATTGCAGAGAATATTGCCATTGTCTTCTCAAAATCTGTTATTCCGCAGCATTATACCGTTGAAGATCTTATTTCTCTCGGAAAGTATATCTATTATCCTTTTTATTTTGAACTCAAAAAAGAAGATCGTGAAGAGGTTGGCCATATTATTGAAGAACTGGATCTTAATCAGTACCGATATACTCTTTTGAAAAACCTTTCTGATGGAAACCTTCAAAAAGCATTTATAGGACGGGCCATTACCCAGAATTCCCCTATTATTATTCTGGATGAGCCTACTACTCATCTGGATGAAAAAAATAAAATTATTATTCTTAAAACTTTAAGAAAGCTGGCTAAGGAACAGAACAAGCTTATCCTTTTTTCTTCCCATGACTGGCGACTGGCCAAAGAATTCGCAGACAAAATATGGTATGTAAAGGAAAATCATTTGTATTCCGGAATTGTTGAGGACATTTTGCTTCAGCATAATGAACTTACAAATGCTTCCTTATTTCAAATCAATGAGACCTTTATTCCGCCAGTGATCTCTGCACCGCAGTTTCACAAGGAAATGCTGTATTCTCTGCTTCAAAAAAACTTCCAAAAAGACCTGTCTGACCTGAATTTCGAATTTCAGAACCCATTTTGGGTAATTGCTAAGGATTCCTCCATCTATCAATGTGAATCTTTTGAAGAAATCATTATTTTAGTCTCAAACATTCATTAATACTTGATTTTCTTTGATTTATCCACATATTATGCATGCATAGTATTATGCTAGTCATACATTTTAATCCATTTATTTACAGCCTATTAACAAAATTTAACGTTAATAAATATTATGCATGCATAATATTTATTAAATTTGGGTAAAACCATTGGCGCAAAAATGATGGATCATAATAAGGAAAAAATAGAAAACGTAGATTTAATTTTAAAACAGACCTGGTTGGCTGTTTCTAAAATGTACACAGAATTAGCCCAGGAACATGATTCCACAGCGGTACAGGCACTCACACTTTTAAAAATAGATCCTAAAGAAGGAACCCGAAGTACCAATCTTGGACCGAAGATGGCTATTGAACCCACTTCTTTAACAAGAATCATCAAACTTCTTGAAGATAACGGATACATCTATAAGGAGAAGACCACCACTGATAAAAGAGAGGTGATCATCAAACTTACAGATAAAGGATTAAACTCCAGAAATATGTCTAAGGAAGTCGTTGTGAATTTCAACAAGAAGGTGATGGAAAAAATTTCTCCGGAAAAACTGGAGGCTTTCAAAGATGTGATGGGTGAAATCATGAAAATAGCCAACGAATTATTAAATAACAGAAAATAAATTATGATGAAGCCTTCGGGTTCATATCATCTTATACAAATAAAAATTTACATATGAAAAGAAGAATCAAACATGTAACGGTTCTTGGTTCAGGAATTATGGGAAGCGGAATCGCTGCCCACTTCGCCAACATCGGCGTTGAAGTATCACTTTTGGATATTGTTCCTTTTGAACTTACTGAAGCTGAACAGAAAAAAGGTTTGACCAAAGATGACAAAGCAGTAAGAAACAGAATTGCTTCCGAAAACTTTGAAAAACTTAAAAAAGCAAGTCCTGCACTTCTTTATTCACCCAAGTTTGCAGACAGAATTACAATCGGAAATTTCGATGATGATTTGCCGAAAATAAAAAATACCGACTGGATCATTGAAGTAGTCGTTGAAAGACTTGATATCAAGAAGTCTGTGTACGAAAAAATTGAACAGTTCAGAAAACCGGGAACATTAATTTCTTCCAATACATCCGGTATTCCTATTCATCTCCTTACAGAAGGGAGAAGCGAGGATTTCAAGAAGTACTTTGCGGGAACACACTTCTTCAACCCGGTAAGATATCTTCCCCTTTTAGAGATTATCCCAACCAACGATACAGCTCCTGAAATCATCGATTTCTATATGAATTACGGAGCAAAATTCTTAGGTAAAACGACTGTTTTAGCCAAAGATACACCAGCCTTCATCGCCAACAGAATCGGGGTGTTCTCTATGATGGATCTTCTTCACAATGTACAGAAATTAGGACTTACCGTTTCTGATGTTGATAAATTAACAGGTCCCGTAATCGGACGTCCAAAATCTGCTACATTCAGAACAGCCGACGTTGTAGGTCTTGATACTTTGGTAATGGTAGCCAATGGAGTTCGTCAAAGCGGTGCAGAAGCGAACGACTTTAATGATGTATTTGCCCTTCCTCCTTATATCCAGAAAATGATGGACAATAAATGGCTGGGTTCAAAAACAGAACAAGGTTTCTATAAAAAAGTGAAAAATGCAGAAGGAAAATCTGAAATTCATGGATTAAACCTTGATACTTTAGAGTATGAACTTCAAGGCAAATCGTCATTCCCGACATTAGAATTAACAAAATCTATTGACAAGCCAATCGACAGATTCAAAGTATTGATCGGCGGTAAAGATAAAGCTGGCGAATTATACAGAAAATCTTTAGGGGCATTATTCGCTTATGTTTCACACAAAGTTCCTGAAATCTCCGACGAAGTTTACAAAATTGACGACGCTATGAGAGCAGGTTTCGGATGGGAAAACGGTCCTTTTGAGATCTGGGATTCAGTAGGTGTTCAGAAAGGCATTGAACTGGCAAAAGATGCAGGATACGAAGTTTCAGACTGGGTAAAAAACGTAGAAACCTTCTATAAAGTGAATGATGAAGGACAAAGTATTTATGTTGATAAAAACTCGGGAGAATACAACAAAATCCCTGGTCAGGATGCATTCATCATCTTAGATAATATCAGAAAAAATAAAACACTCTGGAGCAATTCAGGTGCTGCTATTCAAGATTTGGGAGACGGAATTATCAACTTTGAGATCCGTTCAAAAATGAACTCTCTTGGAGGCGAAGTTCTTGACGGATTGAACAGAGCGATTGATTTGGCAGAAAAAGAATATGACGGATTAGTAGTTGGAAACCAGGGAGCTAATTTCTCTGTAGGTGCCAACCTTGCAATGATCCTTATGATGGCAATCGAACAGGATTGGGATGATCTGAATATGGCGATCGCTTACTTCCAGAAATCAATGATGAGAGTACGCTACTCATCTATTCCGGTTGTAGTTGCTCCTCACGGAATGACTTTAGGTGGAGGATGCGAAATGACCATGCATGCAGACCGAGTGGTTGCCGCGGCAGAAACGTATATCGGACTGGTAGAAACCGGAGTTGGAGTAATTCCTGGTGGTGGTGGTACTAAAGAGCTTACTTTAAGAACTTCCAGAGAATTCCACAACGATGATGTTAAAAATAACAGACTTCGTGATGCTTTCATGAACATCGCCATGGGTAAAGTAGCGACTTCTGCCTACGAAGCTTACGATATGGGAATCCTTGAAAAAGGGAAAGACATCGTTTCCGTAAGCAAAAACAGACAGATTGCTGAAGCGAAAAAAGTAGCGAAACTATTAGCAGAACAAGGCTATACCCAGCCGATCGAGCAAAAAGTAAAAGTTCTTGGTAAAGACGCATTAGGAATGTTCTACGTAGGAACTGACCAGATGTTAACCGGAAACTTTATTTCTGCACACGATAAGAAAATTGCTGATAAACTAGCCAACGTGATGGTAGGTGGAAATCTATCAGAACCAACAGTTGTAACAGAACAATATCTATTGAACCTTGAAAGAGAAACTTTCCTTCAGCTTTGTGGAGAAAGAAAAACTCTGGAGAGAATTCAGTATATGTTGCAAAATGGGAAACCTTTGAGAAACTAATAGAGAGCTCCGTAGGAGCGAACTGTTAATAGCATGAATAATTAAAAAAATCGGAAAGCCTCGTAGAGGCGACCTGTTAATGTATGGCAAACACCTACACTCAGATTTATATTCAAATTGTTTTCGCGGTAAAAGGAAGACAAAATCTGATTTCAAAAGAAAACAGAGAAGAATTACATCAGTTTATAACAGGTATTGTTTCCAATAGAAATCAAAAATTATTCGCAGTTTTTGCAATGCCTGACCATGTGCATATTCTTGTAAGTATGAATCCTACACTTTCGGTTTCAGATTTAGTAAGAGATATTAAAGCAGGTTCTTCAAAATTCATCAATGAAAAAGGATGGGTAGATGAAAAATTCAATTGGCAGGAAGGGTACGGAGCTTTTTCTTATTCTAAAAGCAGTGTTGATTCTGTTGTAAAATATATTTTAAATCAGGAAGAACATCATAAAAAGAAAACTTTTAGAGAAGAATACCTGGATTTTATGTCAAAATTTGAGATAGAATATGATCCAAAATATTTATTTGAATGGATTAATGATTAACAGGTCGCTCCTACGGAGCTACGCAAAAGCAAAAACAAAATCTATGAACAGTTTACCTCTACGAGGCAAAAAATTCTTAAAACAATTTAATTAAACAAAAAAAAATGAAAACAGCATACATAGTAAAAGGTTTCAGAACTGCCGTTGGAAAAGCTCCAAAAGGAAGTTTAAGATTTACAAGACCTGATGTCATGGCGGCTACCGTTATTGAAAAATTAATGGCTGAGCTACCACAATTAGATAAAAACAGAATTGATGACCTTATCGTAGGAAATGCAATGCCGGAAGCTGAACAAGGGCTTAATGTGGCGCGTCTGATCTCTTTGATGGGGTTAAATACCGATAAAGTTCCGGGAGTAACCGTGAACAGATATTGTGCATCAGGAAGTGAGGCAATTGCTATTGCTTCTGCGAAAATTCAGGCTGGTATGGCAGATTGTATCATTGCGGGTGGTACAGAATCGATGTCATATATTCCTATGGGAGGTTATAAGCCGGTTCCTGAAACGGATATCGCAAAAACAAACCCTGATTACTACTGGGGAATGGGTTACACAGCGGAAGAAGTTGCAAAACAATATAATATTACAAGAGAAGAACAGGATCAGTTTGCTTTTGAATCTCATATGAAGGCTTTAAAAGCTAATCAGGAAGGTAAATTTGCCAACCAGATTGTTCCGATTTCTGTAGAATATAATTTCCTGGACGAAAATCAGAAACTGCAGACTAAAAAGTTTGATTTCTCTGTAGATGAAGGGCCTAGAGCAGATACTTCTTTAGCTGGATTAGCAAAACTTAGACCTGTATTTGCCAACGGAGGAAGCGTAACGGCCGGAAACTCTTCTCAGATGAGTGACGGAGCAGCTTTCGTAATGGTAATGAGTGAGGAAATGGTAAAAGAATTAGGTCTTGAACCGGAAGCAAGATTGGTAGCCTATGCCGCTGCAGGTCTTGAGCCAAGAATCATGGGAATGGGTCCTATCTATGCTATTCCAAAAGCATTGAAACAGGCTGATTTAGAATTAAAAGATATCGATTTGATCGAACTTAACGAAGCTTTCGCCTCTCAATCGGTTGCAATCAAAAAAGAATTAGGATTAAATCCTGACATCTTAAACGTAAACGGAGGAGCTATCGCCCTTGGTCACCCGCTTGGATGTACAGGAACAAAACTGACAGTACAGCTTCTTGACGAAATGAGAAGAAGAGGCAACAAGTACGGAATGGTTTCTATGTGCGTGGGAACAGGTCAAGGAGCTGCTTCTATTTTTGAACTTCTTTAATTAATAATTAATTATAGATTTTAAATTATAAATTTTAGATGCAATGAGTTTCAAAGAAGACAATTTGATCCAAATAAAAACTTTTGATTTTGCCTTAAGAATAATTCAATTTTATACTGAATGTAAATCTCAAAACGAGTTTATTTTATCAAAACAAATTCTTCGCTCTGGAACATCCATTGGAGCAAATGTAGAAGAAGCTATAGCCGCTCAATCTAAAAAGGATTTTATTTCAAAGCTTTCGATTGCAAATAAAGAGGCAAGAGAAACAAGATATTGGCTAAGGCTTTATAACTCTTCAAATCTTGTTCAAATTGAGATCAATTCATACTTAACAGACATTGAAATGATCATTAATATTTTGACTAAAATCATTAAAACATCATCTGAAAATTTATAATAACAAAATCTAATTTAAAATTTATAATCTAAAATTTAAAATAATAACAAATGAGCAATATACTTAAAGGCGGGGAATTCCTGATCAAACAAATTCCTGCAAACGAAATTTTCAGTATTGAAGAGCTGAATGAAGAACAAAAAATGCTTCGTGATTCTGCGAAGGAATTTATAGATAGAGAAGTAGTTCCTCAAAGAGAACGTTTTGAGAAGAAAGATTACGCATTTACTGAAGAGACCATGCGTAAACTGGGAGAAATGGGAATGTTGGGAATCGCTGTTCCTGAAGAATACGGAGGTCTTGGAATGGGCTTTGTGACTACAATGCTTGCTTGTGATTATCTATCAGGAACTACAGGTTCATTGGCTACAGCTTATGGTGCACACACCGGAATTGGAACCCTGCCAATCGTTCTTTACGGAACTGAAGAGCAGAAGAAAAAATACCTTCCGGATTTAGCAACAGGAACAAAATTCGGAGCTTACTGTCTGACAGAGCCAGATGCCGGTTCTGATGCCAATTCAGGAAAAACAAGAGCAAAACTTTCCGAAGACGGAAAACATTATATCATCAACGGTCAGAAAATGTGGATCTCTAATGCAGGATTTGCAGATACATTTACATTATTCGCTAAAATTGATGATGATAAAAATATCACAGGATTTGTAATCAACAGATCTGAACTTGAAAACCCTGAAAGCTTAACTTTCGGTGAGGAAGAGCATAAACTGGGTATCCGTGCTTCTTCTACCCGTCAGGTTTTCTTCAATGATATGAAGATTCCTGTGGAAAATCTTTTAGGAGAAAGAAACAATGGTTTCAAGATCGCTTTAAATGCATTAAACGTAGGCCGTATCAAATTGGCTGCCGCATGTCTTGATGCACAGAGAAGAATCTTAAACCACTCTATCCAGTACTCTAACGAAAGAAAACAGTTTGGTGTTTCAATCGCTACTTTCGGAGCGATCAGAAAGAAACTGGCAGAAATGGCAACCGGAGTTTTCGTAAGTGAAGCAGGTTCTTACAGAGCTGCTAAAAATGTTCAGGATAAAATTGATGAGCTTGTTGCAGCAGGATTAAGCCATCAGGAAGCAGAATTAAAAGGTGTAGAAGAATTCGCTGTTGAATGTTCAATCCTTAAAGTATTCGTTTCTGATCTTGCACAACACACCGCAGACGAAGGAATCCAGGTATACGGAGGGATGGGATTCTCTGAAGATACTCCTATGGAAGCGGCTTGGAGAGATTCAAGAATTTCAAGAATTTATGAAGGTACCAACGAAATCAACAGACTGCTGGCTGTAGGAATGCTTATTAAGAGAGCAATGAAAGGTGAGCTGGATCTTTTATCTCCTGCAATGGCGATCAGCAAAGAATTGATGGGTATCCCTTCATTTGAAGTTCCTGATTATTCAGAATTCATGAGTGAAGAAAAAGCAATTATCGCCAACCTTAAGAAAGTATTCCTAATGGTTTCCGGAGCTGCTCTTCAGAAATACATGATGGACATTGAAAAACAACAGCATTTATTATTGAATGCTTCTGAAATCCTTAACCAGATCTATATGGCAGAATCCGCAGTATTAAGAGCAGAGAAACACTTCTCTCCTGAATCTGTAGAAGCAGCTATGGCTCAGTTAAACCTTTACAAAGCTGTTGAAAAAATTATCACTGCAGCTAAAGAAGGAATCGTTTCTTTCGCTGAAGGAGATGAGCAGAGAATGATGCTTTCAGGACTAAGAAGATTCACTAAATATACCAACCATCCGAATGTAGTAGCGCTTACTGAAAAAGTAGCCGCTCACTATATTGAGAAAGGAGCTTATTAGTCTTTAATAACATAAATTTGATTTAGCGTCCCAATTTTTGGGGCGCTTTTGTTTTCACCCTTATTTATGACGATGACCATTGGATTTATTGACAGCCCATAAGTATATTCAAAAAAAATTATTATTTTTATTCTAAATTAAATAACACATGAAGAAATTATTATTTCCCCTCGTCCTCATTTCGGCTATAGTTACGGCACAAAAAAAAGACAATTTAGTCCCTGCTCCAAAGATTGATACAACAAAGATCATTTCTAAAGGAAAATTCCCGGGATATTCTGCTGTGAAGCCCGAGCGTCCTCAAAAAGAATTTTACAGGATATTGACGGCTAAGCCTAAAGATACTGCCCTTTATCTGGCTTTAAAAGAACCTTCAAAGGATTATTCACAATATAAAATTCTAAATTCGGTTACTCCTGATAAGCTTCAGGTAAGCCGAAAAAAGATAATACCGTCAAAATAAACACAGTACAAACTAAAAACTATTACCATGGGAAAATTTATTATCTCTAAAAGAACAAACGGAGACTTTCAGTTCAACCTCAAAGCTGGAAACGGGCAGGTTATTTTAACCAGCCAGGGATACAGTACCAAACCTTCCTGTGAAAGCGGAATCGGATCCGTAAAACTCAATGCACAGGAAGATGCAAAATTTGAAAGAAATACAGCCAATGACGGCAGATGTTATTTTAATCTAAAAGCCGGAAACGGACAGATCATCGGAACCAGCCAGATGTATGAATCCGACAATGGTATGGAAAACGGAATAGAATCTGTAAAAAACAATGCTCCGCATGCTCATATAGAGGATGAAACAAACTTGTAAAATCATCTGAAATATTCTTCATAAAAATGCCTTAGTTCTTAAGGCATTTTTTATTTTTGTACTCTATTTTTCATTAGCAATGACAAAAGAAGAATTACTTAATAAAGCAATCAAAATCGCCGATAAGGCTCATAAAGGACAAACCGATAAATACCATGCTCCCTACATTGCCCACGTAATGCGTGTGATGAACTATGGTAAAACACTCGATGAAAAAATCGTTGGAGTACTTCACGATGTTGTAGAAGACCATCCACAGGAGTTTAGTCTGGATTATTTAAGATCTGAAGGATTCCCCGAATATATTATTTTTGCCATCAGCTGTCTTACAAAGCTTGATCCGGAAGAAGATTATGATGAATTCATCAAAAGAACAGAAAGATCTCTGCTATCTGTTGCTGTAAAGCTCAATGACCTTCGCGACAATATGGATCTCAGAAGAGTCAACAGAGAGCTTACCCCTAAAGATATCAAAAGATTCAATAAATATCTGAAAGCCTATCGTTATCTGATAGAGAAATATTAATCCGCACCCGGGAAATCATATGTTTTTGTGTGATGATCTGTTCCATCGATATTGATGTTTAACGCAAGGTAAACGAAATGTAAATTTTTGTTCCCTTTTGCTTCAAATTCACGCTGCCACAGATATCCGCTCACGATTCCAAAATAATCATCGATCTGATAGCCGAAACCGCCATAGACTCTGTTTCTGGCAAAAGTAGGCTTCATCGGAGAGACAAAGAACACCTCGTCATAAGCATTAGCAAAAACAGTTCCTTTCTTAATGGTTTTAGCGTTCAAAGGAACACTTACGTTCAGACGGTACCGGTAACGCATTCTCTGGGAAGTCTGATCTGTTTTCGGCTCATAGAACCAACTCTTTTCAGCACGAAAACGGTTTTCAAACTTTACAATACCTTTTTTAACGTCGATAACGTCCTGAAGCCATACCCTGAACTCCTCTCTGCTCAGGCTATGTTCTTTATAGTTAACATATCTTCCCAGCCCTACAAAAGGTTTGTGGTTTTTGGTAAGATTATACCCTAGCCCCCCTTTTATTTCATAATAATCAGGGTAGGTATAATCTTCGTTACCACGCATCTGCCCTTCAGCATAAAGGAAAAATTTCGGATGAAACTTATAGGTCAGAGTCACTGCATTGAAGCTGGAAATGTGTTCCTGTGCTTTAAAAAAAGATATTCCAAGTAATAAACCTAAGCCTATAAGACGTTTCATAAAAAATTTTTGCAAATGTATATTTTTTAACAATTTGTTAATATTAACTTTCATTAATATTAAATTAACACCTACTTAATATTAATTGTATACGAAAACCCAATGTGGAACCACCTTTGCGGCATCCCGACACCAAAAGCTTCTGTATATTTTGTATTGGTCAAATTGTTAATCAACACATATACTGAGTAATCTTTTTTAGCAAAGCTCAGCTTCTCATCTACAAGGTTATAGGTTCCCAGATTGACTCTTTCATTGTAACGGTAAACAAGCTCGTTGGTAAAGTTTTTCAGGAATTTCACCTCTAACTTGGACACAAACTGATGCCTCAGATTGTCCAGAATATATCTTGAAACCACACCGTCTTTTTCTTCATACTTACTGTCAATATAAGTATAGCCAACCGTATATTTTAACCAGTCTGTCGGTCTGTGACTCCACTCTGCTTCAACTCCTTTTGTTTTGATATCTCCTACATTCTGGGCGTACCATATTTTATCGCTCAGATCTTTTTTTACCCAGTCAATGGAATTATTGGAGTTTCTTAGAAAACCACTTATTTTTGCTAAAATCCTGTTATTTAGATATTGATATCCTACTTCCGAAGAAATCGCATTTTCAGGCTGCAAATCCGGATTTCCCTGTTCCGTTTTACTTACATAATACAATTCAGTAAAAGTGGGTACACGGTGTACTTTTGCGATGTTTCCATAGATTTTAGAATTGGCATTAAAGTTATAGCCTACATCCAGACCCGGATAAAAGAAATTTCCTTCTTTAGAATAATTGGCCCATGAAATTCCCGGACTGATATTCAGTTTTTTATCCAGTAATGAAAAATGATGTTCAAAGAAAACCTGAGAAACAAAGCGGTTTCGGTCACCCAAATTACTGCTTACTAAAAATTCTTTTCTAAGCTCAACACCAATTCCGGTTGTTCCCAATCCCCACTGATAGCTGGAATTCACTTCTCCACCTGCATTATTTCCAATGTGCATATTTCGGTAAAAATCAGGATTCCATCTGTCATAAAGGTACATATCCTGCCCTCTTCTCCAATACACATTAGAGTTAAGCTTCAGCTTTCCAAAAGTCTGCTGATGAGCTACACTTACGATAGAAGCCTGCGTTTCCTCATACTGCTTCGTCGCAGCACTGGAAGCATAAAAGCCATTGGCTCCGAATTTCTTTTCTGAAAAGCCGGCCTGAACTCTCACATCTCCGTTTTTGATATTCAGTTTTCCCTGATAAAATACATTTCTGATCTCATAATCCGTATTGAACATATACCCTTCTGATGAAGCTGAATTCGCCTGCAGGGAGTTCGTGAACTTTTCATTTCCGATCTGCGCATTAAATCCCAGACCATAACTTCCATAATCTCCTCCCTCTGCACTTATCTTGACTTTTTTTCCCGGAAAAGTTTTGGTGATGATATTGATAACACCGGCATAAGCATTCTGTCCGAAACGTCTGGCGGCCGGGCCTTTTATGATTTCTATCTTTTCTACTTCATCCAGATCTACCGGAATATTCATATTATTATGTCCGGTCTGGGAGTCATTCATTCTGATTCCGTTCAATAATAAAAGAACCTGCTCAAAAGAACTACCACGGAAACCGATATCACTCTGCACTCCATTGGCTCCTCTCCTTCTGATATCCATTCCCGGCACCTGCTGAAGAATTTCGTCGATACTTTTAGCCGGAGAATTTACAATATCTTCTCTGGTGATCACGCTGATGTTCTGGTTAGCGCTTTTATAAGGTGTAGAGATAAATTTACCCTGAAATTCAATGCTTTCAATATCTGTTGTCTTTTCCTGTGCATTTACCCAAAGTAAAGATCCCAGAAAAAAAGCACTTCCTATCTTTTTGATCATAATCGTTTCCGTAGTTTTTTAAGAGAGTCCAAAAGTAAGGGAGTTCACCAAGACAGGCAAATGATAGTTGTCATAAAAAAAGATGCAGTGTAAAGCTGCATCTTTCTGAGGGAGTAATTTCTATCTTTTTCTCATTAAATGTGTAACCAGATCTCTGAATAATTTTCTCATTTCTCTATTACATATTTATGAATGCAATTTTAAATAATTTTACAATATAAAACAATAGTGCAATAAAAAAACACAATATATTTTAAAAAATTATATAAAACACTGTAAAATAAACAGCAAAATAAAATTAAGTCCACAAAACATACACCTTTTCAGGTGGTTTTGACAGCAAAATATGGGTTTAATCTGTTCAATGTTACGATCATTATAACAATTTTTAACAATAAGATAAGCGTAAATTTTTCGCTAAAATTTCGTAATTTTGTGGGTCTTAATTTTACGATGAAAATATTCTATTTCAACAGTAATTTTGCCAGCGTTTATAAAAATTGCAGCAACAGATTTCGGAGGAATCAGGATATATCTAAAAGTTCAATTGATACCGGCCACAGAATATTTGTAGCCAAACACCATTACTGACAGCCTTAATGCTGTGCAGTCTTTATATGAATAAACAAAATATGGCTAACACAACAGAAATAGATATAAAAAAGCAGATTTTCGTTAAGAATGCACATCTTAATAATCTGAAACATATAGATGTCCTGATTCCGAAGAACAAACTGATTGTTATTACTGGGGTTTCAGGAAGCGGTAAGTCCTCTTTGGCTTTTGATACAATCTACGCAGAAGGACAGAGAAGATATGTTGAAAGTTTAAGTTCTTATGCCCGTCAGTTTTTGGGAAAATTAGAAAAGCCAAAAGTAGATGATATCAAAGGACTCGCCCCTTCTATTGCCATCCAGCAGAAAGTAATTTCTTCCAACCCTCGTTCTACGGTGGGAACTTCTACAGAGATCTACGATTATATGAAGCTTTTATTTGCAAGGATCGGGAAAACCTTTTCACCGGTTTCGGGAGAAGAAGTGAAGAAAGATTCGGTTTCTGATGTAGTCGACTTCATCAAGGCTTCAAAAAAAGATACTTCCTTTCTATTAACTGCTCCTTTGGAATATGATGTTGACAATTTCAAAGAAACCTTAAATATTTTAAAACTGGCAGGTTTCACAAGGCTTGAAATCAATGGAAATGTTGCAGGAATTGAAGACCTTGAAAGTTTTGGTTTTACTCCTGAAAAAGGAATGACCATTAATCTTGTCATCGACCGTTTCTCATACGAAGAAGACGAAAGTTTTTTACAGAGACTTGCAGACTCTATACAAATGGCATTCTATGAAGGACGCGGATATTGTTCATTAAAGAATACAAACACTGAGAAGGTAAAAGAATTTTCCAATAAATTTGAGTTGGACGGCATGGAGTTCCTTGAACCCAACGTTCATTTTTTCAGCTTTAATAACCCGTACGGAGCATGTCCGGCGTGTGAAGGATACGGAAAAGTAATCGGAATTGATGAGGATCTTGTAGTTCCTAATAAAACATTATCCATCTACGAAGATGCTGTTGTCTGCTGGAGAGGAGAAACGATGAGCGAATGGAAAAAAGATTTCATTAAAAAAGCAGGTGATTTCCCTATCCACAAACCTTATCATCAATTAACAAAAGAACAGAAAAACTTCCTTTGGAAAGGTGACGGAAGGAGTAATTTCCCGTGCATCAACAATTTCTTCAAGATGCTTGAAGAAAATCTATACAAAATCCAATACAGAGTAATGCTTTCCCGTTACAGAGGAAAAACCCTTTGCCCGACATGTGAAGGATTGAGACTTCGTGAAGAAACAAGTTGGGTAAAAGTAGACGGACACAATATCCAGTCGATGATTGAACTTCCTTTGGATGAACTTGCTCCGGTGATCAACGGATTAAAACTTTCAGATCATGACAAGGAAGTCGCCAAGAGACTGATTTACGAAATCACCACCCGTCTGGAATTTTTATTAAAAGTAGGATTAGGATATTTAACATTAAACAGAACATCGAATACCCTTTCAGGAGGAGAAAGTCAGAGAATCAACCTGGCAACAAGCTTAGGAAGTTCTTTGGTAGGTTCTATTTACATTCTGGATGAGCCTTCTATCGGGCTGCATTCCAAAGATACGGAAAACCTGATCGAAGTATTGAAAAATCTTCGCGACCTTGGAAATACCGTGATTGTGGTAGAACATGACGAGGATGTAATGAGAGCAGCGGACTATATTATTGATATTGGTCCGGAAGCAGGTTATCTTGGTGGGGAACTGGTATTTGCCGGAGATTATAAGGATCTGAAAAAAGCGAATACACTTACTTCAGAATACCTTACTGGAAGACTTGAAATAGAAGTTCCGAAGAAAAGAAGAAAAGCAAAAGAATGGATTCACATTAAAGGAGCCCGTCAGAATAACCTTAAAAATATAGATGTAGACGTTCCTTTGGAAAATCTCGTTGTTATTTCCGGAGTTTCAGGAAGTGGAAAATCTACTTTGATGAAAGAAATTCTTACCAATGACATCCAGATCCAGTTGGGAATGGGCGGTAAAAAAGGAGATTATGATGCTGTAGAATTCCCGAAGAAACTGATCAAAAACATTGAACTGATTGACCAGAACCCGATTGGAAAATCATCCCGTTCAAACCCTGTAACTTATCTAAAGGCTTATGACGATATCCGTGATCTTTTTGCCAAGCAGAAAGTAGCCAAAATGATGGGTTATAAGCCTAAACACTTCTCTTTCAACGTAGATGGCGGAAGATGTGATGAATGCAAAGGAGAAGGAGTGATCAATGTTTCCATGCAGTTTATGGCGGATATCGAGCTTGAATGTGAGGTTTGTAAAGGAACACGATTCAAAAATGAGATCCTTGAAGTAAGATTTGATGAGAAAAACATCTCTGATATCCTTCATATGACCGTAGATGAAGCATTGGAATTCTTTAAAGATAATAATGAAGAAAAGATCGTAACGAAGCTGAGACCTTTGCAGGAAGTAGGTTTAGGTTATTTACAGCTGGGACAAAGCTCCTCTACCCTTTCCGGCGGTGAGGCACAGCGTGTGAAGCTGGCTTCTTTCCTTGTAAAAGGGGTAACAACGGATAAAACGCTATTTATCTTTGATGAGCCTTCCACAGGACTTCACTTCCATGATATTCAAAAATTATTGAAATCATTACAGGCGTTGATTGATCTCGGACATTCGGTGATTGTTATTGAGCATCAGCCTGATATTATCAAATGTGCCGATTATATTATCGATATCGGTCCGGAAGCCGGAAAACACGGCGGAGAAGTTGTATTTGCAGGAACACCGGAAGATCTGACAAAAAATAAAAAGTCTTATACAGCAAAATATATCAAAGAAAAACTGGAACAATAAATACAACCGGCTGTTTAAAAACAGCCGGTTTTTTATTGAGATTACTTATCTTTATTCAACTTATCAACCCATTACAAAATTATTATTTATGCCCTGGAATCCCGAATTATATGATCAGTACAAAGATGTACGTTATAAGCCATTTTATGATTTAGCAGCGTTAATCAAGCCTGAAAACAATATAAAAGCTATTGACTTAGGCTGTGGAACCGGAGAACAGACCTCTATTCTTACGGAAAAACTGACAGGCTCTACATTCTTAGGAATTGATTCATCAGCAGAAATGCTTGAAAAATCGAAGAAATATGAAAACGATCATTTACACTTTAAGCTTCAGAGCATTGAAGAAACAGCGCAGTCTGACGAGAAATGGGATCTTGTCTTCAGTAATGCCGCTTTACAGTGGGCTGATGATCACGAAACTTTATTTCCTAAAATCATTGGATTACTTTCAGAGAATGGACAGTTAGCAATACAAATGCCGGTTCAGAAAGAAAATATTCTCAATCAGATTCTGACAGAAATGGCAGGTGAAGAACCCTACGCATCCCAGTTAAATCATTTTAACCGTGATTCACCAGTGCTTTCAATGGACGATTATGCCCAGATATTATTTGATAACGGAATTCAGGACATTGAAATATTTCAGAAGGTATACCCTATTATTGCGGATGATCACGAGGCTTTATACATCTTTATTTCAGGAACAGCATTGTTACCTTATTTAGAGCGTCTGGAAGGAGAACAGAAAGAACAATTCATCTCCGAATTTAAATCGCGTATTGCAAAAAGGTTTACAAAATATCCGGCTATCTATGCATTTAAGCGCATCCTGATGTATGGCCGTAAGAAATAGAAAACCTTAATGCCCAATAAAAAACTGCCACAATTGTCATTCTGACGAAGGAAGAATTCCATTAATAACCAATGATATGAGATTCTTCATTACACTTCGTTTCATTCAGAATGACAAAATTGTGACAGCTGTTTCTGTTTATTAATAAAATAGTTACTCTTTCAGATTATACAAAAACGGACTTTCCCTGATATACTCAGAATTTTCAATCTGAGAAACCAGAAACTCGGCCAGATCTCCTGCATTGATCCCTTCGCCTTTACAGTCTGTAAGATTTGTTTCGATTGGAAAATTTTCCTCTGTAAGATGAATCAGTGGTAATCTTACTAACGTCCAGTCGAGGTCACTTTCCAGAAGAAGTTCATACTCTTTCTGCTTATCAGCGGTTGTCTCAGGATAGTTCTGATACATCCAGTCTGTAGCCATTTTTACCCGCTCACTTTTATGATCAGATGCTGTATTTACACTGAGACCAGTCGTTACAATATAACGCTTACCCCCATAATGATTCATTGCTTTGATGATATTTTTGGCAGCATCACTGAAGATAGACTTCTCTCCTTTTGGCTGTCCCAAAGTACTCATGACAAGATCAGTTCCCTCAATTAAATTACAAATTGCTGTTTCATCCCTTGCATCTCCTTTTATCATTTCTATCAATGGGTTTTGAAGAGCAAAATTTTCAGGGTGTCTTAACAAAAGCTTTAGAGAATATCCTTTCTCCAGTAATTTTCGGACCAGATATTGTCCCGATTTTCCTGTACCGCCGATTACGGCAATTTTATAAGTTTTCATATGATTTTTTTATATTAAATATCAATAATCAAAAGCAGAATAACCACTAATGACCATTGACACAGCAAATAACACATTGTTTTTGCTTTAGATATGATATAATGAATGTATAGGGCTCAGAAAATTGAACCTAAGATGTTCAGGCTGAAAAAATAACCCGACCCACAGTAATATGTATTACGAGATTTTAATGAATTAAAGTTACATTTTTTCCCTCAAAAAAAATCAAAAATTTATGATTTTGACAACATGTATTAAAAGAGAAAGTTTTTAACTTTGATAACTATCTTACTGTCAGTATTTTCCTTAAAACAAACTTACACCCAATAAAATATCATAATATGGAACCATTTACAGTAAACATCCCCGAATCGGTTATAACCGATCTTAAAAACCGGCTGCAAAATGTCCGCTGGCCGGGAGAACCGGAAGGTTCCGGCTGGAACTACGGCACCAGTGAAACATACCTGAAAGAACTTACCCGCTATTGGATCAATGATTATGACTGGAAGATGCACGAACAGCAATTGAATCAGCATCCACAGTATGTCACCCGGATTGACGGAATTTTAATTCATTTTCAATACATCAGAGGAAAAGGATCAAATCCTAAACCGCTGATCCTTACCCATGGCTGGCCGGACAGCTATTACCGCTTTCATAAAATTATTCCACTGCTTACGGAAGGCGAACAGAGTTTTGATCTGGTTATTCCTTCCGTTCCGGGGTTTGGCTTTTCTGATAAAACAGCGGTCAGCAGTGAGAAGGTGGCAGATCTGTGGAAACAACTGATGACTGAAGTCCTAGGTTATGAAAAATTCTGTGCTGCCGGAGGAGATATCGGAATGGGAGTCGTAAAGGCATTGACTTCAAAATATCCTGAAGCCCTGGAAGCTGTTCACCTTACAGATGTAGGTTACCCCACCGGTCAGGAAGACCCTGCTACAATGAGTGAAGATGAGCGGGCATTTGCTCAGTTTGTCCAGCGCTGGTGGTACAGTGAAGGAGCTTACGCCATGGTACAGTCTACCAAACCTCAATCTCTGGCCTATGGTCTTAATGATTCTCCTGTTGGATTGGCAGGCTGGATTATAAGTTTTATCAATGCGGGTGCATCGCCTGAATTAATTGAAACGGCATTTGGCGGAAAAGATGAGTTGCTCACCAATATTATGATTTATTGGGTGACCCAAACCATTGGTTCTTCTGCCAGAATGTATAAGGAAGATGCAGCCGCTTTATGGAGCGGAACACATGCGCATCAAAAGAGCAATGTTCCTGCGGGAGTACTTGTATTTCCCCGTGAAGCTCAGTTTCCGAAAGAATGGGCAGAACGTTTTGTGAATGTCACCAGCTTTAAAAAGATGAATGAAGGAGGCCATTTTGCCGCCTTGGAATTGCCTCATATATTTGCAGATGAACTGAGAACATTTTTTTATTCTGCCACATAAACAATTCATGAGCTACAATCGGTCCTGTCTTTTTGTAGCTCCTTTTTGATGGTAAAATGTTAATCCTTCTAAACCATTACTAAAATTTTGTTAATAAGTATAAAGTTGTTGGCAAGTTTTTTATTTTAGCCAAAATTAATAACTATGAAAAAATTGTCCTTCACGATTATAGCAGCATTTCTATTCTGCTCAGTGCAAGCTCAGATACAAAATGCCGGTTTTGAGAACATGACCGATGGATTACCCAATCACTGGAATATAAAAAAAGCAGATTCGTACGAAGGAAAAGTAGATTACACCCAATATTTTGGAGGAAAAGCCTCTATGCAGCTTATAGGGAAGGCTGATCATTCCAAAGACTTTCAATCTTTTTCTCAAAAAATACCTCTTGATATTCAGCAATTGCAAAAAATAGAAATCAGTGCCTATGTAAAATCTGAGAACACCAATGGGAAAATCAATCTATGGACACAGGTGAAGGATGAGAAGGGGCAGATGATTGACTTTGGAAATTCAGAGTCACAACAAAAGTCCATTGCATTGAATAAAGACTGGACAAAATATTCTTTAATTTTCACTGTTGATAAAAATGTAAAAAGCCTTCTTCTTGGAGGCGTATTCTCAGGAAACGGAACGGTTTGGTTTGATCACTTTGAACTGAACAGAATTGCATTTTCAAATGAAGAACCTTCGAAAAAATCTGCAAAATACATTCAGGAGTTTAAAGATATTGTGAAAAAGAATTCAATCTTTTCAGATCAACTGGACTGGAAAAATATTGAAACCAACCTTCAATATCTTTCAAAAGGCATGAAAACCATAGATGATACAGACCCTGCATTGAGCTATATTATACAAAATCTAAGACAGGCCGGTGATAATCATTCATTTATTTCCGGCAAAGAACGTTCAGAAAAGCAGAAGAAAAGCAACACCAGTGAGGCAAAGCCCGATTCCAGACTTATTGATCAGAATATTGGCTATATTTCTGTTCCCGGCTTTGGTTCCGTCAACACAGAAGTTGGAAATGATTTTGCCCTGCAGATCCACAATATGATTAAAAAGCTGGACTCTGAAAATACGATTAAAGGCTGGATTGTAGATCTGAGAGGCAATACAGGAGGAAATATGTATCCTATGATCGGAGGTCTCGGAAGTCTGATTGGAGAAGGAACTTTGGGATATTTTGTATATAAGGATAAAAAAACTCCATGGATTTATAAAGACAGGAAGTTTGGTTCCAATAAAATTACAGAACCTTATAATCTTAAAAGCGGACAATCTAAAATTGCAGTTCTGATTGGTCCGAACACCGCCAGTTCAGGAGAAGCTACAACAATTGCATTTATTGGAAAAAGCAATGTAAAACTCTTTGGAAAACCATCTGCGGGCTATACTTCGGCCAATAGTATTTATCCGTTAAGCGATGGTAAAAGCTTTGCTCTGGCTTCTTCTTATGAAATGGACCGAAACGGGAAAGTCTACTACGGGAAAATTGATCCGGACGTTCCGGTAGAATCCAAAGAAGGCCACGATATGGATCTGGAGACTGCTAAAGCCTGGATTTTAAATTAGTTTCAGACTTATCCACAAAAAAATGTGGATAACTTGTGAATTTTAACATTTAATTCATTTTTCGTATTAAAATAATTACTACATTTACTATGTAATAAACATCGAAGTGGAAACTTTATTTGCTTTTCTTACTACTCTTGAAATTGCAATTAAATTTGAAATAAAAATTTAAGCACAGCATTGTCGGCTGTGCTTTTTATTGTTGTCTAATTAAAAAAATGAGATGTATTTATCTACTGGATCTGCCTCTAAAGGGCAGATTCTTTTATCCATATACCTTTTATACAAGCATTTTCGCATATTTACTATTCAACAGGTACAAAACGGTACAAACATCTTTGCCCTAGTCTCCATTCTCTGCATTAATTGTTGATTATTAAAATTAAATAATTTGTATTTTTATGAATCAAATCAAGGCCTCATAGTTCAATGGATAGAATAGAAGTTTCCTAAACTTTAGATCCAGGTTCGATTCCTGGTGAGGCCACAAATTTGCCAAACAGCACTAACTAAATAAGATACATTATCTTATTTTCTTTCTATTTTAAGAAGAAATCAAGTCCTGTTTTTTCATCAATTCTAAACGATAATATATTTTTTGAGTACTTCAAGAAGGTCCGCCTGCTTTACAGGTTTGGGAAGGAAATCATTCATTCCGGCTTCAAGGCACTTTTCTTTTTCACCCAGCACATTTCCAGCTGTAACACCTATGATAGGTATATGTTCATATCCCGGAAGCATTCTAATATTTCGTGTTGCCTCAATACCGCTCATTACCGGCATCTGTACATCCATCATAATAATGGAAAACTGTTTTTTCCTACATTCTTCCAAAGCCTGCAGCCCATTAACGGCTTCCGTTAGATGTATACCAGGTGCAAGAGATCTCATTATTCTATTATTCAGGACCATATTCACTACGTTATCATCAACCAAAAGCACTTCTAATTCCGAATCAAATACATGCGAAGTTTTCTCAGACTGATCCTTATTAATTTTTACTGTATAACTTTGGTCTACCTTTTTTAAGGTTTTGTATAGATCATGAGATTTGATGGGTTTCAATAATAAATGTGCATTTTCTATTTTTCTAACTGAACTAAGTATGCCCAGTTCTTCAGAAGAAGAAGAAAGTACTATAAATGGAGAAGTCTCATTTCGCTGATTGAACAGTCCTGTTATTTTATCTATTGTTTCCAATCCGGACATAACAGGCATATGATAATCCATCAGGATCACATCGAACCGCTCACCTTTCAACAGGATCTCTAAGGCTTCCATCCCATTAGAAGCCAAGGTAGACTTGATATTTTTATAGGTAAGCATATGCTCAAGAATGATCCTGTTGGTTTCATTATCATCAACC
Organism: Chryseobacterium sp. AG844; assembly: GCF_003182335.1. NCBI lineage: Bacteria > Pseudomonadati > Bacteroidota > Flavobacteriia > Flavobacteriales > Weeksellaceae > Chryseobacterium > Chryseobacterium sp. AG844. Next base: position 144,561 of record NZ_QGTV01000003.1, on the reverse strand, counting down.
ACTAAGGCTGTTTTAATAGTTATCTCCTCTTCGTCTCTCAATGGAGGGATCTCATAAGGAATCTCAATGTCAAAGAAAAATACAGACCCTTTTTCCTTTACGCTGCTCAGCGACAAATGGCTTCCCATATATCCCAGGATATTGTTTGAAATCGTAAGTCCCAGACCCGTGCCACCATATTGTTTACTAATGGAACTGTTTTCCTGTGTAAAGGCATTAAAAATATATTTTTGTTTCTCAATAGGGATGCCAATCCCAGTATCTCTTACTGAGAAGCGCAAAGCAATAGTACGATCATCCATGCGCAATTTCTCAACTTTCAGCTCAATCTCTCCCTTTTCTGTGAACTTCACAGCATTCCCGAGAAGATTAATCAGGATCTGTTTTAACCTTGCTTCATCCATAAAAAGTATTTTGGGAAGACCCGGCTCAATATTGAGCAGAAGTTCAATATCTTTTTTCTGGGATTGATAAATAATCACATTGATCACCTGGCTCAACATATCATAAACATCACATTTTTCAATCAAGAGCTCCATTTTTCCGGATTCTATTTTAGAAAAATCCAATATATCATTGATGATGCTAAGAAGATTTTCCCCAGACTCATTGATGTAATTCAGATATTGCATCTGTGTTTCATTCAGCGGTGTCGTGAGGAGAAGGTCTGAAAAACCTATAACTCCGTTTAAAGGAGTCCTGATCTCATGACTCATATTGGCAAGAAATTCGGATTTTGCTTGGCTGGCTGTATCTGCTGTTTCTTTGGCATTTTTCAGTTCTTCATTGATCTTAACAGCATTGGTAATATTCTGTATGGAAATAATGACACCGCCTACTTCATCTTTTGTAAGATACCAAGGTCCCACTTTAAGGTCGTAATGCTGAATTTCTTCTTTTCCTTCCACCTTTAACGTAAAATCACCGTTGATGTACGTTTTTCCCAACAGCGCATTCTTATAGATCTCTTTTCCTTCTTCGGGAATATTAGGTGATATTGTGAAAAGATTATTACCGATAAGATCTATATCATTCATATTAAATTCCTCTCTCCATCTGCTGCTTACAGCAACATAATTAAGGTCTTTATCAAACATGGCCAAAGGAACAGGAACATCAGTGGCAAAAGACTGCATTATAGCCTCCTTTCGGGTAACTTCAAGAAACATTTTTTTGAAGGCATCAATGTCCTGAATGATTCCGAAAACTCTTTTACAACTATCACCTTCAAATTCGGGAATGCCTTTTACTCTTACCCAGATCGTAGCGCCATCATTACGCAACAGCTGAAGCTCCTCATCAAAAGGAATTCCTTGTTGTATTGCCCTGTTAAAAAGATATTTTATTCTATCCCCGCTTTTTCCTGTGTAAAATCCAAGGGCATTTTCAAAAGTAGGCTGGAAATTATTTTCTATTTTGTGAATTTCTCTTGTACTTTGAGACCAGAAAAGCTTTCCCGTCTTCATATTAGCTTCCCAGCCTCCCACCTGGGCTACTGAGCCTGTTTCCTCAAGCATTTCCTTAGTGTAAAACAGATCGTTTTCTAACTTACCACGCCGGATAAGATCAGATTTTAGTTGTATATAGACAAAAAGGGTTACACCGATAGCTGCAACAGCAGAAAAGATGATGAATAAAACAGTCCGATTGGAAGATTTGTTCAGATCTTCATTTTTTATGGCAAGTTGAAATTCCTCAAGTTTTACAAATTTCTGAACGAGCATGCGGCATCTATCCATAGCCTCCTTGTTTTGTACAAGTTCTGCCGGACTCATTACAATTCCTTTTTTACGATTCTCAATTAGCAAGGCATATTCTTTCATCAACACCTCTGAAGTATACAGCAGTTCATTTAGGATATTAATCTGATCTTTATCTCTAAGATTAAGCCTATCTTTGTGAGAGACAAACTGCGGATATTCATTCTTACTTTTATTGAATGGTTCAAGAAAATTCTCCTTCCCGGTAAGCTGATATCCCCGATTTCCAGTTTCAGCATTTAAAAGAGTACTTAAGATATCTTTTGCTAAGCTTATAGATTCCTTATTTTTTAATAACTCTTTCCTATTCTCCATCTGCTTATGTATGCTGATATAAGATGCTATGGAACTAGCAATCAGAAGCATCAAAGAAATTACTACTCCAATTTGAAGATTTCTAATAATTTTTTTTGGCATTTAATCCTATTTTGGCAATAAAATACTAAAAATAGGTCATTTTATAATGTTAACAAATTAATTTAAAAATTTGTCAGCAGATATTGGAAAATGAGTACAATTAAAGTGTTAAAGATGGGTTTATCAATTTTATAAAAGTTTACTTTGTATATCATCTTTCTCCATTGGTGTTTATTTTAAAAAAAACTTGAATATGTGAGATATTCGATTAAAAAATAAAATTTTTATACTTGTAATGCTTTTGCGACCAGCTCAAAAGTTTAACGTAAATTTTGGAGAGTAAGTGAAAATGATTTCCCGGGCATCGTAGTTTTATTAAAAATCAATTCCTAACATCTTACCATTTCCGGTCATTAATTTGCTAAAAAGCAATTTCTTTTACTTCTATAGCTGATTTTTACCCTAAATTATGAAAAGAAAAATCCCCGGATCCCTCTGGGGAAAAAATCAAATCAATATAACATAAAATATGTTATTTTTTTATTAATATATGGACGTTTAGTAATGTATAATTTTTTTAATTGTTTTCAACGTAAGCTGCAAGGTTTCATTAGTACTTGATATGGAACAAATCTACAATGATCATTAAGGTAATAACAAAGTAATTCTGTAGATATAAAATTTCAGTAGTGTAGATATTGTTGGTAATAATTCTCAATTTTGTTTGATGTTTTGGTGTTGAAAATGTACAATATTTTTGTACTGTTTGTTAAAACTCTGTACATATACGGATAGGCCATTCTTCTTCCATCCTGATGAAATGATTTTGTAAATTTCAAAGTTGAAAGATTGATCTTAATTTTAAACAAATTACTAAATGATTATGGATGTTTATTATATCCAAACAAAAACTGTTTGAATCATTTTTTGTAAAAAGGAACTCAAACAGTTTATATTTATTACTATATCCATCAGTTACCTGAATCTGAGATTCAGAGAAATAATATCTGAACTCATTCCTACAGACTTTGTATAATGTCCATATCTGATTTCCTGCATACGATCTAAATTCTATTTTCTTATTATAGATTATTTCCTTAAATAAAGTCTTTTTATGAATTTATAAACCTCAAACCACAGTACGGAAACTGAAGCTGTGAGCAGTGCTAGTCCAAGTTCTTCTATGCTGAGAGCGGTTACGCTGAAAAACCCGGAAACAGGAGATGCATAGAGAATAATCAGAAGGAAAATTACAACCAATACTGAAATCCCGGCAAGCAGGACGTTTCGGTTCTTAAAACACTCCAACATGCTGTAATAGAAAGAACGGTTTACCAGACTCAGCAATATATTGGAAAATATAAGCGTAGTGAAAACCAATGCTCTGGTTTTAGATTCACCATTTCCATGACTGACAGAGTACTGATACAGCCATAATATCCCTACGGTAATGATGATCCCCTGAATAATGCTTATTGTGAGTTCTCTCCAGTTCAGAAAAGTATCTGTCAATGCTCTCGGAGGCCTTTGCATCGCATTTTTTTCAATTGGCTCATTCTCATAAACAATAGAACACGTCGGCCCCATAACCAGTTCCAGAAAAATCACATGCACCGGAGTAAAAATATGGGGAAATACCCAGCCCAGAAATAAAGGCAAAGAAACGGTGAGTATAATAGGAATATGAATAGAAATAATATACTGGACCGCTTTTTTTATATTGGCATAAATTCTTCTTCCTGCAGCAACCCCAATTACGAGCTTATCCAGATCGTCATTGGTGATGACCAGTGCTGCGGCTGATTTGGCAATTTCAGTTCCTTTATTTCCCATTGCCACCCCAATATGAGCTGCTTTTAAAGCAGGGCCGTCATTCACACCGTCCCCCAGCATGGCCACTACATGGCCCTGCTCTTTCAAGGCAGAAACCACTTCGAGCTTTGCTTCCGGAAACATTCTTGTAAACAAAGTAGTCTCTTCGGAAAGTTTTATAAGATCTGATTCTGAACACGCGGCTATTTCACTTCCATTAACGGGCGGAGTATTGTTTGCTATTCCTGCCTGCAATGAAATGGCTTTAGTAGTATCTGCATTATCTCCTGTAATGACTTTTACCTGAATACCGGCGTCGTAAATATGTTTAAATACTTCTTTTATTCCTTTTTTAGGAGGATCATAAAATACAGTCAATCCTAAAAAGTCAAATTTAAAATCCTGCTGTTTATCCGGGAAATCATTTCCTTCAAAATGAGATCTGGCAACACCGAGAACCCTGAATCCCTGTTCTCCGAAATTCTTTATTAACTTTCTAATTTTGTTTTTTTCTTCTTCTGAAAGACTGGAAACACTGATAATGGCTTCCGGAGCTCCTTTAGCTGCAATAATGCGGTTTTTCTGTTCATTTTCAAAAAGATGGGTCATCATCGGCGGCTTGCCCTCCAGCGGATATTCATGAAAAAGCTGGTAATTTTTTCTTTGGTCAGGCTTCCGGGTCTGCTCATAGACCTTATGCAGTGTTATTTCCATAGGATCAAAAGGTACGGGCTCACTACTCCACATCGCATAATCAATAAGCTCATGCAGCGCTGTTATTCCAAACTCCGGCTCTTCATAAATCTTGTCGGAACGGTAGTCATAAAGATGTTTCAACTTCATGGAGTTTTCAGTAATCGTACCTGTCTTGTCAGTACAGATTACGGAAACGCTTCCCATGGTTTCTACGATACTGCTTCGTTTAATAATAATTCCTTCCCGCATCAGTTTCCATGCCCCCAAAGCCATAAAAGTTGTAAAGGCTACGGGAATTTCTTCAGGAAGAACAGACATTGCCAATGTGAGTCCGCTGAGTAAGCTGGTCACAAAATCTCCTGTTTTAACAAAACTGAAGATGCATACTGCAAGAAAGATAATGATTCCGATAACAGCCATTCCCTTTACAAAGTTCCGGATCTGAAGCTGTAAAGGAGATATTTCTGCTTTTATATTGAGTATGGACTGTCCTATTTTTCCTACTTTAGTTTCTTTTCCTATATTTTCTACCTCAAAAACAGCAAGTCCGGACACAGTGATTGTTCCGCTGTAGACTCTGTTATCTTCGGATCTGCTGTCCTTGGAAACAGAAAAGCTCTCGCCCGTAAGGGATGATTCATTGACAGAAAAATCGTTACTGTGAACGATTCTTCCGTCCGCATTGATGAGGTTTCCTTCTTCGGTAATGCACAGATCTCCGACTGCTATCTCAAAAGTAGGAATATCTATAATCTTTGAATCCCTGATGACCTTACTTAAAGGTTCATTCAATTTTTCAAGTTCTTCCAGTGCCTTTTTGCTCCGGTTATCCTGGTAAAAAGAAATTGCAGTAACTCCAACAATAGCAGCAAACATAAAGAAAGCCTCGCCATAATCTCCTGTAAGCACATAAATGAAGGAAACACATATAAGAAGAATCAGCATTGGCTCTTTGAGGATGTTGAGAAGAAGATCTGTCCAGGATTCTTTCTTAACCGCTTCGAGACGGTTATATCCGTATTTTTTTCTGGAAGCGGTTACTTCGGATTCTGTAAGCCCTTTCAAATTTTCCGGTATATTGTAATTCATACGAAATGGATATGATACTAAATTTACTGATTGTTTTGCTTATCAAAAGGATTTCACCGTAATATTTTTTATCAGGTTCGGTATTGGTGTACGCGGCAAACCTCTGCCTTTTCTTCAGATTCGACAGATTTTTTTCATATCTTTAAGAATCAGCAAGTGAAAGTATTATGGGAGAATTTAAAAGCACTTTTGTTTTTATGGCCGCCGCTTCTGTGGCAATGCAGTTTATCATTTAAAATAACAAATTCCTATTCCACTTGTTCTAAAATACTTTCTTCATCTTTTTTAAGAATCTTAACCGGAACCTGAAGCTCCGTCTGGATTTTTACCCTCAGGGCTTCCAATGCAGACAGCTCACCATGGACAAGCATGACCTGCTTTGGAGGAATTTTATATTTTCTGATCCATTCCAATAATTCAGACTGATCTGCATGCGCGGATAACCCTGTAATTTCTGCAATTTGGGCTCTGACCTCATAGTATTTTCCGTGCATTTTAAGTTCATGAGATTGATTTAACAATGCCCGGCCCCTGGTACCTTCAGCCTGAAATCCAACGATCAGCACTGTATTTCTGCTGTCGCCGATATAGTGTTTCAGGTATTCCAGCACTCTTCCGCCTGTAATCATACCACTTCCTGCAATAACAATTTTTGATTGTTTTTCTGCAATTATTTCCTGGGTTTCAGTATAATCCTTTGTTATGTAAATCTTTTCAATAATGTCATTCCATTGCTGTCTCCCGACTAATGTATAATCTGAATACCTTACCATAATTTCGGTAGCGGCAGCTGCCATAGGACTATCCAGCACCACCGGAATACTGCCCGGGATTTTATTCCTGTCTTTAAGTTCCTGAAGGATATAAATGATTTCCTGTGCCCGCCCGACTGCAAAACAGGGAATAATTATATTTCCCCGGTCTTTTACAGTCTTATTAATCCAATATTCCAACTGATCAGATAAATCTTTATTTTCGTGGAGCCTGTCTCCGTAAGTTGATTCCATAACCAAAAAATCAGCCTGTGTAAAAAAATCGGGAGGAGCCAAAACTGCACTGTGATTTCTTCCTATATCTCCGGAAAAAACTATTATTTTCCCAAAGCAGGTAATTCTCACCGAACAGGCTCCTATAATATGCCCGCACGGCTTAAACATACAGCTTATATGTTCGCTTAGCTTAATTTCCTCATTTTCATCAATCACAAAGAACTGCTTAAAAGATCTTTCAGCGTCATTTACCGTATACAGAGGTTTTGCCGGATGATGTCTTGTATAATGATGGCGGTTGGCTTTTTCGGCATCTTCTTCCTGAAGTTTGGCGCTGTCTAGTAATATCAGTTTTGTAAGTTCCTTAGTAGGACCGCTCATGTAAATTTTACCTTTAAACCCATTCTTTACGATAAGCGGAATATATCCGCAATGATCAAGGTGAGCATGGGTAAGAATAATAGCGTCTATTTCCGAAACATCGGTATCCAGCTGCATCCAGTTTTGCTCTCTAAGGTATTTTACACCCTGAAACAAGCCGCAATCAATTAGAATAGTTAATTCAGGCGTTTTTAATAAATGCTTCGATCCGGTAACTGTTTCTGCACCGCCAAGTGATTTTAAAGTAATCGTTTTCATTTTGATATCATTTACTGGACTTTTACTTTTTTATTCATTTGTTTTACGGTATTGGCTTTACCCATTTTAATGTACAGCCGGCCATTTTTATAGCGGGCTTTGATATTACTGACATCAATACCTTCCGGAAGCCTGAAACTTCTTGCAAGAGAAGAGGTTAAAAATTCTTTTCTTACGTAATTTTTTTTAATTTCTTCTTTTTTATCTGATGTATAAGCCTGAATATTCAAAACGCCGTTTTCTATCTTGATCTTAAAATCATCTTTCTTAAAGCCGGGAGCATTAACCTGTATCTTATAATTCCCGTTTTTATCAATGATATTGACTGAATGTTCTATTTTAGCAGGCTGGTTAACAATTTCGTTTTTACTCCAGAACTCTTCTGTTAATAGTTTTACTGCAGATTGTTTTTGGGCTAAAGTTTTCATAATAACCGTTTTTGATTAGATATCAAAGGTACCATAAGACGTATTCAGAAACCGTGACAGTTATTGTACTTAATTGTGATCGTCATCATCCTTCTGCCACCTATTGATAATATTGATAACTTCCCAGGCACCGGACGGATCTGCATTTCTGACAGATGTCCATCGTAAACTGTCATTCCGTATTCCGGCCACATCATCTTTTAAAGGGTCGTTAAGCCATGCTATAATATATCTGACTCCTAATGAAATAAGAATTTTAAAAATAGAGGGCGAAACAGAACAGTCATCACCAGTAATGATAACAACATCCTTTGCCTGTGCAAAATATGCAGTTGCCTCATCCAACGGAACGCTGATGATGGTAATTTTATGTCTTTTATGATTGGCTAAAGCAAGAAATTGTTTGTCAATCTGACTTATATTATATGCGATCACTTTCATAGCTTCTGTTCATTCATCAAATGTATTGAAGAATAAAAAAGCCAGCCGTGTGCAAAATCATTATTAAAGATGATCTGTATTTTAATTTTTCATCTTCTGTAATCGGGTAATGTCCAAAATTGTAATCCTTCCAGCATTTCTATCAATAAGACCTTCTTCTTTAAAGTCTCCGAGAATCCTGCTTACTGTCTCGATAGCCATACCGGCCATAGAAGCGAGATTCTCCCTGGAAATTTCAAAGTTTCCCGTCTCCGAATGCACCTGATATAATCTGCTGAGAATTTCTGCCATTCTTTTTCTTACTGAAAAATAAGCGAGATGTAAAAGCTGCTGTTCATGATTGACCACATTTTGTGCAAGAATTTTAATAAACTTTTCTGCCACATCAGGATATTTACAGACCAGCTGATCCAGCTCTTCTCTGGGAATAGAACATAAAGCAGCATCTTCAAGTACTTCGGCCGTTTCTTTATACTCTCTTCCTGTAAACAATGAGGTAATTCCAAAATATTCGTCAGGGTAATATACACATGTCATCAGCTCCTTTCCCTCCTCTGTCATTTTTGTAGTTTTTACCGACCCGGAAAGTATGAGGTACACAGCATTTGCCGTATCACCTTCAGTGTATATAATCTGTTTCTTTTTGAGAGTTTTGATTTTGCGGACATCAAAAGATTTTTTCAGTTCTTCAAGACCACTTACAGATCGGAACAAATGATTCATCTGATCACAATTGGTGCTATAAGACTTTTTCTGATGCTCTCTTTTCTTAAGCCTGCTCTCAATAGCATTTAAAAGTTCAATATCATCAAACGGCTTTGTCAGATAATCATCCGCCCCCATTTCTATTCCCCTGCGTATTTCTGCCCTGTCCGCTTTAGCTGTAATAAAGACAAAGGGGATCAGTGAAGTTTCTTCTCTTTTGCTTAAAAGATATAATACTCCATACCCATCGAGCTCAGGCATCATAATATCACACAATATGATGTCAGGGATATATCTGATGGCCAGCTCCACTCCCTGTCTGCCATTTTTTGCCTGCAAAACCTCATAGCCGGCCAACATCAGAATTTCGGATGTGCTTTCCCGGATGTCATCATGATCCTCAATGATCAATATTTTTGTTTTTTCCATACATAATGAACTTATTTCCTTGTAAAAGACAACGTAAACTGAGTTCCTTTACCAGGCTCGCTATTAAAATCTATATTCCCGTTCATCAGATTAACATACCGGAGAACAATATTTAGTCCCAGACCGGTTCCCGGAATATTACCAATGTTATGAGCCCTGAAAAAAGGCTGGAAGAGCCCTGCATGATCATCTTCAGGAATCCCTATTCCATTGTCTTTTACCGTCATCAGGTAATATTCTTTATTTATTTCCGTACAAAACTCAATAAGTGTATTTTCCCCGGAATACTTTATAGCATTACTGATCAGATTCATGAGGCAGTTTCTTAATAAATTCTGATCCAGACTGACAAGATTTTCTACTCCGGTATGCTGATAAATTATAATTTGATTGTCTTTGGTAATCAGCTGCATTTCTTCCACAAGTTCTTCTGAGAAATTTATAATATCAAACTCATTATAAGTTGGGGTTACCATACCCGCTTCCAGTTTTTCCAGGGAAAGAAAATCATTAAGAATCCCGTTGAGACCAGCAATTGCATTTTTTATTTTATGAAGATGTTTCAGGATTTGAGAATGATCAGCAAGCTGAAGGTATTTTTCAATTAGAACGACAGAAAGCTGCATAGAGCTTAAAGGGGTACGGAATTCATGCGAAGCCATAGATACAAAACGGCTTTTCATCCGGTTAAGCTCCTTTTCTTTTTCAAGGGAAAGATTCGCTTCTTCTTTTGCTTTTTCCAAAGCACTTAGCATCTCCTGAAGAGATTTTGTTCTCTTTTCAACCAGGTCTTCAAGTTCCTCGGTGTATTTTTTAAGAAATTCCTCAGCTTCTTTCTCTTTAGAGAGGTCGTGAATAAACCCGGTATAAATAACCCTGTCCTGGAGCTGGACTTCGCTTACAGCAAGTCTGAATGGAAACTGGGTACCATCTTTCCTAAGCCCTTTTACTTCTCTGCCTTTACCAATTATTTTTTTCTCTCCTGTCTGCTGATAGCGCAGAAGATACCCATCATGTCTGCTGTGATCGGGTTCCGGCATTAACACAGAAATATTTTTACCAATTAACTCTTCTTCTCTATACCCAAATATCTTTAACGCAGAGGGATTCAAATTTTCAATCTTACCCTGACTGTCAATAGTAATAATTCCGTCTATTGCTGCTTCTATAATTGCTTGTAAGAGTCTGGCGCTTTCCATAAAAAATAAATACTTACCCTTATTAAAGATAAGTATTTTAAATCAATTTTCTATGAAACACTGTAATATGTTAACAAATAAATATTTTTTAATTATTATTTTTATCAATATTTTGGAATCTAAAAATAGATGTGCCCTCCTTCCGGAATAATCAATAAAGGAATCTGTAAATCGTGAGCTTGTCTGGCTGCATGACTACCGGTAATAAGCCTGCTTATAAAGCTTTTTTGCTGATGACCCATCACCAGCATATCAATGCTTTTCTCTTTTAAAATGTTCAGTCCTGCATCAATGCTCTCGCTTTCAATATAGTTATAACAGATTTTTCCTTCAAGATCTCTAAAAAAAGTATCTTTCTTCTGCTGATAGGATGTATTATCTATAAGATCAACAGCGGTGTCTGTGATATGGGTTATAAGCAGTTCAGCATTGAAATACTTCGCAAATTTGATCAGCGCATGTGATATTTTTATATCCTGTATATTCAAATCTGTGGCAAATGCAATCTTTTTCAGGTCCTGATATTGATATCCTGCCGGTATGAGAAGTAATGGATATTCAGTATGCTCAATCATTTTGATACTGTTGCTCCCCAGAAGAAACCGTGCAAGATTGCTTGCTCCTTTCATTCCCATTACCACCAGTAATGTTCTGTTTCTAGCCGCTGTATCGTTGATCAGCCGTATGGGATCTCCTGTTTCGCATGTATAATAGATGGAAGGATGAAAAGGAAAAGAATCCTCTCCCCACAAATGCTTTTCTTTATATTCAATACTTTTTACCTCTTTCTTCAATTCATCCTCATATTCTTTCTTTAGTACAGGATATTCATATAAAGTCCATGCGGTCTGTCCGAGCATGGGCTCTTCAACAGGTATATGGAAGGCATGACACAGTTCTATATTACTTTTTAATGTATGTGCCAGGTGAAGAGCATATTCTGCGGCAGCTCTGGCGGGCTCTGAAAAATCGGTGGGTACTACAATTGTTCTCATTATTTTAGTTATTAAAATTGAAGTTTACGTTCCAGGATAGGATCAAGATTATAAATATCATTATAGAATACCAGCTTTCCGTTTTTGATAAGGCAGGTAAGGTAAGCAATCATGATAGGAACCGGATGTTTTAAAACAAAATCTTTTCTTTCATAACGATCCATAAAAGATTTCATAAGCGGGATCTCTTTTTCAGCTCCATCATATTTCAGCAGCTGGGCAGCCAGGTCTCCTGCATTTTCTACACGGATGCATCCATGGCTTAAGGCCCGCTGCGTCTTTTCAAATAATTGTTTCTGAGAGGTATCATGAAGGTATACCCCATAGGAGTTTGAAAATCTGAAAACGACAGCTCCAAGCGCATTATCACAGCCGGAAGACTGCCTTATACTGTATTGATACGGGTTTTTATATATTTGTTTCAAATTTGAAGAAGTAGCAGGTATTGCTTTTCCTGATCTGTCATACAGTGAATAATGATGATCTTCGAGATACCGGCTGTTTTTTACTATTTTAGGAAGCATTTCTTTTATGAATATATTTTGAGGAACTTTCCAGTCAGGAGCAGTTGTAAAATAATCAACGGTACTCTTTAAAACAGGACTTGGCGTAGAGGGTTTTCCTACAATCACCTTATAATGGAGTATCCTGTCTTTCTGAACGAAATCCAGGGAATAAGCAGGAATATTCACCAACAGATAAGTATCTCTGCTTGCGTCCATCCAGCGCAAACGCTCCATATTGATAGCAATCTTTTTAAATTCTTCTTCCCGGCTTTTAACACCATCGCCATAATTCACATTCAGATAATTCTGAAAATTAACGTATTCCTTAATTTCAGGCTGAACATCCAGAACTGTTTTTTGTAAATCATCTTTCTGTAATGCCTGATGCAATATCTCTACTGCCTTAAAACCTTCTATATTATTACCATCAATAAAAGACGAACTGTAAAAAGGATTGTATTTTCCAAAGTGCAGGTAATTGATATAAGTAATAAGAGCATCTGTCATTAAAATATCAGTTACAGCATTTTCTTTGGTATCTGTATATTGAGTTTGCTCTGCAACAATATTTAAAATTTCCGGGGTAAGACTCTGCTCATGGTAATCTTTGGAAGATAGTCCCCTTTTACCGGTATCTTTCAATAAAAGAATGGCATCCTGAAGCAGGCTCTTCTTTACAGAGGGATTCATCCAGACATATTCAAACCCGTGTTGATGATAAAACTGGTTTACAGATTTTGGAAAGTGCAGTTCCGTAAGTTCAGCTTTATCACGGAGTACAATTGCTATTTGATTGGCAGCACTTATATCTTGTCCGTGGAAAAATGTAATACTGAAAATAACAGTTATCCAATTCAATAAAGTCTTCATAATCCTTAATTTATGAATGTAAAGTTCCAAATTCATTGCCTGATGAATAATGACCCTTATCACATAAAAAAATGACATAATCCTGTACTCTATTTTTCTTATATGAATACAGCAATCATCTGTTTTGATAAATCAACTTAAAAACTATATACACAACCGTCATATGATCAACATCATTTTTCAGAATGACTGCCATCATTCCTTTACCTGTAAGTCTTCCTGAACTTTGAAGTATAAAATTGACTACAGATGAAAACAAACGAACAATTACAGCAAGATGTACAGGATGCCATCAAGTGGGAACCTCTGCTCCACCCTGCAGAAATAGGAGTTACGGCAGCAGATGGGGTTGTATCTTTAACCGGAACTGTTGATAGCTTTTCGAAAAAGAAACAGGCAGAAAATGCAGCCAGAAATGTAGCCGGAGTAAGGGTACTGGTCGAAAACATCCAGGTAAAACTTCCGGATTCAAAGGTAAAAACGGATGCTGAAATTGGTGCTGAAATCATCAGTGCTTTTGCTTCCAATGTTATTATTCCTCAGGATAAGATAAAGGTTAAGGTAGAAAACGGATGGGTAGATCTGGATGGTGAGCTTCCCTGGGATTATCAGAGAGAGATTACTGAAAATGCAATACAATTCCTCCCCGGAATAAAAGGTATCTTTAATAATATCACCATCAATCCCGATACTGATGATACGGTCAGTAAAAATAAAGTAGAAGAAGCATTGAAAAGAAGTGCTGTTGATGAAAGAGAAATAACGGTCTCTGTAACTGGTACAACAGTAACCCTGACAGGAACTGTCCATTCATGGCAGCAAAAGGAAGAAGCAGGCCGGATTGCCTGGAAAACTCCTGGTATTAAACATTTAAAAAACAAACTGGAAGTCGATTATGAATACAATGTATAAGTAAACGGTTCCGCTTATCCGAAATTAAACAGAATATTGTGAAATCTTTTCTTACAAAAAGCTTTGCTCTTGCAGGCAATATTGCCTCCTTTTCTGCCCGGTTTTTCAGAGAAATGGTGAAATCCGGTTTTGAATATAAAGAGTTTACCAGACAATGTTTTGTTGTGGGATATCAGTCATTACCTCTGGTAACCGTAACTGCTTTTATCATGGGGCTGGTACTTACCATTCAGTCACGTCCGGCAATGTCCAGATTTGGGGCTGAATCCTGGATACCGGGTATGGTTTCCCTTTCATTAATAAGAGAAATTGCTCCGGTTATTACCGCTCTGATCTGTGCAGGAAGAGTTTCATCCGGAATAGGTGCCGAGCTTGGGTCTATGAAGGTTACCGAACAGATTGATGCTATGGAGGTTTCTGCCATTAATCCTTACCGTTATCTTGTTGTAACAAGAACTCTTGCCACAACATTAATGATCCCTGTCCTGGTAATTTTTGCCGATCTGGTGGGAATTCTGGGAGGTTTTATAGGAATCAATATTCACGGAGATAATAGTATCAGTCACTATTTTTCCCATGTTTTTGAGTCACTGGAATTTGCCGATCTTCTTCCGGCAACCCTGAAAACATTTTTTTTCGGTTTTTTTATCGGAATTATCGGCTGTTATCATGGTTTTAGTGCTGAAGGAGGAACAAAAAGTGTAGGAAAAGCTGCCAACACAGCCGTAGTTTCAGCTTCCCTGATGATTTTTATTATTGATTTGCTCGCAGTACAGATCGCGGATTTATTTTTTGAATTGTAATGAAAACATATGAAAACCTTAACGCTGAATTTACCTTACCTCAGATTAACGGACCGCTAATCGAGTTTAAGAATGTATGCAAATCTTATGGCAATAATAAGGTATTGGACGGGATCAGCTTTCAGGTTAAAAAAGGAGAAAATCTGGTGATATTAGGAAGATCAGGTTCAGGAAAGTCCGTTACGGTAAAATGCCTTGTAGGTCTTACCAAAATTGATGAAGGAGAAATCTATATTGGCGGAAAAGCAATAACCAGCCTTAATGAAGAAGAGCTTAACAAGGTGAGGAAAAAAATTGGTTTTCTGTTTCAAAGCGGAGCTTTATATGATTCTATGACGGTGAGACAAAATTTAGCATTCACCTTACAGCATCATAATAAAAATCTGAGTGAAGAAACAATATATCAAGCCATTACAGAAGCGCTAAGCAATGTTGGCCTTGAAGAAGCCATCGACAAAATGCCATCGGAACTTTCAGGAGGAATGCGCAAAAGAATAGGCCTCGCAAGAGCTCTGATCATCAAGCCTGAAATAATGATCTATGACGAACCAACCGGAGGGCTGGATACGATTACTGCCAAAGAAATTATAGAACTGATACGCAGCATTAAGCAGAAGTTCAATACAACTTCTATCATTATCACCCATGATTTATTATGTGCAAAGTATACCAGTGACCGGGTTATTGTACTGAAAGATGGAAAGGTCAATATGGAAGGAACCTATCAATCTATTGAAAGCAATATGGACAGCTGGATAAAATCATTTTTTGAAAAATAAACGGAGGAAGTCATGAAAAACGAATCATCAAATAATCTGAAATTAGGAATCTTTGTTATCGCAGGGATCATCCTCTTTATATTGACCATCTATTTTATTGGCCTTAAAAGAAATATATTTGGTTCTAACTTTATTCTGCGTTCAGAATTCGAAAATGTAAGCGGATTAAAACAAGGCAGCAATGTACGCCTTTCCGGGATCAATATCGGAACTGTCAGTAAAATAGATTTTATTTCTGATTCACTGGTTATGGTAAAAATGAGCATCAAAAAAGATGTTCAGCAGTATATTAAGACAGATGCGGTTGCAAGCATCGCTTCAGACGGATTGGTTGGTGATAAAGTACTTGTTATTTCTCCGGGAACAGGTTCTGCCAATGTAGTTGGTAATAATACTGTAATTGCTTCATACAAAAGCACGGAAATTGAAGATGTCCTTTTCAGCATTAAGAAAAGCGCAGACAATATCCGGACCGTTACCACCGGACTGGTTGATTTCACAGCCAAGATGAACAATAAGGACGGTTTACTGGTAAAAATAATGACCAGTAAGGATTTTGCGAACCGTATAGACAAAACGGTACAGAATCTTCAGACAAGCATGAATGATTTCGCTTCATTCACTCCTGTTCTCCACAATAAGGATGGAATTATCTACAGGGTATTTGCTGATAAAAGTCTGAGCGATAATATGGAAAGCAGTATTCTTGATTTAAAAAACAGTGCAGGACAGATCAGCCTTTTCGCTGCGAAACTCAATGATAAGAACAATATACTTTCTCAAATAACGACAAATGATACTTTAGCGGCCTCACTGGAAAAAACATTGACAAATCTGGAGAAATCTTCTGAGGATCTGAAAAAATTCACTACAAAGATCAACAATGACGAAAATGTAGTTTCCAAATTGGTTGATAATCCAAGATTGGGAAGGTCTGTAGATTCTACCATCAATAATATCGGTAAAGGGGTTGATGAACTCAGGGAATTAGAGGCTGCGGCCCGAAACAACTTTTTATTGAGAGGATATTTCAAAAAAAAGACTAGGAATAAGTGAGAGCCTGTTTTAATAGATTCAAATACTCACCTACTACTTTCATACACTATATTCAATAATAATCGATTATAATTTAAATTTATCAATCTTTATGATAAAATAATTCATTAGTTGATGAAAATTACTTATTTTAGTAGTAAACTTAAAACTAAAACCAACGCAAATGTGTAAAATATTTATAGCCGACGATAATAATTTCTTTGGAGAAATGTTAAAATATCATCTCCCGCTAAATCCCGATTACGAAGTCCTGCTATTCAGCAATACAAAAAACTGCATTTCAACCCCATACAAATATCCTGATATAATTTGTACTGACTTTCGATTACCTGACATTCAAGATGGTGAACTCTTTAAACAGATTAAAGCCATCTAAAAGAAATAGGAAAATCAATTATTTATAAGCGATTAATAACCTTGAAACAGCAATAATTACATGAAAGTTGCCAAATTACTTTTTATAAACGGAGATTTCAAATCAGAAAGAAATGAAGAAAAGCTTGACTATCACGAAGTGCAGCTCGTCATAGGATTTGGAACCAGAAATATTATAGAAAAAGAGGACTTTTTTATTCTTTTAAAGAAAAAGTTTCCGAATGCAGAGATCGCCCTCTCCTCTTCCTCAGGAGAAATTTTTTGTAATGAAGTGTATGATGGAACAGTTGTTTTAACCGCAATCAGTTTTTCAACATCTTTCATAAAAACGTCACAAATTGATATTGAAAATTTTTCAGACAGCTATGACGCAGGAAAAAAATTAATTGAAAATCTGCCTTCAGAAGGGCTTAGATGGGTATTCATCCTTTCAGATGGCAACAAGGTAAATGGCAGCCAGCTGGTACATGGACTTAACGCCAGCCGTCCGGAAAAAGTTTTGATCTCAGGGGGACTTGCCGGAGATGGGGATAAATTTGAAAAAACAGTGGTTGGGCTCAATCAGGTTCCCCAGCCCAATAAAATTCTTGCTGTTGGATTTTATGGAGAACATCTTGAATTATCACATTCTTCAATCGGAGGCTGGGAAAGCTTTGGACTTGAAAGGATAGTTACAAAATCACAAAATAATCTTCTTTACGAGATTGATAATAAAAACGCACTGGATCTCTATAAAAAATATCTGGGAAAATATGCTGAAGAGCTTCCCGGCTCTGCCCTGCTTTTTCCATTATCGCTTAAGCTATCCAAAGATCCGTCATCAGTAGTAAGAACGATTCTGTCCATTAAAGATGACACAATGATTTTTGCGGGAGATTTACCGGAAGGAAGCAAAGTAAGGTTTATGAAAGCCAATATGGACAGGCTTATTGATGCAGCAAATGACGCAGCAAATGAATGCCTCCGGATGACCCAACATAACATTAAACTGGGAATCATTATCAGCTGCGTGGGAAGAAAGATCGTACTGGGTGACAGAGTGTATGAAGAAGCAGATATTGTTCGGGATGTTTTCAAATCAGATACGGTACTGACCGGATTTTATTCATATGGAGAATTATCTCCTTTAAGCCCGTTTGGCAACTGTGCTCTGCACAATCAAACCATTACCATTACCACAGTGAATGAAATTGAATAGCTATGGAAATCAAATTACACAATTTGCTTGAAAGGCAGATTAATAAATACCTTACGGACGACTTTAAAAATCATTCGCAGTTTACTAATTTCATCAATGCAGTTAACGAATCCTACAAATCATTTGATAGAGATAAGGAACTCATGGACTATGCTTTCAAACAAAGTGAAGAAGAATATCAGGAACTTTATCAAAATCTTAAAGATGAAAATACCCTTAAACAGGAATCTATCAGCAATCTATATGAATCATTAAAGATTATTGATTCTGATATTGAAATAAAAAAATCAGAAGATCTTAAAGAATTATCCCTGTACCTTTCTGAACAGCTGAGAAAAAGAAAAAGGGCCGAAGATTACATAAAACAACAGGAAGAGAAATACCGTAATATTATTGCTAATATGAATTTAGGGCTCATTGAAGTAGATAATCATGAAATTATCCGCTACGCTAATCAGAGTTTTTGTGATGTTTCAGGGTTTTCACTGGATGAAGTCATTGGCAAAAATCCCAGTGAACTTTTCCTGTATGGAGAAAATAATATCCGTTTCATACAGGATCAGATAGAATTAAGAAAAAAAGGAGTTTCCAGTGTGTATCAGCTTCCTGTCAGGAATAAGAAGGGTGAAACAAGATGGTGGGCCATAAGTGGAGCTCCCAGTTATGATGATCAGGGAAATTTATTAGGATCCATAGGAATTCATCTTGACATAACCGACCAAAAAAAACTGGAAGACGAATTAAAACTTGAAAAAGCAAAAGCCCTGGAGGCCTCCAAGGCAAAAGAGGTTTTTCTGGCCAATATGAGCCACGAAATCCGAACCCCTCTTAATGGCATCATTGGTTTTTTGCGTGAACTTAAAAGAAGCCACCTTTCTTCAGATCAGCAAGAATTTGTAGAAAACAGCTACAATGCTTCACAACACTTATTATCAATTATCAATAATATACTGGATATCTCTAAAATTGAATCGGGAGAAATGTCTCTGGAAAATAAAAGTTTTTCTTTAAAAGACAGCATTCAAAAGGTGATTTCTGTTCTCAAACCAAAAGCGGATGAGAAAAAACTCAAGCTGATCACCTATTTTTCACCTGATATTTTTTCTGTTTTAAAAGGTGATTCGTTAAGGCTTGAACAGGTTCTGTATAATATTATTGGGAATTCGCTAAAATTCACCAATGAGGGCCAGATCAGAGTTGAATCCAAGGTCTTGAAAAGTTTCCCCGACCAACAGACCATTTCAATCAGCATTACGGACACGGGAATTGGAATGAGCGAAGAATATGTACGTGATATATTCAAAAAATTCAATCAGGAAGACAGTTCAATTTCGAGAAAATATGGAGGTACTGGTCTTGGAATGTCTATTACACGGGAACTTATTTACCTTATGAAGGGTGAAATTAATGTTGAAAGTGAAAAAAATACGGGTACATCTATTACAATAACTTTACTTCTGGACAGAGGCAGTGAAGAGGATCTGAAAAAAAATGACTGGAAAAATCAACATATTTCCGTCGCCGGCACAAGAGTTCTTCTGGTGGAAGATAATGCCCTTAATCAGCTGGTTGCCGAAAAATCACTACATCATTTTAAATGCAGCGTCGCCAAAGCCGAAAATGGTAAAATAGCCATAGAAATTTTAAAAAGAGAAGAATTTGACATTATTTTGATGGACCTGCAAATGCCGGAAATGGATGGTATCGAAGCCACTAAAATAGTAAGAAAGGAACTTGGAATTAAGACTCCCGTGATAGCACTTACGGCCAATGCTTTTAAAACAGAAATAGATCATTGCATTAACGCGGGAATGAATGATTATATCACTAAGCCTTTTAATGAAGAAAATTTACTGAATATCATTTATAAGTATGTCAAAATTCATGAAAAAACTGCAGAGACAGTATCTGATACAGATGAAAAAAGCCTCTACAACCTGAAAAGGATACAAACCCTCAGCAGGGGGGATAAAGAATTTATACAGAAAATGATCTCATTATTTATTATGCAGACCGAGACAATAATTCCATTGGTGGAAAAAGCGTTTGAAGAGAAAAACTACACCGAAATTGCAAAACTGATGGATAAAATCCGACCGGGCATACAGTCTGTAGGAATAGTTTCTATTGAGGATATTGTAAAACAGCTTGAATTACTTGCAAAGGAACAAAATAAAGAATTTCCTGAACTGTATTCCTTATTTGAAAAAATAAAAAAGACCCTTGAAATAGTGGTGACACAATTGAAAGATGAGATTAAATAACCTCATCTGCCTGATCCGGAAGTACGATTGATCTTATTTTCAGATTTACAATCTTCCTGTTAATCCATGAGATCATAAAACAGTCTTCCAAAGCCTGCTTCCAGGGTTGAATTTGATATACCAAATGATACAATGAAAAATCCCCGGATCTTTCCGAGGATAAAACTTATAAAAAAAATTTGATTAACATTTCAAAATTAATAAATCTCCATTAATTGAGTTATGATCATGGTCATAAAAAAACCTCCCTGAGGAGGCTAAAAAAACTTTCTGTACTTATTGTTATTTAAAACTTTGTAAATATACGGATAAGCTGTAATCATTCTCTACGGGAAACCGTAATGGTAGCGTTTAATTATTTGTATTTTAGGAAAATAAATAATAATCATAAAACAAATTGTGGAGTATTATTACTTAAATTTTTCCACAAAAAAACCTCCCGAATCACTGAGAGGTTATACTGTAATTTGTCAGAAATATGAAATTTTCAATGCCCAAATATAATAAAGTGTCAATACCGTCGAATATGATCTCAATCATATATCGGATAAACAGTACATAGAATTCTGATAATCCCTTTAAACTTTAGCTGTAACTTTAATTTCCACTTTCTGCCCGGGAAGTGCCAGCTCAGTCACTCCGACAATGGTACTGGCAACCATACAGGACTCACCATAAAATTCTTTTCCAAAAACCTTTCTGCTTTCAAAGCCTTCCTGCATATCGGTAACATAGATAACTTCTTCTGTAACATGGCCGGCATTTAATCCAAATTCACTCAGCAACTTGCCTATATTCTGATAGGTCTGTCTGAACTGGTTTTCCATTCCTTCTGCAAGATTTCCCTGCATATCGTGGCCCAGCTGTCCGGAGATCCACACCGTGTCACCGCTTTTTACAGATTGCACATAGCCATATGCCTCTTCCCAGGGCATACCAAAAGTTCTGAATTCTTTAGTATTCATAATGTATTTATTTTTAGAATATTCTATAATCAATAAACAGGCATAAAATCATAATGTATTGATTATAAAATCATTTAAAGAGAGTCACCTAAAAATAATATACGAAATACCGTAGTTTTATAAGTGCCTTATTTCATATCATTCTTATCAATATTGCTGCAAACCCAAATAGGCAATCATTTCGATCCGGTAAATGATAATTGGAACTGAATTATTTTTAATTTTTAAAGAAAACATCACCTACTTTTTCTTCATCATTCAATTTTTATCAAATTAAATTGTACATTTGCTTTCTGTTATGCAAAAATTTCTCAGGGTCTTTTTTGTTTTTTCTTTACTTCTGGTATTTGTTTCAAATGTCAGCGGGGTAACCACGTGTCTTGATCATGCCAGACACGCCAAAAGTAAAGTGATCTATAAAAAAGGGTCAAAAGAAGAGAAAATTCCTTCCTTTTCTCAGGACGACCAATGTCAGTGTGCCCTTCATATGCATATGACACAAATTCTTCTCCCTGACTCTTTGAACATGGATTTTGCCATTGACACAACCAGTGATAATGAGATGCCACAGCCAAGAGCCATTTCATATCGTTGTCTTCTTGACTTTTTCAGCTCCAGAGCTCCCCCAGCCTTATTTTCCGCGGTAGCTTAATCGATGCTGCCTTAATATTTCGTTTACAGATTTTTTGGTCTGTACTGTAATTCCGTGGATATCTGTGTCTTTACACAATTAAGGATATCCTTTTTATTAATGGGCCATTCGCTGCCCGTACATCCTTATTCATGACTACCAGTAATTTTAATTATTCGGGAATAATTTATTGCATTTCCCCAAATCCTGTAAAGCTTTTCAGCACAGGCTTCATCACAGTCTCATCACTTCTTTGTGCTCAGTCCCGTCCGGAAGATTCGTTATCTACGGAGGTACAAACTGTTGAAGTTATCGGAAGAAAGTCTAAAGATTATACTTCCGAATATTCTTTTGCCGCCACCAAGATCGCAACGAAAAACAAAGATCTGCCTTTAACACTTAATACCGTTACCAAAGAACTGATCACCGACCGTCAGGCTTTTCAGCTTGGAGATGTCATGAAAAATGTGAACGGTGTTTCTCCTTCAAGCTATTATAATCAATACAACATCCGTGGGATCAGCCAGAATGAAGAAGGACAGATCATCAATGGAATGCGCACAAGGCAATATTATTTTTTGCAGCCCATGACCTCCAATATAGAACGTGTGGAGGTTTTCAAAGGTCCGGCAAGTATTACGATGTCCAGTGTAGATCCCGGAGGAACCATCAATATGGTTACTAAAAAACCATTATCCAATCCTCGTCATGAAATCAGTTTATCCGGTGGAAGCTTTGAAACTTATCGTGTCACTACAGATCTTACAGGTCCTTTAAATAAGAGTAAAACATTATTATATCGTTTTAACGGAGCATATCAGAATGCTCATTCATTCAGGGATCATGTTAAAAACAGTGGTATCCTGATCTCCCCTTCTATCACTTTTGTTCCGAATGATAAAACATCCGTGAATGTGGAAATGATTTTCAATGATCTCTATGGAAATCTGGATCGTGGACAGCCTATTTTCGGGGCAGTGGCAGGAAAAACAGATTTATACAGTACTCCACGAGCTTTGAACCTGGGAGCTCCTGATGATTTTTTTAAAACAAGGGAACTTATCCTGATGGGAACCGTTGCCCATCATTTTAACCAATATATCAGCTTTAATGCATCTTATATGAAGCAATACTGGAGGGAAAATCTTCAGGAGCACAGAACTACCAATTCATTTGTTCCTGATATGAACAATATCCCGGTTTCCAGCCTTGCCATGATGCAGTTTGTTCAAAGAAAACAAAACTGGGCAACAGATAATATCAATGCGTATTTCAATTTTAAATTCAAAACGGGTTCTGTTCAGCATCAGGCTCTGATAGGTTACGACAGCCAGATCTGGGAGAAACGCAAAGGCGGACAGCAGAAAGCAGCAAGAGGTTTTCTTTTAAAGAATGGCTCTGTGATTTCCTCTTATAATCCTGCAAATGCTTCGGATTATCAGACCATCAATTATAATGGAACAATTATTCCCAGACCTAATGTAACACCATTTGACCTGAATCCCGGTGCGGCCAATTATCAGGGTACTGATTTTAATACGCTTAATGTGATCACCCCTCTGCCTTCTGCTCTTACCACAACGCATGCTGCTTATATTCAGCATCTTCTTACCTGGAAAAAGTTGACAATATTATCGGGAATACGTCAGGAATGGTTTCAGGATATCACCAATTTCAAAGAAGCCAATGAGTCATCATTCAAAAATAATAAACTTCTGTACAGATTCGGGATTACCTATAGTGTAACGGATCATATCAATGTATATGGAACTTATTTAACCGGCTATCAACCCCAATCCAATACCGTAACGCTGATGCCCAATACCTCAGCCCTTACCGGATCTGCAGCAAGATTTAAGCCTCTGACTTCTGATCTTAAAGAACTGGGAATCAAAGCGCAGCTTTTTGGCAGAATTTCATTGAATCTTGCAGTGTATGAAATCAAACAAAGAAATATAATCATCAATGCCAATAATCCTTCAGAACCTGATGAACTTGTACAGCGTGGTGCTGACCGGAGCCGTGGATTTGAAGCTGAGTTTTCCGGACATATCCTTCCTCAATGGCATATTTACGGAGGCTACAGCTATATTGATGCTACAATATTGGATGACACCAACCGTGATCTTGTAGGAAAAAGAAAGGAAAACACTTCTAAAAATTCCGTGAATATCTGGACACGCTACAATTTTTCAACTGTTGAATTCCTCAAAGACTTCGGAATCGGTGCCGGAATGCTTTATCAGAGTTCTAAAATTCCGTGGTTTACAAGGAGTTTTGAGCTTCCCGCCTATACGACACTGGATGCAGCATTGTATTATACTCCGGCAAAAACTGTCCAGCTCTCTTTCAATCTGAATAATATAACCAACAAAGTATATTGGATCGGGGCTCAGAACTACTTAAGACTGTTTCCGGGAACTCCGAGAAATTATTTACTAACTGCTACTTATAAATTTTAAAATATGGCTGCTTCAAACTTACAACTGATGGTGAGAAAAACCTGGCAGGATTTGTTTAAAGGGAAACAAAATCTGATCACCACGATTGCTGTACTCTTATTCTGTATGCTGAGTATTGGCATAGGATATACAAAATACACCGATTCTTTTTCGAAAATAAAAGAATACCGGAAGGAAGTCCGGGAAAACTGGGAACACAGGCCTGATAAGCATCCGCACCGTATGGCCCATTACGGTTATCTGGTTTTCAGAATCGGACATCCGCTGAATATTTTTGACAACGGACTGGATGACTTCCTTGGGAATGTCATATTTCTGGAGGCTCATAAACAGAATACCGCCAATCTGTCGGAAGCGGGAAGCTCGGGTACTTTGGTAAGATTCGGAGCGTTCAGCAGTGCATTTATTCTGCAGAGCATTGTCCCGTTGATTATTCTCTTTTCAGGATTTGGGTTAATTGTTCAGGAGCGTGAGAATGCTACTTTAAAGATCATAAGTGTTCAGGGAACTTCCGGAAGAGCGATTATCTGGGGCAAAATTCTGGGACTCTGGCTGTTTTCTCTCTGTTTTCTTATTCCTGTAATTCCTGTTGTTTTCGTCGCTGCACTGATGTCCGAGACAACAGATTCAGCGGATATTGTATTACGTCTGTCATTACTGCTGCCTGCTTACATGATTTACTATTTTTTTATCTGTACATTAACCGTTATCGTATCGGCAAACAGTAAAAGTACCTCATCTGCGTTGATCAGCCTTATTGGTTTCTGGCTTCTTTTCATCATTGTTTTGCCTAAAGGAATTCAGTTTGCAGCGCAGAATTTTTATCCTGCACCTTCCAGAATTGCTTTCGAAACAACACTCGAAAAGGATATCTTAAAGTCTGGAGACAGCCATAATCCTGATGATCCGCATTTCAAAAAAATCAAGGATTCTTTACTGGCAAAGTATCAGGTAAAAACAACCAATGAACTTCCTTTCAACTATGGCGGATTCGTTATGAAGGAAGGGGAAAAAATAAGTTCACATATCTATATCAGACATCAGAAAGAACTGCAGAACATTTACAGTAAACAGCAAAATCTGACTGATATTTCAGGATTCATTAATCCCGCCATTGCCATTAAAAACTTTTCCATGATTGCCGCAGGAACAGATTTCTTTGCTTATAATCAGTTTCAGAAACAGGCAGAAGAATATCGCTATAAAATGGCTCAGCACTTAAATGATTTGCAAATTGAGCACATCAGCAATATTAAACCGGAAAACGGCGGACCGGCTGCTGTCATCGACAGGCACAACTGGGAAAGGTTTCCGGATTTTCAGTATCAGTATACTTCTGTTCTGAAAAGTTTAAAGCAACAGCCCATATCTGCTGCTGCATTAGTACTATGGATGTTTATCTGCATCATTGCTATCGAAATAAGTGGAAGAAAACTAAAACTCATCTAAATGAACCGTTATTTATACACCCAATTTTACCGTAACAAAGCCTATATCATTGCACTGCTGTTTTTATTGATAGCCGGGCTGATGGCTATTTATACAGGGAAAAAATTTTTAGACAGGAACGAAGACATCATCTCCCGAAGCGGAGCATTTCAGAAAGAAAGTATTGAAAGAAATACAAAATTTCATAAGGATGATCTGGGGCTGGTTCTTTATTATATTAAATTCAATCTGGTGAATGAAACACCCAGGCTGGCTGCTTTAAATATCGGAATGCGTGATTTAAATCCTTCTATTCAGGGAGTAACCATCCGGAATCTGGAAGAACAGCGCTATAATGCAGATTTTTATAATCCCGCCAATGCCGCAGTTGGTAATTTTGATTTTAGTTTCGTTGTTGTTTTCCTGTTTCCACTGGTGATTGTTGCATTCTGCTATAATCTGATTTCTGAGGAAGAAGAAAGAGGAACCTGGAAGCTGCTGTCGGTTCAGAGCGGTAATTTACAAAAGCTTCTGGATCATAAGATGTTCATCCGTCTTTTGGCTGTTACAGCTGTATATTTTGTATTAATTATTATCGCTTCGGTCTGGATGAAAATACCTTTAGATTCTTATTATATTGCTTTTATCATCAGTGGCTGGCTGTATATTATTCTTTGGTTTGCCTTATGCAGATGGATGGTATCGTTCCGTAAAACATCGGCTCAGAATGCGTTAATTCTACTGATTGTTTGGGTGGGCATCAATTTTATTATCCCGATGAGCAGTAATATTCTGATACAGAAGCTGTATCCGGTTCATGAGTCCCTTAAAGCTGTGATGGAACAGAGAGAAGGCTATCACAACAAATGGGATGAAGCTAAGCAGCCTACGATGGAAAAGTTCTACAGAGCATACCCTCAATACAGAAATTTTACCGTGGAAGAGAATGATACATTCACCTGGACCTGGTATTATGCCATGCAGCATATGGGAGATCTTGAATCGGCAAAATCTTCGGAACAGTATACGGAAAAAATGCAAAAAAGGAATCAGGCAGCAGACTATTTAGGCTATTTCCTTCCGAATCTTCATACTCAGCTGGCACAAAGCCATTTAGCAAAATCTGATATGAATAATCATTTGCAGTATGCTTCATCGCTCAAAAAATTCCATGAGAAAAAAAGGATGTTCTTCTACCCTTTAATTTTCTCAGGTAAGAGTGCAGAATCTGTCAACTGGGCACAGCAAACGATAGAGGTTTTCAAATTCTCTTCCTCTATCAAATGGATACAGATACTTCTTCCCTATCTCATCTTCATTGCTTTATTCATCATTCTTTCACAATATAAATACAGAAAAATATGTTAAAAACAGTCAATCTACATAAAAAATACAACGATTTTACCGCCCTTCATTCTCTTAATCTGGAAGTAAAAAAAGGTGAAATTTTTGCACTGCTCGGACAAAACGGAGCAGGAAAAAGTACAACCATCAATATTCTTCTGGGACTCATTAAAGCAACTTCCGGAGATGCTTTTATTAATGATATTTCGGTAACAGAAGAGCCCCAAAAAATAAAAAAACATTTGGCTTACATTCCTGAAACCGTTCTTTTATATCCTCATCTTACAGGAATAGAAAACCTTGATTTTTTCTCCAAAATCGCAGGTTTTGATTACCAGAAAGATGAACTGTCTGCGCTCCTTAAACGTACCGGTTTGCAGGAAACCGCCCATCATAAAGCATTGGGCGGTTATTCCAAGGGGATGCGTCAGAAAGTTGGAATTGCCATTGCTCTGGCCAAAGATGCCAAAGTGCTTCTTCTGGATGAGCCTACCAGCGGTCTGGATCCGATTGCTACTGCAGAATTTACAGAAATTGTAAGACAGCTGGGTAAAGAAAGCAGAACGGTTTTAATGGCAACTCATGACATCTTCAATGCAGTAAGTGTTGCTACCAATATCGGTATTATGAAACAGGGAGAACTTGTCCAGAATTTACCTTCCAAAGCGTTTACAGCACAGGAATTACAGGAGCTGTATCTGAAAACAATCTGATGATTCCGTTACTTCTGTAAGTAACTTTTCATATTAATATCAATTGGTTGATGCCCGGTGACAATTTGTTACCGGGCATTTTGCTGATACCTGATATTTATGCCAAAGCTTTTTTGTATTCTGATAAAGCTCTTTCACGGGCAAAGGTGTGTTCTACAATGGGTGATGGATATGCTGGTGTATTCCATTCAGGGAGCCACTTTTTGATGTACAGTAAATCTTTATCAAATTTTTCTGCCTGAGCCGTTGGATTAAAAACCCTGAAATAAGGTGCAGCATCACATCCCGAGCCTGCAGCCCACTGCCAGTTTCCATTGTTGGCCGACAGGTCATAATCATTCAGTTTTAATGCAAAATACGCTTCCCCCCAACGCCAGTCGATCAACAGATGTTTGCATAAAAAGCTCGCGACAATCATTCTTACCCGGTTATGCATATAGCCTGTCTCGTTCAGCTCCCTCATTCCGGCATCTACAATCGGATACCCTGTGGTTCCTTCACACCAGTGCTTAAACTCTTTTTCATTATTCCGCCATTGGATATTATCATACTGCTTTTTAAAAGACTGATGAGCCACCTGGGGGAAATGATATAAAATCTGCATAAAAAATTCACGCCAGATCAACTCGGACAGCCATACCGCATTATGCTTCAATGCAAAAGCCACACACTTTCTGATGCTGATGGTTCCAAAGCGTAAAGCAATTCCGAGCTGTGTGGTATGCTGTAATGCCGGAAAATCACGGTACTTATCGTAATCATCAATAATGGCTGCATCTAGAACCGGTTTTTTAAAATCAAAATCTGTTTTTTTGAAACCTATTTCCTTTAATGCCATAATCTCAGAATATTTCTGTGGAAAGAG
The DNA here is from genome assembly GCF_003182335.1 of Chryseobacterium sp. AG844. NCBI lineage: Bacteria > Pseudomonadati > Bacteroidota > Flavobacteriia > Flavobacteriales > Weeksellaceae > Chryseobacterium > Chryseobacterium sp. AG844. The sequence continues at coordinate 115,851 of NZ_QGTV01000003.1, read as the reverse complement.
GTTCTTACAATCCAATTCAACAGATTGATAATGCTCAGGAGTTAAAGCTTCCCGCCACTTTTTGGCAAAAGGAGTGTAAACCGTGTAAGGCGAACCGTCTTTTTTAACAATCTGATCCTTATCAAAAATCACCTGATCTTTACAGGCTTTAAAAGGAATATTTTTTTCTTTGAAAAAATAATAGATTTCCTTATCTCTCTCAATCGCCTGTGGTTCATAATCTCTGTTGCAGAAAACACTTTTGATAGTGTATTCTTCAGACAATTTCCTGAATATTTCTATAGGCTTACCATGATAGATATTGATTTTTGAATGATACTTTTTTAATGAAACATTGATATCTGTCAAAGCCTGATGGATATAATCAACCCTGCGGTCTTCTTTATCTTCCAGCTTCCCGAGAATATCAGTATCAAATATAAAAATGGGTAGTACCGGTGCATCAGACTGCAGAGCATGGTGAAGTCCGATATTGTCTTCCAATCTCAGGTCACGCCTGAACCAGAAAATGGTGATTGTATCTTTCATAATTGCTTAATTCAAATTCATTGATCATTCCTGCTTGGGAATGACTCCATAACTAAGGATAAATATACAGATTTACTCCATTAATATTTTTAATAATTTGCATGATCTGGCTTTATCATTACAGTTAATATGATGATATGAATTAAAATTTTCCGACATTTGCTCCAATTATAATAGAAGCTTACGCATGGAAGAATTTGAAGTACCGGTAACCTATAAGGGTAAAGAACTGCTTTTCAATGGAAAGCTTGCCACATTCTCTTATGGATATAAACTGTATGTAGACGTAGATGGAACTGAAGTCGTTATTGAGCGTGATGATCACGGTGACTTAAGAGCTCTTCTCCCCGATGCTGCTTCCGAAAAAAATGTAGATAAAGGACTTATTGAAGCCATTATAGAAGTATTTAAAGAGCTTCAGGTTTTATAATTTGTTCTGCATAAAAAAGAGACTTTTCAGAAGTCTCTTTTCATTCCTATATATTGAGTTTCATTTATTCGAAAACTACATAATTGACCTTATCTACACCTGTATTTCCCGTTTTTTCATGATAAGCATACACAACAAGTTCATAGTTTCCCGGCGAACTGATGATATGATCTCCTTCAAACAGATTGGTTGAAACTAAAGACATCTCTACATTTTTCACAAATTTTCCGTCTTTCTTCAGGATTCCTTTCACTTCTATTTCATCGGAATTCCACACTCCTCCTTTATCAATAACACATCCGCACATCATCACAATATTGGCCTGAAACAGGAAAGGTTTATCTTTAATACTTTTCAGTGCAATATACTGATGGGTTCTGGGTTTCAGAATATCAATAATATACCCCGGAATCTCAAGGATAATTCCTTCTCCTAAAATATGTTTCCCGGGAATCAGCCATAGCTCTGTACTTACTACCGCCTGAGCCTGCTTGCTGTTCAAAGGAGAAATTACTTCTATATTCACAAATGTAGGTTCATCAATATCTATGGCAGCCATAAAACCTCCTGTCTGTTCATCTGCAATGGAGTTTCCTCTTACTTTGGGTGTTTTCATAATCAGATCGGTGTTTCCCGTGCTTCCGGTAGTGTTTCCTTCTGCCAGAATCCTTTGATTAAGCTTATTTCTGATGATAATATGAGCGCCGCCCAATGAAGTTCCGATAAACTTTGCATCTTTTGCTTTGGCTCTGATCATGATTTTCGTTTCTGTTGCCGAAATCAAATTCGTGGAAAAAAGAAATGCTGTAATGAGAAGTAATGCTTTCATGATTGAATTGATTTTAAATATTCCTGTTTAAATCTGTGATGAAAAGATTCATTTTTTAATTTCTGATCAATATGATCCAGATACGTAAAAATCGACAGATCTTCTGATAATACCTTCAGAATTGCTTTTTCACAACAGTCCCAGATCTGCTTCAGCTGAGGAAGCATATCAATGGCTTTGGGAGATAATGAAATGATCTGCTTTCGCTTATCTGCACTATCTTTTTTGATGATGAGATAACCGCTTTCGCTCATTTTTTTGACGATAGCCACAACGGATGGATGCGAATAGCCCAAAGGCTCAGCGATATCGGTAATAGAAATTTCGCCTTTTTTTTGCAGCAACATAAAAACCAGATACCAGTTGGGTTCCACATCAATTCCGAATTCTTTATAAAACTTCCGCACATCATGAGACATGCGGTCACTGATTCTCTTCAGTCTGCTATCCAAAGCTTTATATCCTAATTCTTTAATAAAGTCAAAATCCATCTGAAATATATTTGCTGTAAATATATAAAAATATAAAGTCAACTATATAGCTAACTTTATATTTTTTAAAATCAAATTTTAACCTAATAAAAAAGGCCTTCTTATAAAAAGATATTTACTTGAAACTTTTCCTGTATTCTCCGGGAGTTACTCCTCTGTATTTCTTGAACAGTTTGGTAAGATGGCTTTCATCGCTGAACTGGAGCTCGTAGGCAATCTCACTGAGTCTGACACTGCTGTATTTTAAATAGGTTTCCACCAGTTTTAATCTATAGTCCAGCAGATAATCCTGATAAGAAATTCCGGTTTGCTGTTTAAAATATTCTCCGAAATAAACAGCTCTAATTATCGATAAATAGGTCTGTACAAATACAATCGGGAAAGGGTTTAGTATGATTTCCTGAAGACTTTCATCTGACCCGCCATAATCGCCAGTAAAATCCCAAAGCAGGCAAAAAGACCATATGAGTACCTGAGATCAAAACTTTCTGCAATATATCCGATAAGAGGCGGCCCCATCAGAAATCCTAAAAATGATATGCTGGAAACAAATGACAAAGCAATACTCGGAGCTACTGTACTCACTTTTCCTACTGTACTGTATACGGAAGGTACACTCAGGGAACTTCCAAGGCCAATAATCATAAAGGCGATAATGCAGATCCACAGTTCAGGAAAGAAAACACTTAGAAAAAGCCCGCTGCTCATCAGCAGTCCACAACACTGCAGAACGATCTTTTTTCCATATTTTTCAATGATTTTATTCCCGATAAAACGACCTAAAGTCATCATTAAGATAAAACTTGTATATCCCATTATGACAAGGTTTTCAGGTGCCTTAACTATAGTTTGAAAATAAACCCCGCTCCAGTCGAACATTGCGCCCTCAATCGCCATACTCAGGAAGCCTATAATTCCCAAACCAATCAGTGTAGGATTCACCGCTTTGAAAATTGAACGGGTCTGCGGTTCTGCTTTATGAATAATATTGGTCAGATTTTTTGTACTGTAAAACCAAAGTATTCCTACCAGAGTGAAAATAAAAACAAAATGGTAAAAAGTTCCTACATGGAGATTAATCATCAGCAACCCGATTAAAGCCCCTGTAAGCCCTGCAAAGCACCATGCCCCGTGATAGGAAGAAAGAAGGGTTCTTTTTGTGATAGATTCTATCTCAATTGCCTGTGTATTGATGGCAATATTGCAAATATTCCCGGACACGCCGAAAAAGAACAGAACGGCCCCTAAAGTCCAATAAGAAGGTGATAAGCCAATTAAGAGAAGAAAAAAAGGATACAGCATAAAGCATCTTTTAATAATTCCGCTGCTTCCGTAAATACTGATCAGTTTTCCGGCCAGAACCATCGTCGACAGCTGTCCTATCGGCATAAGAAGCAACAGCGTTCCCAACTGTGCTTCAGTAATGGAAAGAGCAGTTTTAATGATAGGAATCCGGCTCGCCCAGGAGGAAAAAACAAGCCCGTGGGCAAAGAATAGTAAAAAACAGGCGGTCGGCATTTTTGCATTAAAAGATGGGATCTCGTTCATTATAACAGGGTAATAAAAATCCTTTTTGCAAATTTAGACACGCTGCGCTATTAAAATGTAGTTCATTTTTGTCATTTTTATGTTCCATTTTAACCAATTAATGAAATTGCCGACCTCATTATGGTGGAAAATCACCTTATTTTTTGAACACAAATTTTTATTTTCAAGTCTGTTTAAACTTAACCACAAAAGTCACAAAAGTTTTTATTTTCTAAACACTTTGGTATACTTTAGAAAGTTTAAGGAAATACCGTGTAATTAAGTTCACATAAAATGAAAATCTTTGATTTTCAACAAAACTTTAGGATACTTTTATACACAAAGCATATAACTTAAAATAGTTTAAGTGTTTAAAAAGCTTTTGTGTCTTTTTTGTGGTTTTATAACGTTTAAATAACTTTTTCATTAATTTCGTTGTATAAAAAATGAGCCATGAAAGAAAAATGGATCGCCTATCCAACTATTTTGGAAGGAGAAACTGTTGAATTAATTCCCCTTGAAAATGAGCATTTTGAAGAATTATATGCTGCTGCTTCAGATAAAGAACTCTGGGAACTGATTCCTACCGATTGTTCTGAAGAAACCCAGTTTTATAAAACGTATGAATTCGCCTTATCAGAAAGAGAAACCGGAAATCAATATCCATTTGTAATACGACATAAAGAAACCGGAAAACTCATCGGCTCCACCCGCTTTTTTGAAATATATCCTGCAGACAGAAAACTGGAAATCGGATGGACATGGATCACCAAAGAGTTCTGGGGAACAGCCATCAACCTGGAATGCAAATTACTACTGCTCACCTTCTGCTTTGATGTGCTGAAAACAAACAGGGTACAGTTGAAAACGAAAGACGATAATTTCAGATCACGAAAAGCGATCGAAAAAATCGGTGGTGTATTTGAAGGTATTTTACGTAAAGACAAAGTTCTCAGGGATGGAAGCACAAGAAATGCGGCTTATTACAGTATTTTGGATGATGAATGGGCCACTGCAAAATTTAAAATTGAAGCTTTCATTAAAGAAAAACAAAGTGTTGGCTAAAAAGCATACAATAAAAAACACCTGATATTTGAACCAGGTGTTTGTATTTTATTTAATTGAAAGACTGTCTGTAACTCAATGGTGTTTTATCAGTTTTCTTTTTAAAGAGCTTGTTGAATGACTGCGGATGTTCAAATCCGAGAGCATATGCTACTTCAGAAACAGAAAAGCCTGTCGTAGTAAGGTATTCTTTTGCCTTCTCGATCAGTTTTTCGTGAATATGCTGCTGGGCATTTAATCCGGTAAGGTTACGAAGCATATCACTCAGATAATGGGGTGACAGATTGAGTGTGGATGCCAGAAATTCTACCGTGGGAAGGCCTTTATTCAATGTTTCCTGCTCGTTAAAATACTTTTCCAGCACCACATCCATTTTAGCCAGCACATCATTATTGACTGCCTTTCTGGTAATAAACTGTCTTTTATAAAAACGGTTGCTGTAATTGAGAAGAACATCAATATAAGAAACAATAACATCCTGGCTTACTTCATCAATGGCTGTATTCAGTTCATTTCCAATATAATCAAGAAGCCCCGTTATTGTTGTTTTTTCCTGATCCGATAAATGCAGTGCTTCATTCGTATCATAAGAAAAGAAACCGAAGTTTTTGATATTCTTTGCCAAAGGATAACTTCTGATAAAATCCGGATGTACCAACAAAGTATATCCGCAGTATTCTGCATTCTCATCAGTAGAAAGAACCTGACCGGGAGCCGTAAACATCATTCCTCCCTCATTGAAATCATAATATCCCTGTCCATAGCCCATTTTCCCAACCGTGGAATATTTATATGAGATCTTATAAAAATTCAGGATAAAGCTTCTCTTCAGCATATCTTTTCTGATGCTCATTTTCGTATTATCCACAAGGCTTACCAACGGATGAAGCGGCTTGGGCAACTGCAGCATATCGTGCAATTCTGATATGGATGAGATCTTCAGGGGAATATTATCTTTCTTTTCCATGATATAAAATTATAAATTATTGAGTGAAAAAGACAGTACAAATGTAATTTACTTATACTGTCTTTCAAAAACCTGATTACATAAACTGTTTTCCGAACTGCTCTCTGAATGCTTCATCACCTAGTTCAAGACGCTGTGCATAGATGGCTTTAGCATCTTCTCCGGCCACATATCTCAGTTGTTTTTTACCATCTGTTGCAGCCTCATAAACTACTACTGCAATCTGTTCCGGTGTAGATGCTGCTTCCATCATTCCTTCCATTTTAGAAAACAAAGAATTCGTCATCTCTTCATAAGCAGGACTGGATGCTGAGTCCAGAGAACGGCTTACAAAATCCGTTTTAATTCCTCCTGGAGAAACAGTTTTAATATCAATTCCCAAAGTATTAAGCTCAAAAGCTAAGCTTTCACTCCACCCTTCAAGGGCCCACTTGGTCGCATGATAAGTAGAACCCAATGGGAATGCCACCAGTCCTCCTATAGACGTTGTAGAAATGAACATTCCTTTTTTCTGTTCTCTGAAGTAAGGAATAAATGCCTGTGTAACGCGTATAACCCCTAATAAATTCGTGTCAAGCTGTTTGACGATCTGATCATCAGAAAGTGCTTCCAAAGGTCCTATAAGGCCATATCCTGCGTTATTATACACCACATCGATGTCTCCAAGTTCAAGAGCCTGCTTTACAGTAGACTTAATCTGTTCCGGATTGGTAACATCCAGCGGAAGTACAGTTACATTCTCCAAAGCCGCAAGATCAGCTGCTGCTTCAGGGGTTCTCATAGTCGCGATTACTTTCCATCCGTTGTTTTGAAATAATTGGGCAGCTGCTTTTCCTAATCCTGTAGAAGCACCTGTTATAAAAATTGTTTTCATTTTTCTTGGTTTAAAATTACAGGACAAAGTTCTGCATTACAACAAACGCCGGAGTTGCCAAAATGGGGTAAGGTGTAGCCAAAACGGGTTCTTCAATATATTTGTTTTTTGTAAGTTTGTCCCGATCTATTTTTATGGCAGAATATATTCTTGACAACATCAATATCAGTACACTTTCCGTATATGACCTGCTGAAACATACCTCAGACAGTGCATTTATCGGGATCAGGGATTTTCGTGAAATCTATCCTGTTGCTATTGAAAACAATACAGGAATATTTACAAAACAATCTTCACTGCAGGATTTTCCGATGGTTACCATCAGCAAAATAAACAGCACTCTGCTTTGTTCCTGCACCTGCAGCAATGAAAAGAACCAGCTTTGTTCTCATCAGGCAGAAATAATCCACTGCATTATTGAGGATAAAAACTATCGCCTGTTTTTTGATGAAGCACTCCGCAAAAAAACCTTTCTTCCCAGAGCAAAAGAATATGGGCTGGAAAATGAGCCGGATCTGGATCAGTATTTTGAACTGGAATATACTGAAGGCAAAATTAAAATACTGCCCAGAATCAAAGAAATGCTTCCTGCAGATGATGTGATGCTGGCAAGGGATCTTCTTCCTCAGCTTCCTTCTAAACTGGATGAGCTGGCAGTATTGGAATCGGGTAAAAAGCAAATATTGGTTATCGGTAAACACCGTTATTACAATCATATGACCTTCTCACTGATGGAGGCAGAAATAACTCAGACAGGAAAGCTCAAAAATCCCGTAACTCCTGTAGATGCCATGCAGCTTATCTGGAAAGCAGAAAAACCTGCAGACATCAAATTTTATACTGCCATTACTACTTTTCAGAACAACTATAATGAAGATTACAATACGGGAGAACTGGAAGCGTTAAAACTTATTGTACAGAACCCTCTGGAACTGGAAGTCTATTATCACGACCGGGAAATCGCAGAAACCGTTTCCGCAAAGTCACTTTCCCATATTGAATTAAACACTTTAGATGCAGAAGTTCAATTATCTGTCTTTAAGAAAGATCCGTTTTTTGAAATCACCGGAGAACTGTTGTTTAATGACATTGCTCTTCCCTTTAAAAATATTGTTCTCAGAAATGAGTATTTTGTGTATAACCGAAACATTTTCAGCTTTGTAGACAATCCGGACATGCTCAGAATCATCCGGTTCTTTAAGGCTCATAATGAAATTTTACTGGTTCATTCTTCAAAATATGAAGCTTTCATGCAGGACATTCTGTCTGCTTTAGAAGAACGTATTAACATCAATTACAATTATATACGACCTGCAACGAAAGTGCAGCTTGAAGACAAAAATTATCAGACTGAAAAAGTCATTTATCTCCGTCAGCAGGAAAATTATATAGGAATTACTCCCGTCATGAAATATGGTGATGTGGAAGTTCCGGTCTATTCCAGGAAGCAGATTTTTGATACCGATCATAATGGAAATCCATTTAAAATAGAAAGAAATGAATCAGCCGAAGCCCGCTTTACTTCTTTGGTGATGCAGCAGCACCCTGATTTTGAAGACCAGATGGACGGCTATCAGTATTTTTATCTTCACAGGGATAAGTTCCTGGATAATAACTGGTTTCTTGAAGCATTTGAGACCTGGAGAAATGAAGGAATCATCATACTTGGTTTTAACGAATTAAAAAACAATAAATTAAATCCGCATCGGGCAAAAATCAATATTCAGATTACCAGCGGACTGGATTGGTTTAACGCTAAACTGAAAGTAGGATTTGGTCCCAAAGAAGCTTCTCTGAAACAGCTTCACCGGGCCATCCGGAATAAGAGTAAATTCGTCCAGCTGGATGACGGCAGTATGGGAATTCTTCCCGAAGAATGGATGGAAAAGATAGCTGCTTACTTCAGAGCGGGAGAAATTGATGAAGAGCTTTTAAAGATTCCGAAAATCAATTTTTCGGAGGTAACGTCACTGTTTGAAAAAGAAATTCTGAGCAAGGAGATTCAGGAAGAACTTACCTCCTATTCCGCTAGGTTTTCAAAAGTAAAGAACATTCCGGAAGTAGCTGTTCCCTCTGAGCTGAATGCTGAGCTGAGAGATTACCAGCATGACGGATTGAACTGGCTTAATTTTCTTGACAGTTTCAACTTCGGAGGATGTCTTGCAGATGATATGGGGCTTGGAAAAACCATTCAGATCATTGCTTTTATTCTTTCACAGAGGGAAAAAAGAGGCCACACCACCAACCTGATTGTGGTTCCTACTTCCCTGCTCTTCAACTGGCAGGAAGAGATCAGCAGATTTGCGCCTTCCATAAAAGTTCTGCTTCATTATGGTGCAGACCGTCCAAAAACAACAGCTCATATGCCTGATTACGAAGTAGTTCTTACCACCTATGGGATGCTGCTTTCTGACATTCAATTTTTGAAAAATTTTAATTTCAATTATGTATTTCTGGATGAATCACAGGTGATTAAAAATCCTAATTCAGAAAGATACAAAGCCGCAAGACTTCTTCAATCAAGAAACAGAATTGTACTAACGGGGACGCCCGTTGAAAACAGTACTTTTGATCTTTACAGCCAGCTTTCTTTTGCCTGTCCCGGATTATTGGGAAGTAAACAGTATTTTAAAGACATTTATGCTATCCCTATTGATAAATTTGAGTACAGCAAACGTGCCATAGAGCTTCAGCAAAAGATAAAGCCATTTATCCTCAGAAGAACTAAGAAACAGGTTGCCAAAGAACTTCCGGCGAAAACTGAAACAGTAATCTACTGTGAAATGAATACGGAACAGCGCAAAATTTATGATGCTTATGAAAAGGAACTTCGTGAGTTTATTGCCGCCAACGATGACGATGATCTTAACAAAAACAGCATGCACGTTCTTACAGGGCTTACGAGGCTCAGACAGATCTGTAATTCCCCTGTCCTGATGAAAGAGGGATATTCAGGTGAAAATGCCGTTAAAATTGAAATTCTGATGGAGCAAATCCTTGGAAAATCCAAAGATCATAAAATCCTTGTTTTCTCACAATTTGTCGGAATGCTGGACCTCATAAAGACAGAACTGGAACGCCACAATATTCAGTTTGAATATTTAACAGGTCAAACGAAAGACAGGGGTGAAACAGTAGCTCATTTTCAGAACAATGAAGATATCCGTGTATTTTTGATCAGCTTAAAGGCCGGAGGTGTCGGTCTCAATCTTACCCAGGCAGATTATATTTATCTTGTTGACCCATGGTGGAATCCTGCAGCTGAAAACCAGGCTATTGACCGAAGTTACCGTATAGGACAGACAAAAAATGTAATTGCGGTAAGGATGATCTGCTCCAATACCGTAGAAGAAAAGATTCTTACCCTTCAGAAAAAGAAAAAAGAACTGGCTCAGAACCTATTGCTCACTGACGGAAAGAAGCTTCAGGGATTGTCTAAGCAGGATTTGATGAATTTACTGGGATCTGAATCGTAATATAAAAGCTTAAAACCAGCAAAAAAAACCGACAGGTAAAAGACCTGTCGATTAAAAAAACAAAAATTGATATGGATATGATTTAGATATGATGTGTCTATTTTTTTATCATCTTTTCTGTAAAGATTTTTTGATTTCTTGTGTGAATTTTGATCAAATAAGTTCCTTGAACAAAACGGTCCATTGAAATCGTCATCGAATTACCTTCCAGCATCTTTTGTCCGGACATGTTATAAATTTCATATTTCTCCAATCCTTCTTTCATCTTGATTGTTACAGAATTTGCGGTAGGATTTGGATATATGGCAACAAGACTTGATGCCTCTTTAGAAACTTCAAGGGTTGAAAGACTCTCAGGCTGAATATTTATAGTATAATCTTCTGCCTGACCGATAAACCAATCCGAAGGACAGGGAAGATTCTTCAAAGCTCCCATCCAGGAATTGGATTCATAGGCTTTTACCAGTCTGAAACGGGTTTCTCCCAACTGTGCACCAGCCGGAATGGTGATATTGCCTGTTGCAATCCCGGACTGCTGGCCAGGAACCGGATTGGAATTATCCAGATAGCCCAGATTAAACTGCTCATCAGCATCAAACTGATTATTATGGTTAAAATCAATATAAGCATAAGCGGATACGGTGGTTTGGCCATGGGTACCACCTGTTACGGTTATCGGATAGCTATTTCCACGGTTGACATTGAAAACTGTTGCTGTGAAGTTTTCAAGCACATCGGAATTTCCATCCAATGCACTGTTTCTAACAACTCCGGCAAATTCTACCGTACTGATCTCACTCACGGTTGAACTTGTAATATTTTCAGTACCGCAATAAGGAGCCGGGAAACTCGCTGTATTTCCTATGATATTCACTGTATAATCTTCCGTCTGCCCTGCTCTTAAACTGCTGTCGCAAGCTGAGCTTATAGAATTAGCGGCTGCCGGATCGGAATAAGCCTGAACATTGGTATTTTTAAGAACTCTCATTCTTGTACTTCCGATGGCAGCATTGGCCGGGATTGCTATGGTATTATTAACTGTAAAAGCATTGGCCGGATTGGCTGCTCCAAGTCTTCCGATATAAAAGCTCTCTCCTGCATCATCAAAATTTCCGTTCTGATTAAAGTCTATAAAAACAACTACATCGCTGGGAAATGTACTGGAAGGACCTTGCACAGAGATTGGATAAGAACTTCCCGACTGCAGATCTGTGGAGATTGCCGTAAAATTCTCATAAATTTGTGCATTGGACGACTGAACAGGTGATGAATTATTAATCGTTCCGAAAGTCACATTACTGATCATATTACTGTCAGCTCCATACTGAAAGGTTGGCATACAATATTGCAGCTGCGCATTCGTCAGTGATGCAAGTACAATACCAGAAAGAGTAGTTATTTTTTTCATTTTCTTTGTTCAATTTCCTGGGACAAATTTATATTTATTTAGAATGAATAAAAATAACAATGTAATGATATTTGTCAGTTTAATAAAAATAGAGCATTAAACATTCGTCTGCACTTATTGAACATTCTGTTTGACCAATGGATAATCAATCTGTTACCAACGCAAAAGATCCTTCTCAAATTTAACTTTAAGAAAGATCTTTTTTAATATAATAATTGAAATCTAAGGTAATTTATGCCTTTTAACCTATATTTTCGATAAGAACTGCGGAAGCGCCTCCTCCTCCATTACAGATGGCAGCAATTCCATACTTTCCTTTTTCCTGGTGTAAAACATTCACTAAAGTGGTCATAATCCTTGCTCCTGAAGCACCAATCGGATGTCCCAATGCCACTGCTCCTCCGTATACATTTACCTTGCTGATATCATAATCTAGAATTTTTTGATTGGATAGAATTACTGAAGAATACGCTTCATTAATCTCGAAAAAGTCGATATCTGACAGATTGAGACCTGTTTGTTTCAACAATTTCTGAACAGCGATGGAAGGTGAAGTGGTAAACCATTCCGGTGCCTGAGCGGCATCTGCATAGGCTATTATTTTTGCCAGTGGTTTTAAATTATGTTGCTCTATTGCTTCAGAAGACGCTAGTAAAAGGGCTGCAGCACCATCATTCAGATTGCTGGAATTGGCTGCTGTAAGTGTTCCGTCGGCTTCAAATGCAGGTTTCAAAAGGGAAATTTTCTCTGGGATCAGTTTATCAATATCTTCGTCTTTATCAACGATTGCAGTTCCTTTTTTCCCTTCAATGGATATTGGGATCAATTCGTTGCCAAACTTGCCGTTCTTTGCCGCTTCCTGAGCTCTCTGGTATGAGAGAAGGGCATAATCATCAAGCTCCTGTCTGGTAAGTCCATATTTCTTCACACCCAATTCAGCTGCACTTCCCATATGGAAATCATTGTAGACATCCCATAGCCCGTCTTTAATCAATCCATCAGTAAGATTCGTATCTCCCAGTTTTGTCCCCTGGCGGATTTTGACATAATGCGGAACGTTGCTCATGCTTTCCATTCCTCCCGTCATAACAATATGATCCATTCCAAGCTGAATTTGCTGTGCACCCATCATTGCCGATTTCATTCCGGAAGCACAAACTTTGTTGATTGTGGTAGCGTCTTTGTCCACAGGAATTCCGGCAAAGATAGCCGCCTGCCTTGCTGGCGATTGTCCCAATCCAGCACTCAGCACATTTCCCATATATACACTGTCTATATGTTCCGGAGCAAGTCCGATACTTTCATAAGCATTCTGAATGGCAAAAGCCCCCAGCTGAGTCGCTGTAAATCCTGACAGAATTCCCATAAAACCTCCAACCGGGGTTCGTTTTGCTGCTACTATAAATACTTCTTTCATAGATTTTATTTTTAAATATACCGATCAGTATATTTTGATTAAAAAAAATCCTTTTTATATTGACAAAGGAATATAACAAAGATAATTAAAATATACCAATCGGTATATTCGTAGACAAAAAAAATCTTACTTTTTGTAAGACTTTATTATTTATGCTCTGCTTAGTTGGTCTAATCTTTTCAACAGCGTAGGCATTCTGTAATCGCCATGCATCTGTTGTACTTTTAATTGAACTTCATCTACATTTATTCCTTTCGCTGTTACAAAAAGTGGGGTTTTACTTTCTCCACGAACTGCATTTCTTCGTTGGGAATCAGGAGTTCTAAATTCATTCTTTGCAATCCCAACTATAGGATACTTTTCTTCCAGTTCTTCATACAGATGACCACCCAGGCCAATTTTCCCATTATTATCCAAAGTGACATATCCATCAACAATGATAATGTCTTCTGGTCTTAATGTTATTTTTTTTAGCAGACTCAAAATACAGGGCAATTCTCTTTTGTAAAAAGCCCCGCTTTCATATTCTGAACTTACGGGAATCTGTTCTATAAAGACTTCCACTTCTTTTTCAGAGGTCCAGTCTTCAAATGCAATACACACGGTATTGGCATAATCCTCATAATAATAGGTATCAAATGCGTAAATCATATTTATTTCTTAAAAAACTCACCGAAGTGCCACAATATTCCTGAAGGATCATGTACAAAGCACTCTTTCCCCCAATCCATTGTTCTTACAGGAGTAAGCCTCACATTTTCATATTTTTCTGTAAGCTCCAGAGACAAGAGTTCTTTCCAGAATTCATCTGTATTGGCAACTTCCATAAAGATCATGGTATTATCCACCCAGTCTTTTGCATAATAATCCTGGAGATAAAAACCGATTTCTTCTCTTGTAAATAAAGACAATTTAGATTCCAGAACTACTTCTTGAAATCCCATATCTCTGTAAAAATTTCTGCTGATCTCAAAGTTTTGCGCTCCGATAAAAGGTCTGATGGATTTCAGTTTTGGTGTCATAATTTTTTATTTTTCCAGTTTTCAGAACTCATTTGAAACTTGATTTCTCCTTTTCCATGGGGTCCAGCTTCCTTCCATCCAGATTTTCTGTAAAAGATTTCAGCCCTTGTTCCAGGTGAAGTACCCAGCCATACGGAATCTTTATTTTGTTCAAAATACCAGTCCAGCATAATATCATGGAGTTTCCTGCCTATTCCAAGGTTTTCAAAATCCGGATGTACAAAGAGCGCCCAGATATTGTTTTCTTTCAGATCTGCAATGGAAAAACCAACGATCTGATCTTCCATCTCACAAACCCAACCTTTTCCTCTTTGGAATAGAAATTCCTCACAATCTTTATCGGTAACCAATCCAGGATCTGACAGCGTGTTTTCTTTCACGGAGTTTCTCACAACCTGTATTTGTGGAATGTCTTTTGGCCTTGCTTCCCGGATTATGGTTTTCATGGTAATGTTTTGCTGGCAGTTTACAGGAATGATATTTTTTAAACCTTGATAAGGTTAAAAAAATATCATTCCAATTAAAGTTAATAATTATTTTCTGTCAACCACAATTCTTTCTTCTCTGTTGGCAATATCCCATGCAGTGGTAAAAATAAGCTGGGTTCTTTTCTCCAGCAACTGATAATCAATTTTTTCAGGATCATCACCTGGTTTGTGATAATCTTCATGAATACCGTCAAAGAAAAATGCTACAGGAATATTATGTTTAGCAAAATTATAGTGGTCTGAACGGTAATACAATTGTTCAGGGTCATTCAAGTCATCGTATTTGTAATTCAGTTCCAGGTTGTTAGTTCTTTTGTTCGCCGCTTCGTTGATTACTTTAAGTTGGGAGCTCAACATTTCAGAACCAATCACATAGACATATTGTTTTCCTCTGTTGGCAGGATCATCACGTCCGATCATATCAATATTAAGATCAACCACGGTATTGGCTAACGGGAAAACAGGATTTTCGGAATAATATTCTGAACCGAAAAGTCCATGTTCCTCTCCTGTAACATGAAGAAACAGAATAGATCTTTTAGGCCCTTTTCCTGCTTTTTTAGCCTGTTGGAATGCTTTTGCAATTTCCATTACAGCTACAGTTCCACTTCCGTCATCGTCTGCTCCATTGTACACAACTCCATTTTTGGTACCTACGTGATCATAATGAGCAGAAACCACCACAATCTCGTCCGGTTTTTCACTTCCTTCAATAAAAGCTAAAATATTTTCAGAATCCGGAAGGTTACCTCCTCCTCTTTTCTTCATGAATTCAGACGGTACTTTCTGATAGTAAGAGCCTAGTGCTTTAGGAGCTGAAATACCCAGATTCTTATAGTAATTAATCATATACTCACCCGCTTTTTTCTGTCCTTTGCTTCCGGTATCCCGCCCTTCCATATCGTCTGCTGCAATGACGTAAAGGTTTTTCTTTAAATCCTCTGCATTAATCTCTTTATAGGCATTGTTAAACGCTTTGTTATGTTTTGTTGAAACAGGATGTGAAGCATTCCCGTCAGATATTTTTGCCGTTCCACAACTGGTTACTACAGCCATTGCCAATAACGGAATAAGTATTTTTCTCATAAAAGATAAATTTCTTAAAAATAACAATTTTTATTGAATCCCAGTATTAATAATCAATAGGACAAAATAATATGCAGTTCATTACAAATCTACCAATACATAAGCTTAAGTGCAATTTTAATATTAAAATTTTATTATATTTGATAAAAATACAAAATAAGTGAAAGAAATTTACGGATTTACTCATTATTCCTTTTTTACGGAAATGTCCGAGCTGGCAGCCAGGCACGGAAGCTTTGATCTTTCTCTGGGACTTCCCGATTTTGATATTGATGAACGCCTGAAAGTATTTTTAAAGGAAGCTGCTGAACACAACACGCATCACTATGAACCTCTTGCAGGCAATCCTCTGCTGATGGAGAGCATTATCAGATTCAATGCAAAACGAGCTCATCAAATAACGGTTACCACAAAGGAAATCACGATTGTACCCTGTGCAACCTTTGCTTTATATACTGCACTTAAATCAATTCTGAATCAAGGTAATGAAGTTATCATTATTCAACCTTCATACTACACTTATGGGCCAGCTGTTGTTATGAATGGAGGAATTCCTGTTTATTATGATCTTGATGGTGATTTTACCATAGATTGGAATCTGTTTAAAGACTGTATTACTGAAAAGACAAGAGCAGTCATTGTCAACTCTCCCCAGAATCCAACCGGAAAAATATGGAAAAAAGAAGACTGGAATCAGCTCTATGAACTGATCAAAGACCGTGATATTTATTTGATTTCAGAAGAAATATATGATACTTATTGTTATGATGAAACTGAACATTACAGTTCTTTCATCCATCCTGAACTCAGGGAAAAGACTTTCTGTATTTTTTCTTTCGGTAAAATGTTTCATACTTCGGGATGGAAAGTGAGTTATATGCTTGCTTCAGAAGTTTTAACAACAAGATTTCAATGTCATCAACAGTATATTTCTTACAGTGCCAATGCTCCTGCACAATATGCTATCGCAAAATATCTCGACGTATTTGATCCGGATCTCAATAAAAAACTCATGCAGAAAAAAAGAGATATTTTTAATGAAATGATTAAAGAAACACCGCTTCAGATCGAACAACAAGCGGAAGGAAGTGTTTTTCAGGTTGTTAATTTCAGGACTATTTCTAAAAACATGACAGATGTAGAGTTTTCAAAATGGCTTACCATTGATAAGAGGGTTTCCTGCCTTCCACTTTCTGCTTTTTACAATTCCAGAGATAATTCTGATTATATCAGGTTTAGTTTTGCTAAAAAAGATGAATTGATTATTCAGGCTTTGGAGCATTTGAAAAGAAGTCTTTGATTTTTCTGGATTTGCTTTTCCCAAAGATCACACAAATTTTCACAGATGATGGCTGATATTTTTTGCCTGGATTTTTTATGACGTGGATAGACGTGAAAAAGCACCGCCATAGCGATGCTTTTGTACTATTTTCACATTGATTTTAAAGAGCCAATACTCTTACATCAATTCTTCTGTTTTTTGCTTTGCATTCATCAGTGTCATTAGCTTCACAAACAGGATGCTGTGAACCATATCCTTCTGCTTCTATTCTGTCTCCAGAAATACCTAGTTCGAGCAGTTTAAGTTTGGCTGTCTGTGCTCTCAGATTGGATAATTTGATGTTACTATCTTCATTACCGCTGTTATCTGTATATCCGCCCAGTTTTATTTTCAGATCCGGATAAGCATTTAAAATTTCTGACAAAGTATTCAATTGAAGCACGGATTCTGCTTTCAGATCACTTGAACCTGTTTCAAAATAAAGGTTTTCAATGGTATACCACTTATTTGGATCTAATGCAGACTTATCTTTTTGTTTCACCACATTGTAAAGTTGGTAAAGCTGGCTTCCGTCACCAATAGCAATTGTTTTTCCTCCGTCCAGTTTTATTTTCTGAATATTACCTGTTTCATATACAAAGTCTCCGTTTTCATTAAGGTGTCCTTTAATTTCTCCCGGAATGACCGTAATGATTTTAGAATCTCCATTTACAGCAGGTGCAGAACTGGAAATTCCTGTAAGACTTTCAATTTTTGCTTTTCTGTTAGCTTCAATTTTATCTTTATGCAAAACAGCCAAAGTAGGTGCAATCACCAAAGAAACGATTGACATTAATTTGATCAGGATGTTCATCGAAGGTCCTGATGTATCTTTAAACGGATCTCCCACCGTATCACCTGTCACAGATGCTTTATGAGGTTCTGAACCTTTATAATAGGTCTGACCATTGATGTCAACTCCTTTTTCAAATGATTTTTTGGCATTATCCCAGGCCCCGCCTGCATTGTTCTGGAACATTCCCATCAAAACACCGCATACTGTAGCACCAGCCAGAAATCCTCCCAGTACTTCGGGACCAAAAATAAATCCTATTAATAAAGGAGAAACGATGGCTATGGCACCAGGAAGCATCATTTTTCTGATGGAAGCATCTGTAGAAATGGCAACACATTTTTCATATTCGGGCTGTGCTTTCCCTTCCAGAATTCCCGGAATTTCACGGAATTGTCTTCTTACTTCTTCTACCATTGCCATAGCAGCCTGTCCTACTGCGGTAATCGCCAATGAGGAGAAGATAAACGGAATCATCCCACCTACAAAAAGTCCGGCAAGAACATCTGCTCTGTAAATATCAATACCATCAATTCCTGCAATTCCTACAAAAGCAGCAAATAAGGCCAATGCTGTTAAGGCAGCTGAAGCAATGGCAAATCCTTTTCCTGTAGCAGCCGTTGTATTTCCTACGGCATCCAGAATATCTGTTTTTTCACGTACTTCTTTGGGAAGTTCACTCATCTCAGCAATACCTCCGGCATTATCTGCGATAGGTCCAAAAGCATCAATAGCAAGCTGCATGGCTGTGGTAGCCATCATTCCAGCTGCGGCAATTGCCACTCCATAAAGTCCGGCACACAGATAAGAACCATAAATTCCTCCCGCCAATACAATAATAGGAAGCAAAGTAGATTCCATTCCCACGGAAAGCCCACCGATAATATTGGTTGCATGCCCTGTAGAAGACTGTCTCACAATACTGGAAACCGGTCTTTTTCCCATGGCTGTATAATATTCTGTAATGATACTCATTAAGGTTCCTACTACTAATCCCACCATTATCGCTCCGAAAACACCCATTTTAGTAAACTCATGTCCTCTTAAAACCATTTTTTCAGGAAGGATATACGTTACCAGAAAATAGGAAGCAATAGCCGTAATCACAATACTTCCCCAGTTTCCAAGATTTAATGCATTTTGTACGCTGGAAGTGGATGAGCCTTCATTATCATTAATTTTCACAAATAAAGTTCCGATCATTGAAAATATAATTCCCGTTCCTGCAATCAGCATTGGTAAAAGAATCGGGGCAAAGCCTCCGAAGGCGTCATCAGAAATGGTTTCTCTGCCTAATACCATGGTAGCCAAAACCGTTGCTACGTAAGAACCGAAAAGGTCAGCTCCCATTCCTGCAACATCTCCTACATTGTCTCCCACATTATCTGCAATGGTAGCCGGGTTTCGGGGATCGTCTTCGGGAATTCCGGCCTCCACTTTTCCCACAAGGTCAGCACCTACGTCTGCAGCTTTTGTATAAATACCGCCTCCTACTCTTGCAAAAAGGGCAATAGATTCAGCTCCAAGAGAAAATCCGGTAAGAATTTCAATGGTTCTTTCCATTTCATGAGAATCTACGGTAGCTTCAGGGGCAAAAATCTGTTTAATAATCAGAAATAAAGCACCTAATCCTAAAACAGCAAGGCCAGCGACTCCCATTCCCATCACAGAACCTCCGGTAAAAGATACTTTAAGGGCTTTTGACAGTGAAGTTCTTGCCGCTTCAGCTGTTCTGACATTAGCTTTGGTAGCGATTTTCATTCCGATAAAACCTGCACATGCTGAGAAAATAGCACCTACTACAAAGGCAATTCCTATACTCCAGTGTGAATTGGCATTACTTGACCCCATCACTGCCAGTAAAATGGCAACGACTACAACAAAGTACGTTAAGATTTTGTATTCAGCCTTTAGAAAAGCCATTGCACCATCTGCAATGTGGCCGCTGATTGTTTTCATTTTTTCATTTCCGGCATTCTGTTTATTGACCCAGCTGCTCTGAAGAAATGTATAAAGCAAAGCTATGACACCAAAAATTGGCACTAACACAAATAGATCCATAGTTTATTATTTTATATTAAAAAATTGAGATTAGTCTTATAAATATAATGAAATTATAAACACGCAATAAAATTCACTAATAATAATCTATTATTTTGTAAATTTGTTTCTCACCACAATTTGAATTAATCATTTATGAAAAGGATTTTATATACACTTTTTTTATCTGTAAGCATAAGCAGTTGTCATAATAAGATACCTAAAGAAAAAGCTGAAATACTCTATTTTGGAGGTCCTATTATAACCATGGAGGATTCTCTTCCGCAAGTTGAAGCAGTAGCAGTTAAAGACGGGAAAATACTTTTTGCCGGAACAAAATCGGAGGCAGAACGTTTTTCAGAACCGGCCACCAAAATGATTAATTTAAATGGAAAAACCCTTCTTCCCGGTTTTATAGATGTTCATGGGCATCTTACTTCAAGAGCAGGAATTATGGATGCTGTAGATCTGTCTCCCGAACCCTATGGCACGGTGAATTCAATCAAAGATTTGCAGAATACAATTAAAAGCTATATCAAAAACAATAAAATTAACGGTCAGCAACCCATTATCGGAAATGGGTATGATGATGCGATTATGACAGAGCACCGTCATCCTACAAAAACAGAACTGGATGCCATCAGCAAAACCAATCCTATTATTGTTATTCATGCTTCGGGCCATGCCAGCGTTGCAAACAGCGCCATGTTACAACTGCTGGGAATAACAGAGTCATCAAAAGATCCTGAAGGAGGACACATTGGCAGGGACAAAAAAACAGGAAAACTGAACGGAAAACTAGAAGAGAATGCCAGTTTCACTGCTTTATTGACCTTAACGGAAAAAATGAATAAAGGCAAAGATACTCAGGCTCACGCCATGGAAAACCTGATGAAGGCTCAGGATGAATGGCTCAGCTATGGACAGACTACCATTTGTGATGGGAGAACCATGGGCGAAAGTGTTGCTCTGTTAGAAAAGGCAGCATCTCAACATCTTTTTAAAGCTGATGTTGTTTACTTTCCCGATTATGAATATTTCAAAAAGGATTTCAACAGTTTCAAACCAAAATATATGAAATATGAAAACCGCTTGAAACTGGCCGGGTTCAAATTTTCTGATGATGGTTCTCCACAGGGAAAAACGGCCTGGCTCACTCAGCCTTATTTAGTTCCACCTGAAGGTCAGTCTAAAGATTATAAAGGGTTTCCCATCTTCACGGATGAAACGTTATATAACGACCTGAAAACACTTTTCCAGAATCACATAACTGCACAGCTTCATGTAAATGGAGATGCCGCCATTGATCAGGCTATACGGGTTATTAAAAGGTTAAAAGATGAAAATATTTACCATCCGGAATTACGGGCAACGTTAATTCATGTGCAAAACAGCCGCCCGGATCACATTCAGAAAATAAAAGAATTAGGGGTAATTCCTTCTTACTTTTCTACTCATGCGTATTTATGGGGAGACTGGCATTATTCAAGTGTTTTCGGTCCTGAAAGAGCTGCTTTTATAAGTCCGGCCAACTCAGCATTAAAAGCAGGAATTACGTTTACCATTCATCATGACGCTCCGGTTACACCACCCGATCTGATTACCGCAGTTTATGCAGCAGTGAATAGAAAGACGCGTTCGGGAATGATCTTAGGACCTAATGAAAGAATTACTCCCATGGAAGCTTTAAAAGCGATTACCATTAACGGAGCCTATCAGTTGCAGGAAGAAAATAAAAAAGGTTCTATTAAAGCAGGTAAAATGGCTGACTTTGTTATTCTTGATCAGAATCCTTTAACGATAAGTCCTGAAAACCTCAGAAACATTAAGGTGCTTGAAACGATAAAAGAAGGAAATTCCGTATACCAAAGAAACTGAATCTATTGATATCATAAAATATTTACAAAGAAAAAAGCAGATGAAAATTCACCTGCTTTTTTGTATGTGTTGGGAAGAAAATCTTATCCTCCGAATTTTTCTGCGTAATCCGCCTGAGAAGCTTTGATCACTTTTCTTGCGTGCTCAGCTCCGTAAACTTCCTGGATTCTGCATTTTGCAGGCTCATCCGGTAAGTTTTTATAGGTAAGGAAGTAGTGCATTAATCTTTTTACTTCTGCTTCCGGTAATTCAGAAATATCTCTGAAGTGTCCGAAAGCGTGGTCATTGATCATTACAGCAACAATTTTATCATCCGCTTCACCACCGTCGATCATTTTGAAACCACCGATTGGAATAGCTTCCATCAATAAGCCTCCTGCATGGATATTGTGAGAACTTAAAACACAGATATCAAGCGGGTCATGATCTCCCATCGTTACATCATCAGCTCCAGCCTCTATAGCAAGTTTCATTACTTCATTATGGCAGTAAGTTCTAGGAACAAAACCATATAAAGCAGGGATAATGTTAGAGAATTTCTGCGGCCTGTCTACCTTTAAATATCCTGTTTCTTTATCTACTTCATATTTAATAGTATCTGAAGGAACAATTTCCACAAATACGTTTACAACATTTGGCGCATCTTCTCCTGCAGAAATTCCGTGCCATGGATGTGCTTTAAAATTTGGAATCATTATTTATCTGTTAATTTTTAAGTTATTATTAAAATTTCTTTTCTTAAATCTTCAATGGTTTCAGCAATATAGTCATTGCCTTCCATATAGTTCATGATGAAAATCGTTTTGAATTCATCCAGCTGAACCTCTCCTGTCAGCCCGTCATAAGTTTTATGAAGCAGTTCTATAATTGCATTTTTTGAGTCTACGATATTCTTCCAGGAGTTTTTTGTAATGTATAACTGCTGTGAAGAGTTGTATTCAAATTCTTCATTGATCGCCTTTTCAGTCAGGAAAATAAACTCATGAACGGCCAGTCCCCTGTCGAACCTCTGTATAAGGTTGGAAGGCTTCATTCTGTCCAGAAACAAGGTCATTCTTTCATAGGAATGTGCTTTGTTCTCTGAATTGGATTTCACACTAAGTAATTTGATTTCCTGGTTCTTAAGAGTAATGTATGAGTGTACAAATTGTCTGAGCAAAACCAGAAAAGGAATTGCAATAATCAATGCAAATGCATAGGGTAAATATCCTGATAGACTCGTCATAATTTTAGACTGCAAAATTACTAATTATTTTCCGTCTTCTAAAGAGTTTTTAAAGATATCCACTTTAGAAATTTGTATATAGACCAAAGCAAGGATAATTATAAGATAAAAGCCAAGCATCATCCTGTTTACCAGAGACGGAAAAACCAAAAATCTCAGCATGACAGTTGTGTAAATAACAGCAAAAAACAAGAGCTGAGCCTGATTCTTCTTATTGTAAAACGAGAAACGATTGGCTAAAATGATTACAATAAAAATCAATAAAACCGGAAAGTAAGAAGAATTGAACTCCAACATTACATTGCTTTTAATAAAGTGAATATAATCTGCAAAGGAAAACGGATCAGGCTGCGACACAGGATAAATCTGAACTTTGGTAAACTGATTCATAAAAAGGGCAGACCACGAAACCCGATTAAAAGCCTGTATTAAAAAGAAGGAAAGAAATATATATCCATATGATACCAGTAATGAACCTGTTGTAATCTGAAAGTTATTTCTATAAAAATAAATAAGGGCGTACAGGAATGAATAAAAAATAAAATATTCAGGTCTTGTAAGCACACACAGCATAGCCAATATGCCTGCGAAAAAGAAATTTTTTCTCACTAAAAATACATAAAAGCTCAAAAGAAGCAGCAGGCATGATAAGGAATCTGCTGAAACATGCCGGGCCGATTCCGGCAAGGGCTTGAACAGTGAAATTAAAACAGTAAGGATAAAGGCAAGAGGATAATTTCTCAGAATTTTTATCAAAAAGCTGAAAATCAGAACCAGAATCAATGCATAAGAGATAACTGAAATCAGGGAGATTGAAGCAGAAGCACTGAAACCAAGCTTAAACAATGACCAGCTGATAAAATTATAAAAAGGTTTTACCACAAAAAGCTGTAACTCTTCTTCGTAGGCTTTGGGATTTTGCGAGATGATTTTATAGTAAGTACTCTCCCCTTTGGCTACTTCCTCAGCCATTGGATTAACAGAACCAAGTCCCGCGAAATCAGGACTTTTTTCTCTCAGTTCGTCATATACCCTCTGATGAATTTCTTCAATTTTCATTTCAGGATATTCCGTTTTATAGATGAGTCCCATATAGGCTTCCATATCAGTATTGTAGTAATGGTGGGTATACAGGTAGTATGACATAACGCATACATACATTGAAAATATAAAAACAAGAATATTCTTCTTTTTTCCCATACACTGATATTAAGAATACAAATGTAAAAAAACTATCATTTAAAATGCCTAAAGAAAGTTTTTATGAAGAAGTGCCCTAAAGTTCAAACAGAGCAGGTCTTTGTGTTACTTCATGATAGCAGACACTGTTTTCGTCAAAGAAGTGGTACACAAGGCTTTTTCTGGTTCTGTTTTTATCTGTGTGAGGTTCTCCGCCGTGAAGAATATTGGCATGCCAGATCAGTAAATCTCCTTTTTTTGCTTTAAAAATTTCTTTCTGTAAGCCTAATTCTTTTACTTTATCTTCCAGAAAGGTTTCATAGGCTCTGTAGCTTTTCTTGCCGATTTTCAGGGCTGTACCTTCATTATCATAATCAGAATTCAAGAAATAAGGAAGCTTATGACTTTTAGGAATATAATGAAGCGCTCCGTTACTTTCGTCTACATCTTCCAGGGCAATCCATACTCCAAGCAGGCCTCCCAATGGATAAGTGGTCATATGGATACTGTCAGAATGGGTTTTCTGCTGGCTGCCGTTGATGAAGTTGATACTTTGGAAAAGCTTGGATTTTCCGTCCAGTAAAACAGATAAAAAGTCTAACAGTTCTTGATCACTTCCAATATTTTTAATGATTTCTGAATGATGGATTGCAAACATCAGTTTTCCTCCGTAAATAAATTTCAGAGTCCCGTCCTTCATCAGTTTATCAATTTCAGTATTGATTTGATCTGCTGTTTCCGGACTAAGGAAATTTCTCAGAATCATATACCCATTCTCATCATACTGAAGAGCACTTTCTTTATTTTCTTCAGAAAGCTTCTTAAAAAAAGGGGTTTCCTTCAATTTTGTATAATCCAGTGTTCTTTCACTAGCTGGAAGATGAGCAAAATCTTTGCTTGAAATACTTGAAAAATAGTTCTTATTGATTCCGTATTTTTTATATAATGGAATATTATGCTTTAATTTATTCTTTTTAAACAAGTTATAAAGCATGTATGATAATTTGTACTGACGAATCTGTTGTAACATAACTGTTTTACTAAGGATTTTATAAAGTTACGGAATATTACTTAATTAGAACCAATCTAAACAATGCTTTTCATCATAAAAAAGACTTTCCTCTCAATATAAGATACCCTAACTTTTTGAAAAGGTTCTTTTTTGAATTCTCAATAATTCCGTAAGGCCTTAATTCCGGCCGGAATCCGCGGAAAAATTCCTCAATATTGGGGAGTTCTCCTCCTTCAAAATCAAATATATGAGTTTCAATATTCTCTTTAATGACATGATCAATCAATACGGATGCTCCTGATAATCTGACATAATTTTTATCATTAAAATTTCCTAAAAGCGCTACCATACCACAGTCCGTATAGGTAGCAATTATATTGATAATCTTATGCTGATAGTAAAATGCCGTAAATTTGAGGTAACCAAGATGATGAAAACTTTCAAAGATCCTCATGAATTCTCCGAGATCATTTTCTTTGCTCAACCCTATAGTATTCGCTTCAATAAAAGCTTTAGCTTTATCATAAGTGATTGTTTTAATTTCTGATTCTTTTAAAACACCTTCATCTAACCGAAGTTTTCTTTTTCTTTTGGGTGAGTATCTCGAATATACTTTCTCATAATCCTCAGGATACAGTAAAAAATTCTTCTTGATTCTGATCTTTGTACGAAGCTGATTGACATCATTGAAAGGATATGCCCTGATCATATAGTTTTTTTCCAGATATTCCAGAAAAGCCTCATTAAGATCCACATCATCTTTAACGGAAAAAACACCAAGCTGCTGACAAAGCTTAGGGTTATGCACGATTTTCAGCCCATATTTTCTTACGAAAGGAACAGGCATTACTGCTTGGTAATCTTTATAAACAAGAATTTCCCAGGGCATTGTAGAAGTAGTATCTAAGAAATGCTTTGTAGCAGAATATTTTCTCTGCTCGGAATTTTCTAAACATTGAGCATATTTTACAAAGTCAATTTCATGGTATTTTAATCTTCTAATCATAACAATCCTGCGTCCGAGAAACTAAAATAAGCATCCTGCGTGACAATAATATGGTCTAAAAGCTGAATACTTAGTGTATTTCCTGCTTCTTTTATTTTCTGTGTGATATTGATGTCTTCCCGGCTTGGTTTTAAGCTTCCGGAAGGGTGATTGTGGGCAATGATAATGCCGGTTGAAAAATGATCCAGTGCGGCTTTATAAAGAGTTCTTACATCTACAATAGACTGGCTGATTCCTCCCTGGGTAAGCTGGGAGACATGAATCACTTTATTGCTGTTGTTAAGGAAAATCGCCCAGAATTCTTCTGTTCTCAGATCAGAAAGCTGGTTTCTGAGAATGACATAGGCATCGTGACTGTTTCCAATCACCGTTTTTTCAGGAATTTCCTGAACAGCTCTCCTCTTTCCGATCTCTAAAGCCGTAATGATTGAAATAGCTTTTGTAGCACCAATTCCCTTGAATTTCATCAGGTCTTTAACGGATAGCAAACTTAGCTGATGCCAGTTGTTACTGACAGAATTCAGAATTTTTCTTGCAAGCTCTACAGCATTCTCATCCCTGTTTCCACTTCCCATAATAATCGCCAACAGCTCAGAATCCGAAAGTGAGCTCTTGCCTTTCTGCAAAAACTTTTCTCTGGGTCTGTCATCTTCTGCAAGAAATTTTATAGCCATGGAAAAGGAATTATAAGTTAATAGAATGCATATAAAATGATCGGCTTCTTCGACTGATCAATATATTTTGCCGTTTCTTTAAAAGCATTTATTGAAAGCATAGGACAGCCTAAACTTAAACATGCAGGATTCCGGGATTCAGTATCAGGAATGCATCCGTAAGAATGAAGAACAATGGCTCTCTGCATAGCATTACTGTTGGTAGAATCCAGACCTGCCAGCCGATACGATTTACCAAATTTTCCTACATAGCTTTCTCCAATAGCATATTTTCCAAGGGATGACTGATAAGATCCTTCAATATTACTGAATTTCAAAGCATCTGACTTTGGAATAACTGAACCTGAACCATGAGAGACAACAGCCTGCTGTAAGATTGTATTGTTTTTCAGGTTATAAATAAAATAGCGATACTTTCCTGAAGGGATTTTAAAGTTGATAAAAACAGCCAGTTCCTGATTGTACTCTTTTCCTTTAATATAATTTTTAATCTCCGAAATCCTTGCCTGAGGAATACCCAATGGATTCAACTGCTGGGAGTCAGCTTTTGAACAGGAAATTACTATTAAAAAAAGAAAAATAAGGTGTTTCATCATCCGGTTTTGTATACTGCTACTCTATGATCATTCCGTCTTTCATAACAAGCTTACGGTCTGTAATTTCTGCAAGATTAGGGTTATGGGTTACAATAACAAAAGTCTGGTTGTATTTGTCTCTAAGATCGAAAAACAATCTGTGAAGGTCATCCGCATTTTTGGAATCCAGGTTACCTGTAGGCTCATCTGCAAAAATGATTTTCGGTGAATTGATTAAAGCCCTTGCCACCGCTACCCTTTGCGCTTCTCCACCAGAAAGCTGGTTGGGTTTATGATTCAGTCTTTGCTCTATCTTCAGATCTTCAAATAAAGCATAAGCCTTTTCGATAGCTTCTCTTTCGTTGGCTCCTGCTATTTTTGTCGGAAGCAATACGTTTTCCAACGCGGTAAACTCCGGAAGAAGCTGATGAAACTGAAATACGAAACCGATATTCTGATTTCTGAATTTTGAAAGCTGCTTATCATTCATATTGATAAATGATTCACCTGCTATTTCAATTTCAGTATCGTATTTACCGGACTGGGTGGGATGATCCAGTGTTCCTAAAATCTGCAGCAGTGTAGATTTACCTGCTCCTGATTCTCCTACAATAGAAACCACTTCTCCTGTTTTGATATGAATATCAACTCCTTTCAGTACCTCTAAATTCCCATAAGATTTATGGATATTTCTTGCTTTAATCATGATTCAAAAATAGTGAATTGCCTGCAAATAAAAAACCGCTTTTTGAAGCGGTTTGTATTTTATTTTACTTTTTGAATGTTTAGATTCCGGCAATCTACTTATACAGTTCTTTTCTATTAATTTTTTAAATTATTACAGTCTTATTTTTTATAAAAATATTTGTACCAGAAGCTTTTTCTAAACCTATAAGGTTTTTGAAACCTTATAGGTTTATCATTCATCATCATTTCCATTTACCCAAAAAAACAAAAAAAACCTCCCAGTCCGGGAGGTTTCAATATTTTCAATTCAGAAAATTACAGTAACAATGTTAATGGACTTTCTAAATAGGTTCTTAAAGTTTGTAAGAACTGAGCACCCGTAGCACCGTCTACCACTCTGTGGTCACAAGCTAATGAAAGTTTCATAGTGTTTCCAACTACGATCTGACCATCTTTAACGATAGGCTTCTCGATAATTGCTCCTACTGAAAGGATAGCAGAGTTTGGCTGATTGATGATACTTGTAAACGTTTCAATTCCGAACATTCCTAAGTTGGAAATAGAGAATGTAGATCCTTCCATTTCGTTAGCCTTAAGACCTTTACTCTTAGCTCTTGATGCCATATCTTTCACAGCTGCGGAAATCTGGGTATACGTCATCTGATCTGTATTTTTCAATACAGGAACTACCAATCCGTCCGGAATAGCTACTGCTACACCAATATTGATATTTCCTCTGTGGATGATCTTATCACCGGCCCAGCTTGAATTTACCTGAGGGTGTTTTCTTAAAGCAATTGCAGTGGCTTTAATGATCATATCATTGAAAGAGATCTTGGTATCCGGTAAAGAATTGATTTCTTTTCTGGCCTCAATTGCCTTATCCATATTGATCTCAACCATCAGATAGTAGTGAGGGGCAGTGAATTTACTTTCAGAAAGACGTTTTGCAATAATATTTCTTACCTGAGAGTTTGGAGTTTCTGTATCTTCACCCTGTACAAAGCTTACTGCAACAGGAGCAGCGCTTGCTGCAGGAGCTGAGGCAGCTGGTTTTGCAGCTGGCTGATAGTTTTCAATATCTTTTTTAACGATTCTTCCGTTTTCACCAGATCCCTGAACACTACTGATATCAACTCCTTTATCCTGAGCCATTTTCTTAGCCAGTGGAGAAATTGCCACTCTGTCAGAAGATGAAGAATTGGCAGCCGGAGCAGCTTTTTCTTCTGGTTTAGCTTCTGTTTTTTGTTCAGCTGGTTTTTCAGTTGACTGACCCGCAGCTTTTGGAGCTCCTACAGCGGAAACATCTGTTCCTGCAGGGCCAATGATTGCTAATACGGAATCAACCGGAGCAGCACCTCCTTCTTCTACACCTTGCTTCAATAGTACTCCATTGAATTCAGATTCGAAATCCTGTACCGCTTTATCTGTTTCGATCTCAGCAAGAAGATCTCCTTCTTTTACTGTATCACCTACATTTTTGTGCCATTTAGCCACCTTACCTTCTGTCATTGTATCAGAAAGTCTCGGCATTGTAATAATTTCAACTCCTGCCGGAACTTCTGCAGCAGCAGACGCAGCAGTTTCTGCTTTAGGCTGTTCTTCTGATTTTTTTTCTTCAGTTGCAGCAGCGGGAGCAGCAGCCCCACCTGTCAATCCTGAAATATCTTCTCCTTCATTCCCGATAATAGCTAAAACAGAGTCTACAGCAGCAGCAGATCCTTCTTCTACACCTACGTATAAAAGAGTCCCTTCTATTTCAGATTCGAAATCCTGAACTGCTTTATCAGTTTCAATTTCAGCTAAAATATCTCCTTCTTTTACTTTATCTCCTACTTTTTTATGCCATTTGGCCACCTTACCTTCCGTCATTGTGTCGGACAGGCGGGGCATCGTAATTACTTCTGCCATAATCTATATTGATTTGAGATTCGAGATTTGAGATTTGAGATTTCAGAAATTTCAAACTTCAAATTTCAAATTAATTTTTATTTTTTAGTTTTCTAATTTGTCTAGGAATGGATAGTCTTCCTGAGCATATACATACTCATAGATTTTTTCTGCATCAGGATACGGAGAGTTTTCCATAAATTCGATACACTCTTCAACAAAGTCTCTGGACTTGTTATCGATAGCTTCCAATTCTGTTTCTGTAGCCCATCCGTTTTCTAAGATTCTATGTTTTATCAATTCGATCGGGTCATCATTTTTATGAAGAGCTACTTCTTCTTTAGATCTGTATGGCTCAGCATCAGACATTGAGTGTCCTCTGTAACGGTAAGTTCTTGCTTCAATAAATGTAGGTCCGTCTCCTCTTCTTGCTCTTTCAATAGCTTCGTAAGCAGCTTCTGCTACTTTCTCAGGATCCATTGCATCTACAGCAAGGCAAGGCATTTCGTAACCTAATCCTAATTTATAGATATCTTCGTGGTTGGCAGTTCTTTTTACAGAAGTTCCCATTGCATATTGGTTGTTTTCCACAACAAATACTACCGGAAGTTTCCAGTTCATTGCCATATTGAAAGTTTCATGTAAAGAACCTTGTCTTGCAGCACCATCTCCAAAGAAACAGATGTTTACAGCTTTTCTGTCGAAATATTTATCAGCAAAAGCAATACCTGCACCTAAAGGAATTTGTCCTCCAACGATACCATGTCCTCCGTAAAAACGGTGTTCTTTACTGAAAATGTGCATAGATCCACCCATACCTCCGGATGTCCCTGTAGCTTTACCACAAAGTTCTGCCATGATTCTTTTAGGATCCACGCCCATCGCCATTGGATGAATGTGACATCTGTAAGCAGTAATCATACTGTCCTTTGTCAGATCCATTGCATGTGTAAACCCGGCAGGGATAGCTTCCTGACCGTTATACAAATGTAAAAATCCTCTGATCTTTTGTTTTAGGTAAAGAGAACGGCATTTGTCTTCAAACCTTCTCCACATTGTCATATCTTCATACCACTTCAGGTATACCTCTTTAGAAAATTCTTTCATGTGTTAGCTCTTGCTTTTTTATGATGAAATAGTTGAGCAAAATTATGAAAAAAACTTTGTTTTTATTCTATACATAGATAACTTTTCGATTTTTCTGTAAAATCTACTTGCAGGCCGGACGGATTATTCTTAATTTTCGAGCCTTTGAAACTCTCATAAAGCAACCTTTTATTAATCATTTTCTTATCATGACAGCTAAGCAATCAGCCTGTTAATGTGGCTTTTCCGAAATTACGATTAATATAAAAATACAGGAAAATGATTATGCTTCACTCTCCATTTCCTTCCCCTTTAATTATCGTTAATATATCTTTTGGTTATTTCAATAGCTTTTTTTTCGGAGAAAAACCGGTAAGTTTGAGCGTTCTGTCTTCAATTTCATTAACAAAATTGCCATATTGGCTGGCTGTTCTTGCTTTAATTTCCTTCCATTCCTGATCTGCCAAAAATCCTTCCCAGGCCGTTTTCATAGTGGCTTCATCTTTCCATTCAAGCAGATAAACAAATTCTGTTTTATCTTTAAATTCCGATTCCCAGATAGACACAATGGTAAACCCATATTTTTTCATTATTCTCAAAGCATGATCTCTGAAGCGGTCCAGAAAAACCTGCTTGTTCTCTTTAGGAATTTCATAAATTCTTAATTGATGTACAGGCGGCGAAGAAATATTTTCCGTGGAAACCTTTTGGCCGAAAGTAAAAAATCCTAAGATAACCAATACGAATGTGAATAGGTGTTTCATGATAATGATTAAACTGATCAATTAAAAATAAAACATTTCCTGCAAAATTTAATATTAATCTAAAAAGTAAAAAAAAGTTAGTACATCAAAACCTATTAATAATGAATTATTTTCTCAATTTATCCATCAACTTCCACCGGCTTCTTCCCCTTGTTTTTTGATGTTATAATGGTATATTTGACCTTTAAACTTGATTATGGAAGAAAAACAGTCTTCATTATTACATAAAATTTCAAAAGTCATTTCTGATTTTTTTAATCCTTTGGTCTCTCTGATCATTTTCTTTACCTACATGAGCATCAGGGAATATTCTCTTAAGGATTCTATGCTGTATTTTCTGCCTGTATTATTAATGATCATTATTCCGGTTGTTGTATGGCTGGTATGGAATGTGAAAACGGGAAGATATACCAATATGGATGTCTCCAATCGTGTTCAAAGGAAAAGCCTGTATATATTTATTGCAGTTTGTGTCATTGTTTATCTTCTTTTTAATTATATCAGAAACGGATATATTGATCTTGTCATGTTGTTTATTCTGGTACTTCTTTTCGCCCTGCAGATCAGTAATCTTTTTATCAAAAGCTCGATGCATACAGCATTCAATGTATTTGTAGCAGCATTATTTTTCTCACTCGACTGGAAAATGGGTCTGGTGTGGCTGGGAATTGCTGTTTTGGTCGGAATTACCCGTATCATTTTAAAAAGACATACCGTAAAAGAAGTATTTATGGGGGCTGGAATAGCTTTTCTGGTATCTTTTATCTATCTTTATTGCAATATTCAATTTCAACATTAGAATACTCTATGAAAATAAATCATCTTACTGCCGCAGAAGAAAACTTTATGAAGCTGTTTTGGAAAATGGAATCTTTCTATCTGAAGGACGTTATGGAGCAGCATCCGGAACCGAAACCACACCAGAATACGGTTTCCACTTATTTGAAAATATTAGTTGAAAAAGGCTATCTGTCCACTGTAAAAGAAGGGAGAATCTTCAAATACAGCGTGCTTGTTCCTTTAGAAGAGTATAAAAAATTCCTGTTAAAAGAGCTTTCACATAACTTTTTTAATCATTCAGGGAAAGAAATTCTGGAGCTTTTATTAAGTGAAAAATTAATTTCCCAGGAAGATATGAAAGGCTATTTCGATCTTAAAATCGAAATAAAGCCGGCAAAAATTGAAGAACCTAAGTTCGAAGTAGCTGAAGAAATCCTGAATCCCAAAAAAGAAAAGAAAACCAAAGGAAAGGAAAAAGAGAAAGACAAGGACAAGGACAAAAAGAAGAAAAAGAAAAAAGATTAATTTAAATTCAAAAAACACCAAATCATGAAAACAAAATTCCAGGAAACTCTAAGCCGGGCCAATGAAGCCATTTTCCGATATCCGATGGTTTTGGTAATGGCTTTATTAGCTTCTGCCGGTGCCATATGTATCGCGGAAACAGATCGCTTTGAAATCACTTCTTATATCAAATTTATCATTTGTGCCTGTTTGGGAATTTCCCTGATGTTTGCATTAAAAATGCTGTCACAAAGGATCGGAAAAGAATTATTACTGCACGTATCCGGCGTTATCTTTCTCATCGGTTTTTACTGTATTCTCCCTGACAGAAAGGAAAGTTTTACAGAAGTGCATGCTTATCTTATCGCTGTTACCGCTCTTCTCTCCCATTTACTCGTATCATTTATTCCGTTTCTGGAGAGAGACAGAGAGCTCAGGTTCTGGCAGTACAACAAAAATCTTTTTATCAATATCTTTCTTACTGCCGTATTTACCGGAGTTTTGACTGGTGGCGTTGAATTGGCAATTCTGGCCATTGATAGACTTTTTGATTTTAACTTTCATGACAGAATTTACAGAGATACTTTCTTTGTTCTCGCTATTTTCGGGAGCAGTTTTATATTCCTTTTATTTAATGATAAAGGCTTAAACAACCTTGAAAAAGATGGTACCTATCCTGTTGTTCTGAAGTTTTTCACTCAGTTTATTTTAATTCCTTTACTCCTGATCTATGTAACGATCCTTTATTTCTATTCTGTTAAAATAGTCATCAACTGGCAGCTTCCGAGAGGCTGGGTTTCTTATCTTGTTTTAGCGTACAGCATTGTGGGTATTCTTGCATTGCTTCTGGTACATCCTCTGAAGCAGGAAAACGCAAAATCCTGGGTCAGGATATTCTCAAAAGCATTCTATTATACAATCCTGCCTTTGATTATTCTGCTTTTCACTGCAATTTTTACCAGAATTTTAGAATATGGTTATACAGAACCAAGATACTTTGTTCTCCTGCTTGCTTTATGGCTGTTAAGCATTGTAGTATATTTTATTTTTAACAAGAAAGCCTCTATAAAATTCATCCCTGTCAGCTTATTTTTATTTGGCGTTTTTGCATTGATTTTCCCTTACCTTAATGCTTTTAGCGTAGCTAAAAGAAGTCAGAAAACGGAATTAATGAATATCTTAAACCAACATCAGCTGATCAGTGCCGGCAAGATTAATTTCCAGAAAAAGGTTACAGATACAATCCGTACTGAAATTGCCAATAAATTTGAATTTCTGGCTGAAAGAAAACAAGGGGCATTCCTATCGGGTTTACTGAATGAAAAAGATCAGGCTGAATTGTCAGAAAATATTGAAAAAGGTTCCTTTTACAGTATCAATTACAGCATTCAGAATAAGTTTTCAGATGTGAATGTCACTGTAAAAAACAGGGCGTACGAAATGAACAGACTCGTTCTTGTTCGTGAAGAAAAGGCTGTAGGAATCGGGAATTATCAATATTTAATTTCTTTCCATCGGTATAGCAGAGATCCACAACAACTGAATAATGATCAGTTTGAGCTTACGGACCAACTGACAGAAAAATCCTCATTGAAACTCAGTTTAAATGATCAGGAAGAAGTAGATTTCGGACCACAGATTATTAAACTATTTGAGGAAAATAAAAACAAAACAGGAAACGTAAAACTTTCTGAAATTGCGATGGAATCTGACTTAGGCAAGTATCACGTTAAACTTATTTTCAATGAGATCACAAAGGAAAAATACTCTGAAAATGACACTGCCGATATTTATTACGAAAACGTTTACATTCTTATAAAATTAAAATAACGTTCCAATAAAAAAGAGACTACCTTCTGGATAGTCTCTTTTATTTATCTGAGTTGTATAATTTATCTGTTCGTTCCGGAACTCCAAAGCGGAGAGTTTCTTCCGTAGATCACAAGATTTCCGTCATCCTGAACGGACAACTTGTTTGCTCCTTTACCACCTGTATTTGAACTGAAGGCAACGCCATTTCCACGGGTATACACTACCAGATTACCATCTTCCTTGAAAATTGCTCTTACTCCTCTGCTGGTTGTCTTTGCTTCCCATACAGGAACACCGGATTTGTTATAAAATACCACAACATTTCACCCCAAAATTATAATTAAATGATTTACTGGAAATAAAATTTCCATAAAAAAAGCGGCTTAAAAGCCGCTTTATATTTTTACCAACGATTTCCGCCTCCGCCACGGTTGTTACCATAGCCTCCGCCTCTATTGTTGTTGTTACCATAACCTCCACCTCTGTTGTTATCGAAGCTTCTTCTTGGTTTTTCTTCTCTTGGTTTAGCTTCAGATACGTTTAGAGTTTTTCCGTTGAATTCTTTTTGGTTAAGAGCTTCAATAGCTTGCTTTCCTTCTTCATCACCCATCTCTACGAAACCGAAACCTCTGGAACGACCAGTTTCTCTGTCTGTAACGATTTTAGCTGATGATACATCTCCAAATTCTGCGAATAGATCGTGCAACTCATACTCTTTAGTTGCGTAATTGATGTTTGAAACAAAAATGTTCATTTTAAATAAATTAAAAAATTAATAAAAATTTGGTATATAAAAGAAAAACAACATAAATTAATGAACAAATATTGATTCCAAATATAAACGTATGCAAGATACAATTAAAAATTTCAAATCAAAGCTTTTTTTACATATTTCTCACATTATGTTGAGTACAAGCGATCAAAAAGGATATAAAAACAATTTAAATAACTGAAAATCAAACAATTAAATACTGTATTATCATTTAGTTAATTTATTTAACATTTGACGTAAAAAACAACCTTTATCCAACTTAATCCCGCATTTATATTGACGCACTTATTTTCATTTTAAATTCGAAAAAACATCAAATCATCAACATATGAAACAGCATATCACCAATTACACAGATACTCTTATTGAAATTGCTGAAGACCGTCCGGTTTCCCAGGCACAGATTCCTCCGGAAAAGAAAACAAAGACACTCGCCAACCTTCAATATGAGAAGCTGATAAAACAGCCTTATCAATACTCGTCCGATGATCTTATTTTTGAATGTTATGCAATTAAAAATGATCTATCAGAAAGCGAAAAACAAAGTGAAAGAGAAAAATTCTTTTCCAAAGGCCAGCCCTGCCTCCGGTGCTCTCCTCTTGCAAAAAAATACGGATTCGGATTTCATCACAATTCCGAAGGAAAAGTTGCCCTGATTCCTGTGGAGAGTGAAGAATATCAGATATTGCTAAATGACCGTTCTGTAGCAAAAACAAAAGCCATGCGTTCCAAAAGAAAATGATTGAGAAAATGAATGATTCTTTTCAGTTCAATGAATACTATTCTTTTGAAAAGATCAGCTTT
Organism: Chryseobacterium sp. AG844; assembly: GCF_003182335.1. Classification (NCBI taxonomy): domain Bacteria; kingdom Pseudomonadati; phylum Bacteroidota; class Flavobacteriia; order Flavobacteriales; family Weeksellaceae; genus Chryseobacterium; species Chryseobacterium sp. AG844. Next base: position 79,441 of record NZ_QGTV01000003.1, on the reverse strand, counting down.
TAACACTAAATTTGTACTTCAAATTATTAAAAGATATGAACTACCATACCAGAAAATGGGTGAAGCCCGAAGATTTAAACCCCAACCATTCACTTTTCGGAGGAAGACTTCTTCAATGGATTGACGAAGAAGCGGCATTGTATGCTATTATCCAATTGGAAAACACAAAAGTAGTAACCAAATTTATCTCTGAAATCAACTTCGTGAGCTCCGCCAAACAGGGAGATATTATAGAAATAGGAATTGAAGCTACTCATTTCGGTTCTTCTTCTATTACTTTGAGATGTGATGTAAGAAACAAAATGACTCATCAGACGATTATTACTGTAGAAAGAATTGTTATGGTCAACCTTAATGCGGAAGGTAATCCTGCTCCTCATGGCAAGACCCAGATTGAATTCGTAAAAGACAGGTTAAACAAAAGCTTATGAAAATATTCATAAAGAATATGGTCTGCAACAGATGTATTGCGGCGGTAGAAAATATTTTCCGTAATGCAGATGTAAGGATAAGCAATATCTTATTAGGTGAAGTAGAAACAGAGAATGAAATTTCACCTGAAAAAATCCAGATGATAGAAAAGGAATTGCTTGAGACAGGTTTTAAAAGGATCATGGATTCTGCACATCAGACCGTAGAAAAAATCAAAAACCTGATTATTGTGAAAATAAGCGACCTTGATATCCCGGAAGACTTTCTGCTTTCAGAATTTTTAAGTTCAAAATTTCACAAGGATTACAGCGCCCTTTCAAAAACATTTTCGCAAAACGAAAATATCACATTAGAGCAGTTCTTCATTCTTCAGAAAATTGAAAAAGTAAAAGAACTTCTTTTGTACAATGAATTCAATCTTACCGAAATTGCAGGAAAACTAGGCTACAAAAGTGTTCAGTATCTTTCTTCCCAATTCCGCAATATAACCGGATTTACTCCCACAGAGTTCAAAAAACTTAAGGAACACCATCGCAAGGCGCTTGACAATCTTTAATACGTTTGAGTGTTTGAGGAGTGAAGGAATTAAGTATCCCTATCATACTTACAAACTCTCAAACGCTCAAATCCTACAACTCTACAACTCTCAAGCCCTCTTACTCTTATACTCTCAAACTCACCCACTCCACCTAATTTTATAACTATTATCCTTAAATTTATAACAACCTTAGTTTTCCATTTTGGAAATTTGTAGTATAAATTTAAGAATCATGGAACAACAGTATAAAATACTCGGAATGACCTGTTCCGGCTGCCAGAAAAAGATATCCAACCAACTAAACAGTGTTGATGGTGTTAAAGCCGATGTAAATCTGGAAACCCATACCGCCACCATCACTTCTGATCATGGAGTGAAACTTTCAGTTTTAAATGATGCTTTGGCAGAAATAGGAAAATACAGACTCGAAGATCCCAATACTCCAGATACAGCCTTTGTAAAACCTCAGAACCGTGTATCTCCGTCTTCGGTATACTATTGTCCAATGGAATGTGAAGGCGATAAAGTTTATTTCAAGCAGGGCGAAAGATGTCCTGTCTGCAAAATGTATCTGGTTCCTATTGAAGAAAAGCTGGCTAAGGATCCTAATCATAAACCAACCTATTCATCAACCAACCTTCCTGAAAACTTTAAAGATAATATCGGGAAGCATTATTGTCCGATGTTCTGCGAAGGGGATAAAGTATACGATGAGAAAGGCAGCTGCCCTGTTTGTCATATGGATTTGGAGCCTATCACTGAAGAACTTGTACAAAATGTAAGCTCTCATCAGCATCACGCTCATTCGCATACTGCCCACAATCATCACGATCACCATCACAGCCATCATCACGAAGCACCAAAAGTGACTGATGAAATGGCCGGCAGATATTACTGTCCGATGTATTGTGAAGGCGACAAAACCTACGATTCCAATGTAGGATGTCCCGTTTGTGGAATGGACCTTGTAAAATATCCTGAAAAGAAAACTGCAAAATACACCTGTCCTATGCATCCGGAAATCATCCGTGACGAACCCGGAGACTGCCCGATCTGTGGAGTGGATCTCGTAAGAATGCCAGACAGCGGTGATAACGAGGAAGATGAAACCTATACCATATTAAAGAGAAAATTCATTACCTCACTGATATTTACGATTCCGGTTTTCATTCTTTCGATGGGAGGAATGTTGATCAATTTTCCTTTTTCTCATCAGGTTCAGGGATTTATTGAGCTTGCTTTAACGCTTCCGGTCATGTTTTATTCAGGATGGTTTCTGTTGAAAAGAGGCTGGGTTTCTTTCAAAACATGGAATCTCAATATGTTCAGTCTTATTGCTCTTGGAGTAGCCGCAGCATTTATTTTCAGTATTGTGGCCTTATTCTTCCCGGATATTATTCCACATGAAATTCGTGGACACAATCATGAAATCCCATTGTACTTTGAGGCTGTCTGTGTGATTTTAACCCTTGTTATTTTAGGTCAGCTGATGGAAGCAGCAGCTCATAAAAAAACGGGAAATGCCATTAAAGAATTAATGAACCTTTCACCTGATGAAGCCAATCTTTTGATAAACGGTGAAGAAAAAAAAGTACTGCTTTCCCAGGTAAAAATAGGAGATTTATTAAAAGTAAAACCGGGTGAAAAAATTCCCGTAGACGGAAAAATCATTGAGGGAAATTCTATTGTAGATGAAAGCATGATTACCGGAGAACCCGTTCCTGTTGAAAAAAGTGTAGACGATAAAGTATCTTCCGGAACCATCAACGGTAACCAGGTATTCATTATGAAGGCAGAAAAAGTAGGTGATGAAACACTGCTTTCCCAGATCATTAAAATGGTGAATGAAGCCAGCCGCAGCAAAGCTCCTATCCAGAAGCTTACCGATAAAGTTTCTAAAGTATTTGTCCCTGTAGTCATTCTTATTGCTGTGCTTACTTTTATTCTGTGGCAGTTTTTCGGTCCGGAAGGGAAAAGAACCTTATTTGCTTTTGTGAATGCTGTTGCAGTTCTTATTGTGGCTTGTCCCTGTGCCCTTGGACTGGCAACTCCAATGTCTTTAATGGTTGGAATCGGGAAAGGTGCTAAAAACGGAATCCTTATCAAAAATGCAGAAGCTCTGGAACAGATGAATAAAGTAAATGTTTTGATTACTGATAAGACAGGAACTTTAACAGAAGGGAAACCCTCCGTAGAACATATTGAAACGGTAAACGGAGATGAAAATCAAATTTTAAAACTGGCTTTTTCTCTGAACCAGAATTCTGAACACCCGCTTTCCAATGCCATCATAAAAAGAGCAAAAGAAGAGAATGTAAGTGCTGAAAAAGTAGATCAATTTGAAAACATATCTGGAAAAGGAGTCAAGGGAAATATCAATGGCAAGACCGCTTATCTTGGAAATGAAAGTCTATTGACCTCGCATCAGATTATGATTCCGGAGAGCTTAAAACAGAAAGCAGTAGAGGTTCAGTCTAAAGCCCATACAATTTCTTATATCGCACAGGAACAGCAGGTGCTGGGATTCGTAAGCTTTACAGATAAAATCAAAGAAAGCTCTAAGAAAGCCGTAAAACAGCTGATGAGTGAAGGTATAGACGTCATCATGATGACCGGAGACAACGAACACACTGCCAAAGCTGTTGCTGATGAGTTAGGAATCAAACATTTCAAAGCCAACTGTCTTCCTGAAGACAAACTGAATGAGGTAAAAAAACTACAGCAGCAGGGCAAAATTGTAGCGATGACGGGAGACGGAATCAACGACTCTCCTGCCCTTGCACAGTCTGATGTGGGCATTGCTATGGGTACAGGAACAGATGTTGCGATTGAAAGTGCTGAAATTACTTTATTAAAAGGCGATATCCTAGGTGTTGCAAAAGCTAAATTACTGAGTGAAAAGCTTCTCAGAAACATTAAGGAAAATCTGTTCTTCGCATTCATCTATAATGTGCTGGGCGTTCCGGTTGCGGCAGGATTATTGTATCCATTCTTTGGAATTCTTTTATCACCAATGATTGCAGCTGCTGCGATGAGCTTCAGTTCCCTGTCTGTGATACTGAATTCATTGAGATTAAACTCCGTGGATCTGGATATAAAATAATAACATGACAAAAGAAAATCTTTACATAGGGTGTTCGGGATTTTATAATAATGACTGGAAAGGGTCTTTATATCCTGAAAATGCCCCAAGTAAAGATTTTCTTTCTTTATACTCAAAAACGTACAATGCCGTAGAAATCAATTCTACTTTTTACAGGAAGCCAACCTCAAAAACACTGTTGAAGTGGCATGATGAAACACCCGAGGGATTCAGATTTTTCATTAAAATTCCAAAGGTAATTACGCACCAAAACCGGCTTGAAAATTCCAAGGACGAGATTGCTGTATTCTGTGAGCACATTCAGGACAGTCTGAAAGATAAACTTTCCGGATTTCTGTATCAGCTTCCTCCTTCCTTTAAAAATACTGCAGAGAATACAGAACGGATTATCAACAATATCGATTCCAGATTTCTGAACGTCATTGAATTCCGGCACAGCTCATGGTGGCAAAAAGAGATATTCGGTCTTTTAAAACAACATGATATTGTCTTCTCAGGCGTAAGTTTTCCAGGCCATCTTCCTGAAGACTTTATTATTAATCATCCGGAAATACTCTATTACAGACTTCATGGAAAACCAGTTCTTTACAAATCAGAATATAGTAAAGATTTCATAGATGCATTAGCTGAAAAGATTAAAAATACCTCTCAAACCTCTTTCATTTTCTTTAATAATACCTGGGGAACGGCAGCTATTAAAAATTCGCTGTATTTAAAAAGCATTCTAAAATAATGAACTGACTCTAATGATTTGATTTTGTTAAAATAAAATAATTCCCCGTCAATTGAAGAATATTGAAATCTTAACAAACATAGAAAAATACTATCGTTTTCATATTTATAAATGTTAAATTTTAAAGAAAAGAAAATCATAAATTTACAACTTGTCAGGTAATGGAAACCTCCCTTAAAATAAAGTTCTTAAAATAAACTTAAAAAGAAAAAACACTGCACAGCTTGGCATATAATTTGTTAATTTTCAACTGTTATTTTTAACGATTTTTAACAATTTAAAATTCCATTATTTTTATGAGAAAAATTTTTGCGGGAAAGTCAAAAAATATGACTTTTCTTGGGATGGTTGCATTGATGAGTGCAACTTCAGCATTACTGAACAGCTGTAATTTCAAAAACGAAGTGAATAATGACCCCGTCGTCAGTTCACAGGAACATCCTTCCGCAGAAATAGTCCCCGATAATAATGATGAAGAAGTAGACCCTGATAAAAGAGTGATTTATCTTACTTTCGATGACGGCCCCAATCAGGGAACAGAAAATCTTTTAAAAATCCTTGACAAAAGAAACGTTTGCGCAACTGCCTTTCTGGTTGGTAAACATGCTTATGGAAGTAAAAGACAAAAAGATGATTTTCAGCTTTTGAAGCAAAATCCCCTTATAGAACTGGCTAATCACAGTTTCACGCACGCCCATAACAAATACACTGATTTTTATAAAAATGCTGACGCTGTAGTTCATGATTTTGATATCGCCAAAGACAGCCTGAAGCTTACTGATAAAATAGCAAGAACTCCAGGAAGAAATATCTGGAGACTCAACAATATTAACGTAACAGATATTAAAAGCTCAACAGCCGCTGCAGACGGCCTTAAAAAAGCCGGCTACAAAGTAATCGGTTGGGATCTTGAATGGAGACCTTCACAAAAAATGACTTTAAAAGGAAGCCATGAAGCCATGATCAAGAAAGTTGACAGTATCTTCTTAAACGATCTTGAGAAGACATCAAGACACCTTGTATTCCTTACCCACGACCAGTATCTTAGAGATGCAGACTCAATCAATGAACTGGATATGTTTATTGAGAAACTGCAGAAGAGCAACAAGTTTGTGTTCAGAAAAATATCTCAATATCCTAAAATCAATGAGGTTTTGAATTAATAACCGCTGCAGACCTGATATCACTAAGCTTTGAACATTCAGAGAATTTTCGGACATTTGTATTATGAGTATTAAAGAGAACTACAACACTATAAAAAACCAGCTGCCATCCACTGTGCAGCTGGTTGCCGTTTCTAAAACCCATCCGGTTTCTGCAGTACAGGAAGTCTATGATCTCGGACAGAAGGTTTTTGGAGAAAACAAGGTTCAGGAACTGATGGAAAAAGCACCTCTTCTTCCTCAGGATATCCAATGGCACCTGATTGGCCACTTACAGACCAACAAGGTGAAGTACATTGCTCCTTTCATAGATACCATACAAAGTGTGGATTCTGAAAGATTATTAACAGAAATCAATAAAGAAGCAGGAAAAAATAACAGAATCATCAAAGTCCTTCTGCAGGTAAAAATTGCAGCTGAGGATAGCAAATTCGGGCTTGAAATTTTTGAAGCAAAAGATCTTTTCCAGCAATACATTGAGGGTAAATTTCCGCATGTTGAAATTACCGGCCTCATGGGAATGGCCACATTCACCGATGATGGACAGCAGGTTAGAAATGAGTTTTTAACCCTAAAGAAGCTTTTTGATGAATTAAATCAATCAAAAACATTAAATACCCTATCAATGGGAATGAGTGATGATTTCCCGATAGCGATCGAGTGCGGGGCCAACTCTGTGAGGGTCGGATCTGCTATTTTCGGGAGAAGAGACTACTCCAAATAGAATATTTAGGTACAGTTTTTGCTAATAATTGAAACAAAAAATTTAAATTTGCAACTATGCAAAAAATCCTTATAGTAGAAGACGAAAAAGCAATCTCGGGAGTACTTCACAGTATTCTTTCGGATGAACTCACCGATTATGAATTTGTTATTGCCGAAGATGGCCTTGAAGGTTACAAACAGGTGGAAAAAGAAGATTTCGCATTGGTGATTTCTGATATCAAGATGCCTAAGCTTTCAGGAACCGAGCTTTTGAAACAAAGTCTTGCCTTAAAACCGGAAACTACTTTTATCATGATCTCAGGCCACGCAGACATCGATTCTGCTGTTTCCTGCCTGAAAGAGGGTGCATATGATTTTATTTCCAAACCCATTGACATCAACAGACTTATTACAAGTGTGAAAAATGCATTGGTAAAAGAAACCCTGAAGAAAGAAAACAAAAACCTTCAGACAGAAAATAAAACCTTAAAGAAAAAAGTAAGTAAAAAATACCAGATGATCGGTACCTCTCCTGCTCTTCAAAAGATTCAGGATATGATTGAAAAGGTTGCCGCTTCTGATGCCAGAGTTCTGATCACCGGGCCTAACGGTGCAGGAAAGGAGTTGGTAGCTCATGCGATCCACAATCAAAGTGAGCGTGCAAGAGGTCCCATGGTAGAGGTAAACTGTGCTGCGATTCCGTCTGAACTTATTGAGTCTGAACTTTTCGGACATGTAAAAGGATCTTTTACAGGTGCTATTAAAGATAAGCAGGGAAAATTTGAACAGGCCAATGGCGGTACTATTTTCCTTGATGAGATTGGAGATATGAGTCTTATTGCTCAGGCTAAGGTATTGAGAGCACTTCAGGAAAGCAAAGTTTCTCCTGTGGGAAGTGATAAAGAAATTAAAGTTGACGTAAGAGTAATTGCGGCAACCAATAAAAATATGCAGAAAGAAATTGAGGAAGGAAAATTCAGAGAAGACCTTTATCACAGACTTTCTGTTATTGAAATCTATGTTCCGCCATTAGATGAAAGAAAAGAAGATATCAAATTATTGGTTGAGCACTTTTCAGGAATGATTGCTGATGAGCATGGTACTGCTGCGAAAAAGTTTGATGATAAAGCTATTGATGCTTTAAAAGCGCTTTCGTGGACTGGAAATATCCGAGAATTAAGGAATGTTGTCGAGAGATTGATTATTCTTGGTGGAAACACTGTTTCCGAAGGTGACGTTGCAAGTTTTGTAAGGAAATAATAAGCTATTATTGACCATATTATAAAAATTTGCAGTGTTACACTGCAAATTTTTTTTGATCCTATTTGAATGATAAACTATATGAATCTTAAAATATTATGAACTTTTTAAACAAAAATTATACGAAAGAATGCCTGACTTTGGCTCTGCCTGTAATGCTTACTCAGGTGGGGCAGGTTTCAGTAAATTTATTCGATAATATTATTGTCGGAAAATTGCTGGGTGCCGATGCGCTGGCATCCGTTTCATTGGGAAATGCTGTATTTTTCTCCATATTTGTACTAGCTCTGGGCTTTTCATTTGCGATTCCGCCATTGGTTTCAGAAGCACACTCCAGAGAGGATCATGCTACGATCAACTCTGTGTTCAGCCACGGTTTTATTATCAATATGTCTGTAGGGATTATCCTGATGGTCATCTTATTGTTGGGAATGCCGCTACTCTATCATTCCGGACAGCCTGCCAAGATCATTCCTGATACGGTAAGCTTTCTGAGCATAATGGTAGTGAGTATGATTCCTTTCATGGCATTTCAGACCCTTCGTGAAGTTTCTGAGGGACTTTCTTATACGATTGGAGTTACCAAAGCAACCATTATTGCCAATATAATCAATATTGCCTTAAACTACGTATTTATTAAAGGACTTTGGGGAATTCCTCCAATGGGAGTTAAGGGATCTGCTTTAGCAACTTTGATTTCCAGAATTTTCATGGTGGTTTTCCTTTATTTTGTATTGCTTAAAGAAAAAAGAACAAGACGTTATATCAAAGATTTCTCTTTAAAAATTCAGAATTTTTCAAAGCAGATGTTTGATAAAATGGTAAAACTGGGATTGCCTACGGCCTTACAGATGTTCTTTGAAGTAACCGCTTTTGCCGGAGCTGCGTTTATCTGTGGATTGATCTCTGCTCATGACATTGCTTCCCATCAGATCGCTTTAAGCATGGCTTCATTTACCTTCAACCTGTGTGTCGGTTTCAGTGTTGCATCTACCGTAATGATTGGCAGAAAACTGGGTGAACAGAACTTTGTTGAATTGAGAAAAGTAGGAATCAACAATCTGAAAATTGCTTTTATTTTCATGTGTATCTGTGGACTGGTATTTATTTTAGGCAGAAACATACTTCCGACTTTCTTTACCAAAAAAGAAGAAGTGGAAGTGATTACACTGGCTGCGAAATTAATGATCATCGCCGCTTTATTCCAGCTTTCTGATGGAATTCAGGTGACTGCATTAGGAATGCTCAGAGGTTTGCAGGATGTGAAAATTCCTTCTATTTATACCTTTATTGCATACTGGGTGATTACCATTCCTTTGGGATATTTCTTCTGTGTTACTTTGGAAATGGGCGCATTCGGAATGTGGATCGCACTTGGACTGGGATTAACGGTCTCTGCTGTCTTCCTGGTGAAACGATTCCTGAATATGTCTGCTAAAAGAATTAAGCAGAATTCATAAAAACAAAAAAAGCTGTTTCAATATCTGAGACAGCTTTTTTTATTCTTTTTACAGCAGAACATGATTGATGTCCTTTCTTCACATTATGTGTATTTTCTAAACACCAATAGCACAAATTCATTCACAAATAGACACAAGGTATTTATTTTCATGTTCTATTTAATCTATCCTCTTTCCTAAAATCTTCAAACTTCTTTCCACACCATCCAGAATGGCTACATTAGGAAGGCTTCCCCAATCTTCAAATCCAAAGTGCCTGAATAGTTTTAAACTTGGTTCATTATGAAGGAAAATAAGGGCTACAAGATTTTTTACTCCAAATTTTCCGGCGTTATCAATACAATACTGAAGGATGGTTTTTCCGTATCCTTTTCCTCTTGAGGTTTCGTCCAGATAAATACTTACTTCTACCGTACCGTTATACGCAGCCCTTTCATGGAATGAACTGAAACTTACCCAACCAACGGTTTGCTTCTGGTCATCTTCAACTACCCAAAGCGGCCTTGTCTGGGGATTATGCTCTTCAAACCATTTTAACTTGCTTTCCACAGAAACTTCTTCCATGTCTGCAGTGACCATTCTTGAAGCAATGGTTGAGTTGTAGATGGCTACGATTTTATTTAAATCTGCTAATTCAGCATTTCTGAACTTTAATGTTTCCATGAATATTGAAGTCAAATTATTGTAATGCAAAAATACTACATTTTAAAAACACCCCTGTAAAAACACAGTTAATTTATTTTATTTTTAATAATTAAAGCAAATACACCCCCAAAAATACAATCATTTTTTTTGGAACACGCAAAGACGTAATAAATTTAAACTTTGAATATTTTTAAGGAGCAAGGAAAATTATTTCAAATCTTTAAAATTCTATTTAAACTTCTTACTGTAATTCCTAAATAAGCCGCCATATCTTCTTTGGAGATATGAATATTCTGCTTAGCCTGCATTTGTAACAATTGTTTTAAAGTATGTTCTACCGTATATAACTGCTGATAGGATGCTCTGCTGGAAGTATTGATAATTCGTTCTGCAAAAGACTCTAAAAGAAGATGGTTCAGGGGTAAGGTCATTTTTAACCAAAGCTTTAAAAAACGGAATCTTTACTGCATACACTGTCACTTCATTGAGAGCCTCAATACTGCACAGACAGTTTATATTTTTAATCAATTCCACTTCCCCGATGATTTCCCCGCTCCCCAGAAACTCAACAATATATTCTTTTCCGTTTTCTTCGGCGAGAAAGCATTTGACAATCCCTTCTTTAATCATCATGACATGAGAAAGCTGATGATCCTGTATCAGTATTTTATCCCCCGCAGAAAAAGATTTTACTATAATATCGTCACTCCTGTTCTGCTTTTTGTGCAGTTCATCAAGATAGTTTAAAAATGTCTGATTCGTCCTTAACATATTCTCCCGGGACAAATGTCCTTTTCTTATTGAGTTTTTATACTGAATTTTGCGGACAGAAAATTACAAAACAAAAATGAATAATCATATTACAACCATTGCTTTTGATGCGGATGATACACTTTGGATCAACGAACCTTATTTTCAGGAAGCAGAAAAAGAATTCTGTGTACTTCTTGAAGATTATCTTCCACAACATTCGGTATCACAGGAATTGTTTAAAACAGAAATGCAGAATCTTCATTTGTACGGTTATGGAGTAAAAGGATTTATGCTTTGTATGGTTGAAACCATCACTAGAGTTTCTAATAATACAGCGTCATTGGAATTGGTTAACAAAGCTATTCATCTAGGCCGGGAGCTTCTTCAGAAACCTATTGAATTGCTGGATGGTGTTACAGAAACCCTTGACAGTTTAAAGGGAAAATACAGGCTGGTAGTTGCTACGAAAGGAGATCTGCTGGATCAGGAACGTAAATTGAAAAATTCCGGTTTACAGGAGTACTTTCACCACATTGAAATCATGAGTGACAAAAAAGAAAATGACTATAAAAAACTGCTGAAACATCTGGATTGCCAGCCTGAAAACTTTCTGATGCTTGGAAATTCCATCAAATCAGATATTTTACCGGTACTGGAAATCGGAGGTTTTGCAGCACATATTCCTTACCATGTCACATGGAGCCATGAACAGCATGATGTTACTCTGGAGCATCCGAATTTTATGGAGCTTACAAGTATTGACGAGATCCTGAAGCACCTTACCATTTAAACCGTTAAAATTGATTAAGCAGGTAAGATTTAAAGAGAGCTTCGCTGTAAGAAATTTTACTTCCCCATTATATTTTAAGTAAAAAATAGAGACTGTTTATAGCAAACAGTCTCTTTTGTCATTTATTTCTTCAAACACTTTTCAAGGAACTGATCCTGTTCCCATAAAAGGTGTAAGATATTTTCTTTAGCCTGGTATCCGTGAGCTTCTTTTGGAAGAAGAACCATTTTTACCGGAGCACCCAGATTTTTCAATGCCTGGAAGTATCTTTCCGTCTGCAATGTAAATGTTCCCGGGTTATTATCTGCATCACCGTGAATCAGAAGAAGCGGTGTCTTCATTTTGTCTGCATGCATGAACGGAGACATCGTATTATAGATTTCCGGAACATCCCAATAGTTTCTTTGTTCACTCTGGAATCCGAATGGTGTTAATGTCCTGTTATAAGCACCACTTCTTGCAATTCCACATGCAAAAAGATTAGAATGGGTCAAAAGATTTGCAGTCATGAAGGCACCGTAAGAATGTCCTCCTACAGCCACTTTCTTTTTGTCGATATATCCCAGATGCTCCACTGCATCGATAGCAGCAGCAGCATTGGCTACCAATTGCGTAATGAAGGTATCATTAGGCTCTGTTTTTCCTTCACCGATAATCGGGAAAGCGGCATCATCCAGAACAGCATATCCTTTCGTTGTCCAATACACAAAAGATCCGTAATACGGGAATGTAAAGTCATTCGGGTTTTGGGTGTTCTGTCCTGCTGTATTTTTATCTTTATATTCAGTTGGATAAGCCCAGATTAGCAACGGAAGCTTCTCTTTTTTTGCTTTTCTGTCGTAATTGGCAGGAAGATAAAGGGTTCCTGTTAAGGTAACACCATCATTTCTCTTGTAGGTAATCACTTCTTTGTAAACATCTTTGATACTTTCAAAAGGATTGGCAAAATTGGTTACAGCTTCTGCTTTATTAGATTTAATATTCTTTCTGAAGTAATTCGGATAAAGACTTGGTGATTGCTGAGTTGTAAGGACTTCACCCTTTGAAGCATTAAGGATATCAATGATTTCTTCTTTACCGTTTTTTATATTAGATGTATAAAGTCTTTTCTTTTTCAGTGATTTAACATCCATTTCGTCAATAAATGGGTGCTGGCCGTCTTTGGTAAATCCGTCCCCGATCAGATAGGCTTTTCCACCTTTCATATCGATTACATATCTCCCGTATTGGTTTTTCGTTGTGTTAAATCTTCCCGGATCGCTGTATACATCCTGATAATTTCTGTCATCAAAAACTTTGGATTCTCCGTTGTTAATATCTATCAGGTAAGATTTTGTATTTCGTGTGTCATACCAGCCTTCAGAAACAATCGCATAATGATCATTGGTCCAGACTACGTCTTCATATCTCTGTCTGGTTTTAAAGAAGGATTTTGGAGCTGCTTTAAACGGAGCTTCCCAGGTAAATATTTCATCTCTGTAATCTGCTTTTTTAGACTGGTCTCCTCCATCCAAAGCTTCAGCATAGGTAAGCGTAGCAGGAGCATCACTTCTCCATGCCATATCTCTTTTTCCGGTTCTTACAGAAGAAAATCCTTTCGGCATGATTTCATTCAACGGAACATCATTTACTGTTTTCACAATATTTCCTTTCATATCATAGACAACCGTTGTGGATGGGAACCTATTAAGGGGAACGATATAGGAAAATGGTTTCTTGATCATGGTAGCCATCAGATAATTTCCGTCCGGAGAAAAACTTAAACCGGCATACATATCCTGCTCTTTCAGTTTCTTAAGATCTCCTGTAAGATCTACGTTGTAAAGTTCGGAAGCTGTAAGGGTCTCAAAGTTTTTTTCGTCCTGAGGATTCTTCAAAAGATCCTGATACGTTCTGTTCTGGGAAACCTTACCGTCTGCTGTTGAAACAATAGGGCCTGTAGGAAGATCTTTAGCGGCATCTATAAGAGCAGCTCTGTTTTGCGGAAGTGTTCTGATCAGGAAGCTTTGAGAGTCATTGTACCATACATAAGGCATTCCCAAATTGGCATTTAGATTATCTGCTGTAATTTTTTTAGCAGATGCAGTTTCCATATCCACTACCCAAAGCTCTACTCCTTTAGCGGTTGTATTGGTAAAAGCCAGTTTTTTTTCATCCGGTGAAAACGAAATATAGGCAATTTTTGGATTGGAAGGCAGATTTTTTACCATAATCTCATTTTTATCATTGATCTTTCTGATCTTCAGATTATTTGAGTAGGTCATGCTGCTTGAAATATTCGTAACCGGGTTGATTCTAAGTCCACCAAGCTTCATTTCACTCTGGCTGAGATCTTCTAATGTTTTATATGTTGGACGATAGGTAAAAACTACCCAGTCTTTTTTGCTGTTCATCAGAACACCTGGAGGTCTGTCATAATCTGCCAGTTTTAAAATCTCAGCAGAAGGTTTTTGATACGTAATATTTTCCTGTGCATCATAAAAATTGAGAAATGCCAGAAGGCAAATAGTCAGTTTTATCTTCATATAAATTCATTTTCTACGAATGTAGTGAATTTTAAAAGAATTTTAAGATTAAAAAGACTCTTACCGCATCGCAATTATTAAAAACAGAAAAGGCACTTCATTTCCTGAAGTGCCTTTTATTTATTGTGCTGTAAAATTACCAGTCTGAAGCTCTTTTTCTTCTTTCTATCATATGATCTACTGAAACTTTCCCGGCTCCGGTTACCATGAGTAGAAGATAAACAGAAAGATAGACAAGTGCCATTTCTCTTTTCTCAAAAGGATCTGCTCCATGTACTGCAAAAGCAGCAATGATCATGGTAAAGATCAGGAAGCCTAAAGAAACTCTTGTAAAAAGCCCTAAAATAAGTAGTATCGAACATACAAATTCAGCAAAAACCGTAAGAATCAGTGAAATCTGAGGGCCAAGTCCCATAAAATCGAAAAATTCGATTTTACCGCCTGCCAACAGCATCTGAAGTTTTGGAAAACCATGGGACAGCATGGCAAAACCAACAAACACTCTCACTGCTAATAATATAATATCTTTAGGTATTGAGCTCCAATTTGAATTATTATAGTTCATCTACTAAAAAATTTATACTAAGGTAATAAAAATCTTTTAATACAACGGGATTCCGGCTATTTTAGTTTATCTGTAACCGAAATTTTTAAGATCTCTGTCGTTCTTTCTCCAGTCTTTTTTCACTTTCACAAATAAGTTCAAATGAATTTTTTTGGTGAAAAACTTCTCCAGATCTATTCTTGCTTCAGTTCCTACTTTCTTGATCGCTTCTCCTTTGTGCCCGATAATAATTCCCTTCTGAGTATCTCTTTCAACATAGATAATTGAATCGATAAAGATAATTCCTTCTTTCTCCTTGAACTGTTCTGTTACCACTTCTACAGAATAGGGAATTTCCTTATCATAATTCAAAAGGATTTTCTCACGAATGGCCTCATTTACGAAAAATCTTTCCGGTTTATCCGTGTACTGATCTTTATCGTAGTAAGGAGGGTTTTCGGGAAGTAAAGATTTTATTTTAGGTAAAATAACTTCTGTGTTGAAGGCATTCAGTGCAGAAATAGGCAGAATTTCAGCTTTTGGAATTCTGTTGTGCCATTCTTCAACCAATTTTTCAAGGCCTGCCTGATCGGTCTGGTCTACTTTATTCAAGAGAAGAAGTACAGGTACGGGGATTTTATTCAGTTTATCAATTAAGAATTCTGATGGTTCCGCTTTATCGGTAACGTCTACAATAAACAGGAAAACGTCAGCATCCTGTAAAGAATCCTTTACAAAATCCATCATTTTTTCCTGCAGTCCGTATTTTGGATCCAATACTCCCGGAGTATCAGAAAATACAATCTGAAGGTCATCTTCATTATAAATACCAAAAATTCTGTGGCGGGTTGTCTGAGCTTTCTGCGTTACAATCGCCAGCTTTTCCCCCATTAATTGGTTGAGCAAGGTCGATTTTCCTGCATTGGGCTTTCCAACTATATTTACAAATCCTGCTTTGTGCATAAAAATAATATTACGAACTGCAAAGTTAGTAAAACAAAATTGGTCTTTACGGTTAATCTTAATTTTTAAAGGAAAAAAGAGAGTTATAGTTTAAAATAAGAGATGTTGAAAGAGGAAATCTAAAGGGATCCGATGGCTGAGATAACCACCCCATCAAAAAATTCTTTGAATTTTTGACAGTAAAAATACTGAATCAGGAAGAATTTTGATCGTAATCATTACAAGATTTCTGACAAAAATTAAGGGATAATTTTGTATTGCATTACTTAAAACTGATATTTTTGAATATTAGAATTCATCTTTATGAATATAGACCAGATTCTTGATAAGGTTTACCTTCTTCCTGAAGCATCAAAAAACAGCTTAAAAGAGCATATTACTGAAGTTTCCTATCCTAAAGGATTTTGTCTGATGGAAGCCGACAAAGTGATTCCTTATCTTTATTTTATACGAAAAGGTATTGCGAGAGCCTATTCTTCAACAGCTGACAATGATATTACCTTCTGGTTCGGAAGTGAAGGTCAATGCATTCTTTCAATGAAAAGCTATGTGGAAGACCGGCCCGGCTACGAGAGCATCGAGCTTCTGGAAGACTGCGACCTCTATCGAATGGAAACGGAAAGCCTCAGAAAACTGTTCAATGAAGATATTTATATTGCCAACTGGGGGCGAAAGCTTGCTGAAGCAGAAATGATAAAATCCGAAGAACTGATTATTTCAAGACAGTTCAAAACTTCTCTGGAACGCTACAAAGATATTATGACCTATCAGCCTGAGCTTCTTAAAAGAGTACAGCTGGGTTATATTGCCTCTTATCTTGGGATTACACAGGTAAGTCTGAGCAGAATAAGGGCGGAGATAAAATAAATTTAAAGATTCAAAGATTTAAGAATTGAAAGATTTAAATATTCTCATGTTTTGGCTAAATCCAAAGGAATGATTATCTACATTGAAAGCGGACTAAAGTCCGCTCCTATTGATATGAGGCAATCTTTTCTTTTTTCTTGCAGCTTACTATTCAAATCCTCCAGCTTCCAGCTTGCTTTTATTTTTTAACAATTGTAAAATTTTTTCTCCTGTCAAATTCTGAACTTTGCAGTAGAAAAATTTAAAAAATGAATTGGTTACTATTAGTTATCGCAGGATTATTTGAAGTTGCCTTCGCATCATGTCTGGGAAAGGCAAAGGAAACGTCAGGAACTGAAATGTACCTGTGGTACGCGGGATTTCTGATCACCATGACGATCAGTATGCTTTTGCTGATTAAAGCAACTCAAACGCTGCCTATCGGGACTGCTTATGCAGTATGGACGGGCATCGGAGCAGTGGGAACTGCCTTAATGGGAATTATCTTTTTTAAGGATCCTGTAAGTTTCTGGAGGGTATTTTTTATTATAACACTTATCGGTTCTGTGGTAGGATTAAAGGCTGTATCTTCATCACACTAGAAAGCGCATAAACTTCTATCAATATTTAAAAATGGGCCGTCTTCGTCATGAAGGCGGTTTTTGTTTGTCTTAATTTTCATCTTGATGATCCTTATAAAAAGAGCAAACAGTAAGTAATTCTTTTATATCTTTACCGAAAACTTTTAACCTATGAAAAAAATTCTATTCCTTTTAGCAGGTGGTTTACTGACTGCCCAGCAAACTTCTGAACTGCTTTCCAATAATTGGTATATCTCCAAAATGGTGACCAGTAGCGGCCAGACCACCAACACACCTTTAATAGATAATGGAGTACCTGCTACTACATTTAATTCGGCAGGAGGTACAAGCTATGTTATTAATTCCAGATATTATAATACGTCCATGATGAGTTTCGGAGTTATACCTGGAAGTAACAATCTTATCAAAACAGCCAGCTCGTGTACTCTTTTGTTTTATAATGGCGGAAATGCTCCAGCCGTTCGGGCCTACGATCAGAAAAACTGTGACACTTACGTATCAGGAGCCTATGCATCTATATACAGCTATCAGATTATCACAAATGGCAGCCTCAAAACGCTGATAATAACGGATCCTTCAGGAAATAAGGTCTATTACAACAATAATACTGCACAAATGAGTACTAAAGAAACTGATGCCGCTGCAAAAACGTTTAAAGCATATCCAAATCCTGTAAAAGAGGTTTTACATCTTGAAAATATTGAGAGAAACCTTTCTCTTAAGATCTACGATATGTCAGGAAAACTGGTATCTGAAACGACAACTAACGGCAGCAAAATGTCAATTGATACAAGCAGTTTACAGAAAGGACAATATATGATCAAGATAGAAAATTATAAGTCATATCCTTTTGTCAAAGAATAACAACTGACTTTTCAATTATACAAAACCCGTTTCAAAAGTTGAAACGGGTTTTTATTTTATTTTTTATAAACTACCGGTAAGATTTCGTTATGTCTTAACCCGTACTTTTTTATTTCTTCTTCAGAGAATTTCTGTGAATAGAAGTTGGGTTCTATTTCAAAGCCAGCTTTTCTTAAACGGTCGAAATAATCCATTCCGTACCAACGAACGTGATCATACTGCCCGAAATGCTTCTGACGTTCTTTTGGGTCTTTAATGGTAAAATCTTCATAGGTTTTCTCCAGTGAGTTTTTCATCGGAACCTGAAGAATTCCCCATCCGCTGGGCTTCATTACCCTGTATAGCTCGCTCATTGCTTTTGCATCGTCTTCAATATGTTCCAGAACATGGTTACAGAAAACAATGTCAAAGCTGTCATTTTCAAAAGGTAAATCCAGAATATCAGCCTTCACATCTACAATCGGAGAATATAAGTCTGCCGATATATAATTCAGGTTGCTCATTCTCTTGAATTTTCTTAAAAATTCCTGTTCAGGAGCGATATGCAGAACTTTATAATTTTTAATAAAAAAATCGGTTTCGTTCTGAAGGTACAGCCACATCTGGCGGTGTCTTTCCAAACTTAACGTTCCCGGAGAGAGTGCATTTTCTCTTTGTTTTCCATATCCGTACGGAAGGAATTTTCTGTAAGATCTTCCGTCAATGGGATCTAAAAACTGATCTCCTTTGAAAAACTGATAAATAAGCGGTCTTGCCCAGATGCTCATTTTAATAAGCATAGGACGTGGAATTTTATTCAGTAAAAGCTTCGTTACCTTTTTCATTAAAAATCCAGTTGGAACTGCTTTTCTTCATCACTTACAATCCCTAAAGCTTCGTATACATAATCAAATGTTGAAAGCAATACCGGCTTACCATTGATTACCGCTACATCATGTTCGAAGTGAGCAGATGGCATGTTATCTAACGTTGTTACCGTCCAGCCGTCGTTATGGAACTTCACTTTTTCGGTTCCCATGTTCACCATCGGTTCAATAGCAATTGCTAAACCGTCTTTAATAACTTTTCCGCTTCCCTGTCTTCCATAGTTCGGAACCTGCGGATCTTCGTGCATTTTTCTACCTAATCCATGGCCTACAAGCTCTCTTACCACTCCATATCCTTCTTTTTCACAATGTGCCTGAATCGCATGGGAGATATCTCCGATCCTCTTTCCTCTGACACACTGCTCAATCCCTTTGTACAGAGATTCTTTGGTAACCTGTAGTAATTTTTTAATCTCAGGCTTTACTTCCCCGATTTCAAAAGTGTAGGCATGATCTCCTACAAAACCGTTCAGAATAACTCCACAGTCTACAGAAAGAACATCTCCTTCTTTTACCACATCATTGTTTGGGAAACCATGAACAACCTGCTCATTGGGAGAGATACAAAGGGAGTTTGGAAATCCTCCATATCCTAAAAATGCAGGCTCAGCACCATGATCTTTAATAAAATCATGAGCCAGTTTATCTAAATATAAGGTAGTAATCCCCGGTTTAATTTCTTTTGCCAACATTCCCAATGTTTTAGAAACCAATCGGGCACTCTTCTTCATCAGACGTAATTCGTCTATCGTTTTTAATTGAATCATTGTTGTATAGATGTTAGATATTAGATGTTAGAAGCTAGATTACAGCATGATGTGTATTTCTATATTATAACAATCTAAAACTTTTTTTGATAAAAAAACAGAAGTTTTAATTAGCCGTTAAAAACTAACTTCTAATTTCTGGCTTCTCATTTCTGTATTCTACCAGAAAAGTCCTTTTTTCTTTTCTTTTTTAAGTTTTGAATAGGCAAGAACCTCTTTTCCTTCCACACGGAATTCTATTCTTTCCTGAATGATATTGTAGATTTCACCCCATCCCGGGAATCCTCCTAAATTTCTGTCGTCAATAAACCAGTCTGCATCTAATTTTCTGGACTGATTTTCAGGATCAAAAACTTCTCCTTCAAAGCTTGAGTTCACAGCATAAAATTCTATTCCGTTTTTTTTGCAGAATTCTACCGCTTCATCTAATGTTTTTCCGTGTCTGTATGTCCAAAGTATCAATCTGAATCCTTCAGACTGAAGTCTTTTCAAAGTTTCGAATGCAAAAGTTTTCGGTTTTCCAATGGCCGGGTAAGCATCATCCACAATAGTCCCGTCAAAGTCAACAGCAATCTTTTTATTATTTAACATTTTGTCTTTTTTTAGCTTTGCAAAGATAAGAAATAAAAAGAGTGCCAAAAAGAAAGGCACTCAATACTTTTATATTTTAATAATAATAAAGATCTTATTAGCTTTTTACCCAGCTAAACTGGAACTGAAGATCGGGAGTAGAAACTCTGTCTGTGATCTTCTGCAGCCTTGCAGGAAGCTTCATCAGGTATTCCTGAGCTTTTTCAGCTTTTTCTGTAAGTCCTTTTACGTGCTCAATTTTCCATTCATCTAAAAGGTCTTTCATAATGTTGATATAATCCTGGCCAGTGTACACCATACATCTTTGTGCAGCATCTGAGAAATGCCCCCAAAGTTCACCTGCTTTTTGTCCTGACTGTCTCATTAAGTGAGCAGGCATTACAATTTTTTTACGCATCATATCTTCAAACGCAAGAATCATTTCCGAAGGGTCTACTTCAAGGATTTTTGCTACGAAATGTTTGTATGCTTTAGCGTGTCTTGCTTCATCTGCAGCAATCACACCACACATTTTTGCCAATTTTCCGTTTCCGGATTGTTTAGCCAATGTTCCTACTCTTCTGTGAGAAATATTGGTAGCCGTTTCCTGGAAACTCGTATAAATGAAGTTTCTGTATGGGTCCATACTTGTTCCCAGATCGAATCCGTCATTGATCAGGTATTGGGTAGTGATTTCCACTTCTCTCATGTTTACTCTTCCACACAGATAAAGATATTTGTTTAATAAATCTCCGTGTCTGTTTTCCTCAGCGGTCCACGCTCTTACCCAATTGGCCCAGCCTACTTTTTCTTCCTGATTTATTCCATCAACTCCCATTAACCAAGACTCATAAGATGGAAGTGCCTCTTCCGTGATACAGTCACCGATTAATGTTACAAAAAGATCATAAGGCATTTCGCGGGCAAAAGTCTGAATTTCTTCTAAGTCGTGTTTAAATTCTTCACTTGAAGGATCTGGTAAATAATCGGAAGGCTGCCATATTTTTTCAATTGGCGTTAAAAATTTATCAAGAAAAGAACCTACTTCCTTTTCCAATAATCCCATTACTTCTTTCCTAACAAGCTTTTGATACATTTTACTATTCAGTTTTAATTTACAAAGATATGATTTATTTATTATTTAACGCATAATAAAGTATGACTTGCATACTTTATCTGACATAAATCATAAAAAAAATGCCGCTACTAAAGCATAACGGCATTTTTTTAACAATATTATTGAATATTAATTAACCAAAACTTCTCCAGTCATTGCATCTGGTATTTCAACACCCATTACTTTAAGGATTGTGGGGGCTACATCGCCCAGTTTTCCTGGTTTTAAATTCCATGTATGGTCTTTATCCATCACGATAAAAGGAACCAGGTTTGTAGAGTGCTGGGTATTTGGAGTTCCGTCCGGATTGATCATTACATCTGAGTTTCCGTGATCGGCAAGAATGAAAACAGCATATCCGTTTTCATAGGCTGCTGTAGCCACTTTTTCTATACATTGATCTACCACTTCTGCTGCCTTCACTGCTGCTTCAAAAACACCTGTATGGCCTACCATATCTGTATTGGCGAAATTTAAGCAGACAAAATCAGCTGTTCCCTGCTCCAGTTCGGGTACTATAGCATTGGTAATATCATAGGCCGACATTTCCGGTTTCAGATCGTAGGTAGGAACGTCTTTGGGACTTGGGCAAAGAAGCCTTCTTTCTCCTGCAAATTCCTCTTCCCTTCCTCCTGAGAAGAAGAAAGTAACGTGAGGATATTTTTCTGTTTCTGCAATTCTGATCTGGGTTTTTCCATTTTTCTCGAGAATTTCACCCATGGTTTCTGTCAGTACGTTTTCATCAAAAACAACCTGCACATTCTGGAATGTTTTATCATAGTTCGTCAATGTGATATAATAAAGGTTCAGCTTCTTCATTCCAAATTCCGGGAAATCTTTCTGGGAAAGAACTTCTGTAATTTCTCTTCCTCTGTCTGTACGGAAATTGAAGCAGATCACCACATCATCTTCAATGATTCTTGCTACCGGTACTACATTTCCTGTAGCAGTAGTATTCACTAAAATAATAGGCTTCAGGAACTCATCGGTTACATTATTATCATAATACATCTTGATTGTTGCCAAAGCATCCGTTGTCTGTTCTCCTATTCCTTCCACAAGGGCACCGTACGCTAATTTTACACGCTCCCATCTTTTATCTCTGTCCATGGCATAGTATCTTCCTACCACTGTTGCCAGCTTTCCGGTAGTTGCTTCCATATGCTTCTGAAGTTCATCGATAAATCCTAATCCGGAATGCGGATCGCAGTCTCTACCATCGGTAAATGCGTGAACAAAAACGTTCTCATTCAATCCGAACTCTTTTGCAGCGGTCAGTAATCCTTTTAAGTGATTGATATGTGAGTGTACACCTCCGTTGGAAACCAGTCCGATGAAATGTACTTTTTTATTTTCTTTTTTGGCGTATTCAAAGGCATCCTGAATCACTTTTTCCTGACCCAATGTTCCGTTTTCAACAGCCATATTCAGTTTTACCAGGTTTTGGTAAACGACTCTTCCGGCTCCCAGGTTCATGTGTCCCACTTCAGAATTTCCCATCTGTCCGGCTGGTAAACCTACCGCCAGCCCGCTTGCTTCAAGGGTGGTATGTGGAAATTTCTGGTAACAGCTGTCTATGAATGGTGTATTTGCTTTATCTATTGCAGAAACGTTAGGGTTTGTTCCCAATCCCCATCCGTCAAGAATGGCCAGTATTGCTTTTTTCGACATTTTGTAAAACTTTTGTTAGACAAATTTACCTAATTTCCTATGAATAGAAGAATTTGAAGTCTTGAATTTTATGGACTGCTGATGATTAGTCAATTAATTTTGAAATTTTAACCGTGTCAAGGTTTAAAACCTTGACACGGTTCGTATAATGATGAACTTTTAAATTGCCAGCAGTATTCCATTTTATTCTTTAAAAAAATCTTCAAAACTGCTATTATTTTGCTTCACATATTCTCTGATATACCGATCCAAAAGGCCACTCTCTTTAAGAAACAAAAGAGGATTCTGAATATTTAAAATATTGTGGATAGCCTTATGCTTGTCTGTTTGTTTCAAGAAATAAGCCTCAGAAATTTTATACCCCATCCAATATCCAAGATCATTAGGACGATCATCTTTTTTGGTGGTTCCATAAAGCCAGTCCGTAGGATCTTTCTTCTTTAATACAGTTACAAATTCTTTATACAGTTTATCAGCATGGGCCTCTCCATATTGATAAAACGGACTGTTATTGGTTTCTCCTGATACTAATTCACTGAGAAAATCAGCACTCCCTTCACTTAATGTGTATTTTAAAAGGTTATCAGTTCCTTTGATATCCTGTTGGAAATGAATCGTCTCATGAGAAACAAGTCCTGCAATGCCATCCAGATTCTGAAGAGTTTCTGTACCGATCATAATGCCGTCTTTAGAAAATGTTCCTCCTGTATTAAACCTTCCGTATACAAAATATATTGGTGGAAATTTTGCCTGTGGATACCAGTATTTTAATGCACTGTAAACAGCCCTGATTCTTTTTTCTTTTTGGTTGATTCCTGCCAGAACATGACGGCTTTTCAGATAGTCTTCTTTTCTCTTTTTTACCATGGTATACAAAGAATCAGCATTGATTATGCGGTATTCCATAAAACCTTTTACGCCTTGAGATCCGTTGCTGATATAATCTCTAAAAGGGTTTTCTTTTGAGACATCCATTTTATCGAATGCTTTCCAGAACCGGTCTGTATCTCTGGTTTCAAATACAGCGTTCAATGGATCAGTGGAGAAACGTGTCTGTGCTTTTGCAATTCCGGAAGCTAAAAGAAGACATGTAAAAATGTATCTGGTTTTCATATTAGTTTTTAAAGATATCTTATCAAACGGTTAAAAATATAAAAACTTATACAAGAATGGAAATAAAAGCTGTTAAGGTTGAAACCTGTCAGGGTTGAAAAATTGAAATTTCGTTGATTATTTCAGTTCATTAATCGGTAATTCTTTTTAATTTTGCGGTATGGATTTACGAGATCAATTGAAGAATCTTTTTCCTGATCATGAAGAGCAGGATTTTGAGATGCCTGAAGAAGAATTCAAGCAGAAAGAGCCTTTGGTATGCAAATTTGAGAAAAAAGGAAGAAACGGTAAGCCTGTAACGATTGTTGAAGGCTGGGAAGGCAGCGAGGAAGACCTGAAAAAAATCTCAAAGAAAATAAAAACCACCCTTGGTATAGGCGGCTCTGAGAAGGATGGAACGATTATCATTCAAGGAGATAACCGTGATAAAATCATGAATATCCTTAAAGAAATGGGCTATAAAACCAAACGTGTTGGCGGATAGTTCTAGAAATAGATCTGGGTTTCCGGCAGTAAGGTTTTTAAGTTTTCAATTTTAGATTTTTCTATAGGATTTCCTGTAAGAATCAACGTTTTCAGCTTTTTAAGCTGTTTGATTTCTACAGGAATATCTTTCAGATTATTATTGGCCAGATTCATGCTGACGATATTTTTCAGCCCTTTTACTTTGGGCGATATTTCTGTGATATGATTTCCGCTTACATTCAGAAATTCCAGATTCTTTGCTTTAAAAAGGTTTTCCGGAAGCCTGATAATAACATTCTGCTGCAGTTCAAGATATTTTAAATTTTCTGGAAAAGAAAGATTTCCAAGATCATTGATCTGGTTATCTGAAAGGTTGAGAAATTTCAGGTTTTTGATCCGATCCAGTTTGTCTGCAATAAAGCTTATCTGGTTTCCCTGAAGGTTGATTTCTTCCAGTGTTGGAATTTCCATAAGGGCTTCGGGAAATGTATTCAGATTATTAGCATCAAAATGTACCACTTTTAGGTTCTGAAGCTTTGCAAGATTAGGATTAATGCTTGTGAGGCTATTCAGATTCATAGAAAAAGTAGTCAGTTTCTTCAGATTACTTACCTCATCAGGAATAAATTTAATGCTGTTTTCATTCACATTTAACATTTCCAGTTCTTTTAAAGCAAAAAGTTCCTGATCCATTTTCTCAAGCTTATTCGCCATAATATTCAAAAAGAATAATGAATCCAGCTTTACAATCTGAGGAGGAATATTAAAAAGACCCTTTTCTCTGAAACTTATACTGTAAACCGCTTTTTTACTTTTTAAAGCATCTTCAATATTGGTAAATGTAGGATATTTCACCGGATCAATCTGTGCTTTGATCTGAGAAAGTGAGATGACGGAAATCAATAAGAAAAGCTTTTTCATAAAGATAAAAGGTCTGCCAGCAACCCAAGCTGCCGACAGACAAGAATTATAAATAATTTATTTCTTTACAAGTTTAACTGTTTTCTGGAATCCTCCTTCAGCTTCAATATTTAAAACTAAAACTCGTGATCCTTCCAACTGTTGTGTGAAATCAAGATCCAATGCTTTATTGGTTCCGTTGAATTTCTTCGTGTAAACGATTTTCCCGTCCATGCTGTAAGCTGTTACAGAAATATCTTTCAATCCTTTTGCTGAATTGATTTTTACCACTCCTGAAGTTGGGTTCGGTGCTACCGTTACTGTATTTTCTTCAATTTTGGTCTCAATAGTTCCTAAAGTTCCCTCAGTTCCAAGATTATTTTTAAGGGCAATAACGATTGTTGCTGATTTTCCTCTGTAATCAATCGTATTTCCTGTAGCATCTACATCTGTAGAAATTGTTGAATCCGGGTGTTGAATAGAGAAGAAACCAAATTTATGATCAGGTGTAAATGTCAATCCTGTAGGTTCCGAACCAGCCGGCATAGAAGCAAATAGTCTTACTTTCGGATTGGCCTGTGTATGATCCGGAGCAATGACCCAGATATAGTTTTTACCTCCGTCCTGAAGTACCCAAAGGTTTCCGAGTTCATCAAAAGTAAGGTTGTCATTTCCGTCTCCCCAGGCTTCAGATTTCATTCCCTGAGCTGTATTGAAAGAATATACAGAAGAACTTCCACCTACAAATGTTTCTACCTGAGAAGCCGTAGTTCCGTTATCCTGTAAACGGTATACTCTGTCTAATCCTTTGGCTGTAAAATAGATTTTACCATCCAGCGGGCTGATATCAACATCTTCTACTCCATTAAATTTTGTTCCTCCCAAAGTCAGAGCATTGGTATTGGTATTATTCTGATCTGCTTTTTCTTTATTCGGAACCTGAATCCATGTCGCTGTAGTTCCTGCCGGATCCCCTGCAGCCGTTAACCCCTGATCCAGTTTTAATACATAAAGGTTTCCTGAAGAGAGATCATTTGGAGTATCCATTACATATTTGTATACCATGTGAGTTCCACCGTCTTCACCGTAGTAAGCTATAGTTCCTGCATTATTGATCACTACGTTTTCATGGTTCATGATTCCCATCTGCCAAAGTTTTCCTTTGGAACCGTCAGTATTCTTAGAAATTACCTGTGCTGTTGCAGGATCAATTTCTACTAACCAACCGTAATCTTTGTACCCATCATTGTTCACATCATTAGAAGTAACAGATTCTTCAGCGGTCACCACAGTTCCCCAAGGCGTAATTCCTCCTGAACAGTTTCTGATGGTTTGAACCAAACTTGGATCTGAGAAACTTACGGCTCTTGATTTTGTCAGCTGCCAAAGCTTTGAAGCCGCGTTATAGTTGATTTCTGCCATGGTAACTCCACCTGGATTCGTTTCATGGTTTACAGATAGATATCCGTTGGTACTGCTTCCAGTTTTTGGAACATAAGCAGTAAAGTCATTTTGACCTCCTACTAATCCTCCGCCTTCAGTATAGCTATCCCCTTCTTTTAAAATAAGCTGGTATTTGTGTTCAGCAGGAATAATTAACTTATTGGTTTGTGCTGTAGGAACAATTGAAGTAAAACAGCTGATATGTGTTCCGTTACAAGCTACAGGAATAGTTGTATTGGTAGTCGTTTTCAGATAAGCATCAATTCTTAAGTCTGAACTGGTTGTACTTCTGTTATGTAATTCAATAGAAAATCTGTTAACACCGTTTACAAATTTTGATTTTGGAATTGAAAAAATGTTATAAACACTCTCTGCTGCCCCATCAATAGTAGTACTGGAGAAAGTATTGAATGTAACAGCACCTGCAGGCATATTATCTCTTACAACTTCTTCTCCGTTAAGGTATACAATAATACCGTCGTCTCTCATCACACCAAACTCCATAGTATCGGAAAGCGTTGAAAGATCTACCGTAAAATCTTTAGCAAAATAGGCTGTAGTAAGCCCTGAATTGATGGTAGTCGTTACAGGATCTCCATATCCTAACGGACCGTTTCCTACTGCCCATGTTGAAATATCATAGGTTTGGGCATTCCAACCGGCTGGCTGCGCCTGGTTGTTATCTTTATAGCTCCATGACGCATTCTTATTGAATATCAAGGTCTGCGCCTGAAGACCAGAACTGGCCAGTATCGCCAAAGCTCCCACTGCTAGTAGTTTTTTCTTCATTTTTTATTTGATTTATTAGACCTTGCAAAACTATTTTTTTAGCGCTTTTTCTCTGTTAATAGGATTTTAAATCTAAATCATCGAATATTAACTTATCAAAAACCTAATGTTAAGTGGGTTAATTTTCTGTTAAGTAGTGAGGAGTTCGAGGGTTGGAGAGTTTGAGTGTGGGAGAGTTTGAGAGTACAAGGTGCTAGGTGCGGGATTCGGGATTCGCACGGAAAGTATAGGATAAAAAAATACTTTAAAATAATATTTATGAATAGAAGTAATCCATCTCCAACTATCCATCATAAAGCTCGAATCACACTTGCCCTACCCGAAATCCGAATCTCTACCCCCTCACTCTCAAACTCTCCCACACTCGAACCCCGCATCCCGCATCCCGCCTATTTCGCTTTACTCACATCCGTAAGAGCATTCAGAAAGGCGATGATCTGTTTTATTTCTGTTTCGGTGAGGTTCAATTTATCGGGTGCCAGCGTCTGATTTTTCATTTTTAATCCTAAACCTTCTCCTCCGCCTTCATTATAAAAATCAAGAACTTCTTCCAAAGTATTGAAAGCTCCATTATGGAAATAGGGCTTTGTAAGTGCGATATTTCTCACTGTCACGGTTTTAAAAGAGTAATCATAAATCCATGACTTTTCTTTTTTCACCGGGCTGTTTCCTCTTCCTAAGTCCTGATCAAGTTCTACCGGAAGCTGTTTGATCGGCCTGGTAGTTACTCCCAGTACTTCGGATTCATTTTCATTAAAAAACGGCGGTACCAATCCGGAAAATGTGGGTGCAAAATGGCAGGTTGCACAATTGGCTTTTCCCATAAAGAGGTTGAATCCTTTTTTCACATCATCGGAAACATTTTTTTCATTCCTCATAAAACGGTCAAAATCGCTGTCAAATGAGTACAGGGAAGCCACATAAGAACTTAATGCTTTCGAGAAATTTTCTTTACTGATTTTTCCGTCCTTGAAGGCATTTCGGAACGCTTTTTTATACTCAGGTTTTGTTTTTAATTTCCTGATAATGCTTTCATAGCTGGTATTGAATTCCTGCTCATTATAAATAACGTGTTCTGCCTGCTGTTCAAGATAGAAAGCACGAAGATCATAGAAAAATCTCTTAGCGAAGACCGCATTGTATAAAGATGGAGAATTTCTCAACACTGTTTTCCCTTCCACATTACTTTGTGATTTTGCTTTCAGATCTGTAAAAGCATTTTCCTGAAGGTGGCAAGTCGCACAGCTCATTTTCCCGTTACCACTTAAGTTCCGATCGTAGAAAATGGATTTTCCAAGGTTACGGAGCTCCGGATTATCTTCCGAAGATTTTAATAAAGTATAAAAATAGGGATCTAAAAAATCACTGCTGAAAAAGTTCTTATTCCCTACATTCCAGCCTGAAAATTCTTTAAGGTCATCTGGTCTTCCATCCCATTTCCCAAGTTCTTCATATAAAGGCTGCACGTATTTTTTATAAAATTCAATCCTGTCAAAGTTTTCAAAGTCGGTGTTTTTTGAAAGATAGTTGATGGCTTCTGTTAAAATCTGATTGGCTTTCTGAGTATTATAATTTTTAAAATAAAGATCATCATTAATGTACTTCTGAATTCCTGCAAGTGCATGGCTTGTTTCTTCGGAAATATTCAAAGAGCCTGGTGTATCAAAACCTGAGACACCCAGTGAATAGATCCTGATCAACTCTATTCGCAAAGGCAGTGTTTTGTTATTTCCTTTGCTCAACCCATTTTTTAAAGCACTTAAATAAAACCCGGAATAGCTGTTGTACAAAAAGGTAGTAATGGTTTTGATCTTTTCTTTTTCATTCCCTGCTTCCTCTGAAAATATAAGTTCATCAAGCACCTGCAATCCTTCAGGAGGAAGTGTGTATGACGATGTCCCAGCTGCTTCGATGTGAAACAATGGCGCTGCATTAAGGTGGGTTTTGGTAAATTCAGGATAATGGTAAGCAATATAAAATTCTATTTCCTTGAATGAGTTTCTTGTACTGCTCAGCGATTTCTGCAGTTCTTCCAGAGAAATACGGTCTTCAGAGAACTTATCAACATCGGATTTCAATTGTTCAAGCTTTATTCTAAAGTCGGACAACCCTTTATTGACAAATGTATTTTCGCTTTCTTTTCCTTTATAAACAGGATTAAAGGACATTACTGCAAATCCTGTCAGAAGGATGATTATAAGCAGTGGATAAGATCTCATGAATTTTTAGCGGCAAAACTATTCATCTGATGTTATCTGAGTTTTAATAAGAGATTAAATAATGTTTATATTTCTGATATTATATTTTTCACTAATTTTAAACCCCGAAATCAAATTCATTATTCTAAAGAGAACGGTTCTTCGAAATACCGGAAAATAATGGCGGGAGATTATTGGGAGAGGATTTTTTAAATTAAATTCAACACATCAAAAAAACTAAATAGGAGTATGAAAACAAAACTATGGTTTGCTGTGGCAGCAAGTTTCCTTTCTGTGGCAGCATTTTCCCAAAAGAAAAAGCAGCAGGAAAAACAACCTGAAAAGAAACAGGAAATGGCTGTATATGCAGAGAAAAGAGGGGCTGATTATTATTTGGTCCGCCTGGAAAAAGATAAAAACATTCCCAATGTTTATGTACATTCCAATGGTATAACCAAGCCTTATAAAAATTATTCTGACCTGAAAGATATTGTTACAGAGTTCCCCGGAATGATGACTTCCAACAACTCAACAAAGGAAGAACTGATTTCTATTCTTAAAAAAGATGATCACTTCTACGAAATCACTTCACAGAGGAAAGATCCTAAAAACATTGAAAAGACGGTCATTACTGTATATGAGGTTATGAACGGACAGAAAAGGATTGTAGAAGAATACAATGACATCTACGAGGTTATGGCATCTCCTTATAAAGAAGCCATTATGATTAATTAAAAAAACAAAAAATATACATATTATGCTAAACAAACTTGCTGCCTCAGAACTTGTTCTGAATGAAGACGGAAGTGTATACCACCTGAATCTTTTACCTGAAGATATTGCTGACAAAATCATCCTTGTAGGTGATCCTGACAGAGTGGCAAAGGTCTCAAAATACTTTGATACCGTAGAAATCAAGAAAAATAAAAGAGAATTCTATACGCATACAGGAACGCTTCGTGGAGAAAGAATTACTGTAATGTCTACAGGTATCGGAACTGAAAACATCGATATCGTGATGAACGAACTGGATGCTTTGGTGAACATTGATCTTAAAAACAAAGAATTCAAGACTGAGCACAAAGCGCTTGAGCTTTTCCGTATGGGAACTTGCGGAAGTGTAAACCCGGATGTACAGGTAGACAATATGCTAGTAACGCAGAATGTTGTAGGTTTGGACGGATTGATGCACTTCTACCAGGATTACAACTTCGAAAATGAGTTTTCTAAAAGCTTCTTAGAAAAATTCCCTTACGAAAGAATCAAGCCAATGCTTTACTTCTCAGACTGGGCGGAAGAAATGGGAGAATATTATAAAGATGCCAAATACCACGGAAATACAGCAACATTTCCGGGATTCTATGCTCCACAGGGAAGACAGCTTCGTTTGAAAGCGGTAGATGATCAATTCTTAGAAACGCTGAATGATCTTGGAATTACCAATTTTGAGATGGAAACTTCTGCGATCTATGCTCTTTCAAAATTATTAGGACACAAAGCCATTACCGTGAATAACGTTATTGCCAATAGAAGACGCGGTGAGTTCTCTGCAGATCACCATGCATCTGAGAAAAACCTTATTGAATGGGTGTTGGAAAGAATTATCAAGTAATTTTTATTTGATAAAAACTAAAACCTCAGGAAACTGTTTCCGGAGGTTTTTTTATTAGGTTTCGGCTAAAGCCAATGGAATTTTTATCTATTTTTTAACGGGCTAAAGCCCGTTGCTATTGAATTGTATCTTGCTGAAAATATTGATTCTTTCACGATGAATAAAACTACCCATCCGGTTTGTCATTCCGTACGAATCTCTATGTTATTTAAAAAAAACTGTATTTAGATTCCTTCGGAATGACATAGTCGTCAAAAGAAATGTTGTAAGTAAAATAGGTTAAAAGCCAATAATCAATGATACAAATACCATGGTTACAAATGAAATGTTCTCGGATCCGGATGCTGAAATACATAATTCAGTTCTGAAACCAGCTTTGATGACAGAACCTTTTTTCCTTTCACTTCAAACTCTTCTTCATCAAGTAGATTTTTCTGTGCGTTAATCACCTGACTTTTCGCAGGATGTACAGGAGCCGTAACATTATAAAGTTTTGATTCACTTTTCTGTTCAATCATTTCTGAGATAATCCTGCTGATATCAGCATAATGAATATGATTTACCGCATGGTCCGGATTACCTACATTATAATTTTTTAAAAGTCTGTTATCTCCCATCAACCCTCCAAGTCTTAGAATATTCAGTTGGGGATATTTATTTCTCAACATTCTTTCGCCTGATATTTTCTCAAAAGGAACATCTTCTTCTGTAAATTCTTTAGCAATATCGGGATAAACACCTGTAGAACTCATCAGAAACATCTGCCCTTTAAAGTCTCCTATAAAAGCTGACAAATTCTGAATCCTGTTATACAAAGAGCTTACACAACAACTTTTTTCAGAAACAGGAATTGTAATAATCAAAACATCCATATTTTTAATTTCCTGCCATTGGAAAAGAGGTTCTGTCAACTGATAGTCCGGGAAAGAAGCCATTACAGCATGAATTCCTTTATTATTTAGTAGATTTACTTTACTTTCTGTTGTAGTTGTAGTTGCCAGTGTATATTTTCCGGATAAGGAAGATGCGAGTCTTTCTCCCAGCCAGCCATAGCCTATAATTCCTATTTTCTTCATATTTCAACAGAGGTTTTCATTTTTAATCCTACAAAAATATCAATAAGTTATGAGACAGGGTATTG
Source organism: Chryseobacterium sp. AG844 (assembly GCF_003182335.1). Lineage (NCBI taxonomy): Bacteria > Pseudomonadati > Bacteroidota > Flavobacteriia > Flavobacteriales > Weeksellaceae > Chryseobacterium > Chryseobacterium sp. AG844. The sequence goes on along the minus strand of NZ_QGTV01000003.1, from coordinate 46,863 downwards.
ATAAACCTTTCAGAATTTATATTTTGCAATTATTTTAAAGGGTATTTTGTGTAATACGTTATTAAAGTTAACATCCTACATTTATTTCCTTGTAAAGCAATCCCTTACGTGATCATTGACCATTCCGGTGGCCTGCATATGGGCATAAACTACTGTAGATCCGACAAATTTGAATCCTCTCTTTTTAAGGTCTTTAGAAATACGGTCAGAAATCTCTGTCGTGGCAGGAACTTCAGACAATTTCTCCGGATTGTTATCGATTGGCTTTCCATCTACAAAACCCCAGATATAGTTGGAAAAGCTTCCAAACTCTTTCTGAACTTCCATAAATCTTTGAGCATTGGTAACCGCTGCAAGAATTTTAAGTCTGTTTCTTATAATTCCTGGGTTGTTCATTAATTCTTCAATCTTTTTATCAGAATAGGCAGCTACTTTTTTATAATCAAAATGATCAAAAGCTTTTCTGAAATTTTCCCTTTTAGATAAAATAGTATACCAGCTTAAACCAGCCTGGAAGCTTTCAAGAATTAAAAATTCAAATATGGTTTCATCATCATAGGTGGGCCTTCCCCACTCATCATCATGATATTTCCTGTAGAGATCATCTTTTTCGCACCAACCACAACGTATTTTTTCCATAATTATCAAATTTTACACCCTAAGTTACTACTGATTTAGGAAAACATAACAAAAGATTATGAAAAATTTAACAGAGAAGCCGTGTTTTAGGAATGGTTATTGTTAAATTATTATTATAACACCAAAATTTATATCATTATGAACAATTCAGAGTATAACAAAGCGGAAAATGCAGTAAGTAATGTAGAAAACTCTTTACAGAATGCAGCGGACAAAACTAAATGGAAAATCAATGAATTGGCAGACAAGGCTAAAGACTATATCAATGAGAAGAGGAATAATGATGAGGAGGCCAGCCAGGAAGACTGGCTAGACAGGGTAAAAGCTAATGTATCCGATGCCTGGGAAGATATTAAGGATAAAGCAGATGAGGCATGGGAAAAAACCAAAGATGCGGCGGAAGATGTAAAGGCAGAATGGAATAAGAAAACCAATTAGTATTTCAGTCATATAAATATTTTCAATAAAATGGAGTCTTAAATTGATAAGGCTCCATTTTTTATTATGCCATAAGCACAATTATTGTTACATTTGTATTATAATAAACATTAAAAAATTATGTCATACGGTTTACTTAAAGGCAAAAAGGGAATTATTTTTGGAGCCCTTAATGAACAATCTATCGCATGGAAAGTTGCTGAAAGATGCCATGAGGAAGGTGCTGAATTTATCTTATCTAATGCTCCTATAGCATTAAGAATGGGAGAACTTAATGGTTTAGCAGAAAAGACAGGTTCTGAAGTAATAGGTGCTGATGCTACTTCTGTAGAAGATCTTGAAAAACTTTTTGATGCCGCTGTTGCAAAATTTGGAAAAATCGACTTTATCCTTCACTCTATCGGTATGTCTATCAACGTAAGAAAAGGAAAACACTATACAGAAATGAATTACGACTGGTTGGAAAAAGGCTGGGATATTTCCGCTGTTTCTTTCCACAAAGTAATGCGTGTAGCATGGGAGAAAGACTGTATGAACGAATGGGGAAGCATTTTGGCGCTTACTTATATTGCAGCTCAGAGAACATTCCCGGATTACAACGATATGTCTGATAACAAAGCGTACCTTGAAAGTATTGCAAGAACTTTCGGAAACTACTGGGGAGAAAGAAAAGTACGTGTAAATACAGTTTCTCAGTCTCCTACAATGACTACTGCAGGTAGTGGTGTTAAAGGTTTCGGAGGATTCCTTGGATATGCAGAAGATATGTCTCCACTAGGAAATGCTACTGCTCTTGAATGTGCAGACTACTGTGTAACTTTATTCTCTGATCTTACGAAGAAAGTAACGATGCAGAACCTGTTCCATGACGGAGGTTTCAGCAGTTCAGGAGTTACTCAGAAAGTGATCAGTAAATATGATACTGAAAAATAATAACCTATCTAAGGTCATCAACAAAATCGCATTATACTTAGTATTTAATGCGATTTTTTTATTAATCAGAATAAAGGAGCTGTTTTATTTCATAAAACAGCTCCTTTGATAAAAACAAACTATCTGGTTTTTACAGCAACCTTTTATTTTTTTAATACTTTAATTTTCTCAGAAGTATTTTGAAGAGTTACAAAATAAACACCCGGCATAAACTCTGATAAAGATAAAGAATCACTGATATTTGCTTTTAAAACGGTTCTTCCCATACTATCATAAATAGTCACGATATTATTACTGTTTCTATTTTTTATTATGATATTTTCGCTTTTAAAATCATAAAACAATGTTATTTTCTTGTATGCATTCTCATTTGTTCCCAGATTTGTAGTTGCTTCATAGGCCCCAAGATCAACGGCAGTGCCAAAAATCCTGTTATTTCCCAATAAATCTTGTGTCTGGGTAACAAAACTGTTATTGCCTGCATTGATTGCTGCAGAAGAACTATCCAATTGATAATTATAAGATGTACAGTCAAACGGTGCGGCACTTAAAGTATTTGAGTTTGTAAATACAGGATTAACATTTAAAACGTTGGTTCCTCCTGTATAACCGTTCTCTACAATAGAATGTGATACAATATTACCAGCATCAACCTGATCATTATTGGATGAATTTGTATTTCCGTAAACAATAGAATTATACAGATTAAATTTACCATTAGCACTATAAACAGCTGTTTCAAATGTATTTGTAAGGAATATTTTTTTATTATGAACAACAGTCACATTCTCTAAGATCTGAGGAATTCCATTACTGCTGTACAGAGCCAGTGCACATTCATGATAGGAATTTCCTGCAAGGATTGTATTGCTGATCTTCGCTGAATTATTAGCATCAATATAAAAAAGACTTGATTGATTAGAGGTATTATTTGTAACGACACATCTGTCCATCACAAAATTAGCTCCCAAAAATCTCAATACAGCATTCCCTCCAGCTACAGAACCCTTGAATTTACAATTACTTATGGTAAGGTTATTATTGTTTGAGTCATCAGAAAAAACAGCTCCGTATACAGATATATTACTAATAAAATCACAATTGATAACATTTACAGTGTAATTTCCCTGGTAAGCCTGAAAAATAGCTCCGGCGGCAGACCCTTGATTATCATAGAAATAGCAATTTTTAATATTAATAATACCAGTATTGTTGTTCAAAGAAATTCCTCCTGCTCCACCTGCTCTCCCAGAAATAAATCTAAAGCCATCTACCGTCAAACCTGATGTAGTATTGATAACTTTAAGGATCGTATTGGTATTATCCGAGCTATCTCCAATAGCACCGATATCTCCTGAAAGTGTTGTAGGATTCTGGCTGATGTTTCTTTGCCCTATTGAAGTTTCTGTTCCACTAAATCCCCCATATAAGCTGACTCCATTTTTCATGTTGAATGAGATGGTTCTATCGGTGGTAGAAGTTGCTTTGTACACTCCCGCTGCTACCCAGATTTCATCTCCATATACGGCATTACTCATCGCTGTCTGTAAATCTGTATAAGCATTGGCCCACGAAAGACCATTGTTTGACCCTGTGGCAGATGAATTAACATATAGTGTTGCGGCATTCATACTTGAAAATGCCAATAAAGAAAACAATAGATATTTTTTCATGGTTAAAAATTTCGCCAAAAATACTAAAAAAGTAAATACATTAATTCGAAATAATATTATGATAAATAATGATGAAAAATTTTTCAGTATTTCCTCATGATAAAACCCGGCGGCCTCTTTGAGGCCGCCGGGTCTGTCAAAAATAATATTAATATGTAATATGAAACTATAAAATTACGGTCTGTATAGAGTGTGCCGGAGCATTCAGTTTGGCAGCCATCCCTTCTATCCATAGATTCGTTTCAATATCATTGTCCGAATCATTCATGATAACAGTTACCAGCTGGCCGTTTTCGTTCATAAACGCAGAAGACGTCAACGCAGCTCTGTTGGAAGAGCTTCCGATTCTGTGGGCATTCGGTTTGATATATTTTGAAACGTGGCCTATATAATAGTATTCATACGTATAGAACACCTCTCCTGTTTTGGTATCAGCAATAATCGGAGCAAAGCAGAAATTTCCTTTGTGATTGGGCCCTCCGGTTTCATCCAATAGAATATTCCAGTCAGTCCATAAAGCATTTCCTTTGTTGAAATCGTTCAGCATATTTTTACTGTACAATTCCCCCAGACTTACATCATAAATTTTATCCATATTGAACTGTTCTTTGCATCCTTCTGTAAAGGCCAGGAATTTATCAGGAAATGCTCTGTGTGTTTCTGCCAGATTGTCAAAAAGCTGCGTTTTATTGTTCCATGTTTCATACCAGTGATAACCGATACCATGAGCGTATTTTGAGGTTTCAGGATCACTTAATGTAGTGGTTGCTCTTTGATAGATAAGGTCTCTGTTGTGATCCCAGATCATAACTTTTTTATCTTTGTATCCGTTTTTCCAAAGGGTTGGTCCCAGGTTCTTTTTCAGGAACTCTCCTTCTTCTTCAGCAGTATAGATGCATGATTCCCAGCTTTGAGTAGCCATTGGTTCGTTCTGAACGGTCAACCCCCAGATGTTGATTCCTCTCTTTTCGTATTCTTTGATGAATTTGATATAATAATCTGCCCATGTCTGGTAGTATTGATTTTCCAATCTTCCTCCTTTGTACAAACTTTTGTTGGATTTCATCCAGGCTGGCGGGCTCCATGGAGAGAAATAGAATGTGAAGTTATTACCGATGGCTTTCTGAGCTTCTTTGATCATTGGAATCTTATACTTCTCATCATGTGCAATATTGAACGTTTTCAGAGAATTATCATTGTCTTCTACATAAGTATAGGAATCGCTGGAGAAATCACAGGAATTCATATTGGTACGAACGACAGTGTATCCCAATCCGTTTTTTCCGAAATAAGCATCCAGAATTTCTTTCTGCTTATTCTTTGGCATTTTATAAAAAGTCTCTGCTGAAGCGTCTGTAATAGCACCTCCGATTCCTATCAGTTTCTGATATTTAAAGTTGGGAGCCACAAAAATACAGGCCTCAGTTTCTTTAGGTTGTCCGAACTGTTCAAATGTAACGGTTCCTTTATCCGCCATCTTCTCATTCACTTTCGAGTTGGTAAGGATTACTTTAGCTGTTTTTCCTGCATTCTTCTTCCAGTAATTCTGAGCATTGACATTGATGACAACGCCTACTACAAAACAACTTACAATTAATTTTCTCATGATTTTTTCTGTTTCCGGACCCTTCTGGTCCTCATTTTCATTATTTATTTTGATAGACTCTTACGTAGTCTATATAATACTTCTGTGGAAATACCGTATCATCAATGCCTTCTTTCCCACCCCAAAATCCACCTACTGCCAGATTTAAAATGATAAAGTAAGGTCTGTCAAAAGGCCATGCTTCCTTATTTTTCTCTTTATTCATATAGGTGAAAAATTTCTTATCATCTACATAAACATCAATGTTTTCGGGAGTCCAGTCTGCCTTATAGACATGGAATTTTTCGCTGGCATCTTTTACAGACAAGGTATCTGTCTTCTGTGTTCCCTGGATATGGTTGTATTTTTTGGTGTGGACAGAAGCATGTATAAATCCCTGATTGTATCCTACATGTTCCATAATATCCAGTTCACCGTCATCCGGCCATTTCTTCATATTTTCACTCATCATCCAGATGGCAGGCCAGGTTCCACGTCCTTTGGGAAGCTTTGCTCTTACTTCTACTGTTCCATACTGAAAGGCGAATTTTCCTTTGGTTAAAAGCCTGGCAGAAGTGTATTTATTATTTTCCCAATTTTCTTTTCTGGCTTCAATGATAAGGTTTCCCTTTTCCATTCTGGCATTCTCAGGTCTGTTTTTGGTATAAAACTGAGCTTCTTCATTTCCAAAACCGCTTCCCCCGGTATCATAATTCCATTTTAATGAATCCGGAAGCCCTTTACCGTTAAACTCATCATTCCAGATCAGTGTTCTGCGGGCTTCAGGTTTGTGCGAGGCACAGTTCAAAACAGTAAGGAAAAAAATTCCTGCTGCGCATATTTTGATGATATTTTTAGCTTTGAGATTCATGCATAAGTAGATTTAAGTTTTGGCTAAAGCCATTTTTTTCTGACTTTTGATTAAGCGGGCTAAAGCCCGCTCCTATTGAATTGAATCAACTTATTTTGTCCAGCTAATTCTTTTGGTCTGTACATGTTGAGAATCAGCTCCGATCATAATATCAAACTCTCCGCCTTCCCAGTCAAAATTCAAGTTATCATCAAAGAATTTCAGATCTTCGGGAGTCAGTTTAAAATCGATCTTTTTGCTTTCTCCTTTTTTGATGAATACTTTCTGAAAGCCTTTCAATTCTTTTACCGGTCTTACCACTTTTCCGAAAAGATCCCTGATATAAAGCTGTACTACCTCCTCACCATCATATTTTCCTGTATTGGAAACCGTAACACTAATATTCAGTGTCTGATTTCCTGTAAGATTTGTGGAACTTAATATCATATCAGAGTATTTAAAATTCGTGTAACTTAAACCATATCCAAATGGATATTTCGGATCATTATCAAGATCTATATATGCTGAAACATAGTTTCTGTCTGTATTATTTTTTGCAGGTCTTCCTGTATTGTAATGATTATAGTACACAGGAATCTGCCCTTCTGTTCTTGGGAAAGTCATTGGAAGCTTTCCACCGGGATTCACTGTCCCGAACAAAACATCTGCAATAGAGTTTCCTGCTTCTGTTCCCAGCCACCATGTGTACATAATGGCAGGAATATTGTCTGATGCCCAGTTGAAAATCAGAGGTCTTCCGGCATTGATCATCAGGATGATTGGTTTACCTGTTTTGGCAATTTCTTTCAATAAATCTTCCTGAACACCTGTAAAACCAATAGTACTTCTGCTTTTTGCTTCTCCACTCATCGCATGGCCTTCACCCAGCGTCATGATGACAACATCTGCTTTTTCCGCCGTTTCTACTGCTTCGGCAAACTGGCTCTTATCCTGATCGTCAACATTGCAGCCTTTTGCATATAATAAAGTAGCGTTTTTATCCAGCTGGTTTTTAATTCCGTCAAATTGAGAAACTATTCTTTGATTATCATCTTTGAAAGCAACAGACCAGAAACCGTGATTCGCTACCGTTTCTTTCCCGAAAGGACCAATCAGAGCAACAGTTTTTGTACTTTTTGAAAGCGGAAGAATATTTCCCTGGTTTTTAAGAAGAACAATACTTTTAGAACCGAATTCTCTTCCAAATTTTCTGTTTTCCTGATTATCGGTCTGTTCTTTTTGTCTTTTTTCATTGCTGAATCTGTAAGGATCATCGAAAAGTCCCATTTCGAATTTCTTGGTTAAAATTCTACCCGCTGCATCATCTACCAGTTTTGCATCTACTTTTCCTTCTTTCACCAGTTTTGGAAGCTCTGCCATATACACACGGCTTTCCATATCCATATCACTTCCACCCTGTATTGCTCTTTCAGCAGCTTCAGCTCCATCTTTGGCATAACCGTGAGGAACCATTTCCCCGATACTTCCCCAGTCTGACACCACAAAACCTTTATAATTCCATTTTCCTTTTAAGAGGTTTCTCTGTATATATTGGTTGGCCGTTGCGGGAATTCCGTTAATATCATTGAAGGAGTTCATAAAAGTGGCTACTCCTGCCTCCGCAGCGGCTTTGAAAGGAGGAAGATAAGTTTCATTCAATTGTCTGAGACTCATATCTACAGAATTGTAATCTCTTCCGCCTACAGCAGCTCCGTAGGCTGCAAAGTGTTTTGCACATGCCATTACGGCATCAAGACTTCCCAAGCCTCTACCCTGAAATCCTTTAATTCTTGCCAGCCCTATTTTTGTTCCAAGATAAGTATCTTCTCCTGAGCCTTCCATTACTCTTCCCCATCTCGGATCTCTGGCAATATCCACCATTGGAGCAAATGTCCAGTGAATACCGTAAGCGGCAGCTTCTGTTGCAGCAATTCTTTCTGATTTTTCAATCATGGCCAGATCCCAACTTGCAGCCTGTCCAAGATTGACAGGGAATGTGGTACGATAACCATGAATAACATCCTGCCCGAACAGTAAAGGAATTTTCAGCCTTGACTGCATCGCCAGTTTCTGAAAAGCTCTGGTTTCCTCTGATCCTGCAACATTCAGCATAGAACCTACTTTCCCCTTCCTGATTTCTTCCAAAACAGCTGCCGAATTGGATTGCTGGGGTCCTGTAGCATATTCAAACCCACTATATTGCACCATCTGCCCTACCTTTTCTTCCAGGGTCATTTTAGACAGCAGCTCTGCTACTTTCTGATCAATGGTCTTCTGTCCGTAAGCATTCAATCCCAATGCAGAAAATGCCAATAAGAAATAAACTCTTTTCATAGTATCAAATTAAAAAATATAGGTTGCTGTAGAACGTCCCGAAATTGTTACAGCAGCGGTTTTCCCGGCAAATTTAATATTAAAATTTTCATCTGCCTGATTATCGTTCTGCACAATTAAAACTATTTTCCCAAATTGAGTCTTAAAGGCAGCCGTTGAAAGCTTATCCGTCTGAGTGGAAGCGATACGCTGAGATCCTGCCGGAATAAATTTTGAAGCGTGGGCAATGATATAGTAAGAAACATTTCTGGTGAAATTCTCACTGTCAGAAATGGTAATCGCTCCTTTACATTCTGTACATCCTCCATCTGTATGCGGAGCATATTTCGGATCGTTGGCAAGATTCCATTCCAGAGCTATCTTGCTCCAGTTTCTCATAGAGCCTATGATTACATTTTTCGTATGCCAGTTCAGGTCTTCGGAAAAAGTACCTTTTGAACCTGTCCATTGTTCAGTAAAGTATAAATTCTTATCCGGAAAGGCATTATGTACCGTACTTAATGCAGAAATATCGCCTTCGTACAGATGAAAAGCAGATCCGTCTATATATTTGCCAGCTTCAGAATCTTTTAAAATATCAAGAGCATATTCAGGTTTGTTGCAATTGTGATCATAAACAACAATTTTGGTAGTGATGCCATTTGTTTTAAAAACAGGTCCCAGATGGTTCTTAATAAAATCTCTCTGCTGCTCAGACGGCATATACAAACTTGGATTATTTCCCGGATGTAAAGGTTCATTCTGAGGAGTTACAGCATCAATGGTGATCCCTTCTTTTTTCATTCCCTGGATGTATTTTACAAAATATTGAGCATACGTTCCATAGAATTCAGGTTTTAAACTTCCTCCTTTTGACTTTCCATTATCCTTCATCCAAACCGGAGGAGACCACGGGGCAGCAATGATTTTAATGGAAGGATTAATTGCTAAAATTTCCTTCAACATCCCAATCAAAGCTTTGTCTTTTGCCAGACTGAATTTTGAAAGCGAAGGATCAGTCTGCCCCTCAGGAAGATCATCGTAGGAGAATACTTCTCCATCAAGATCGGAAGCGCCAATACTCAGTCTTAAATAGCTGATGGATATTGAATTTTTATCATTTCCAAAAAGTTCGTTAAGCAGTGCTTTTCTTTTGGAAGGCGACAACCGGTTGATTACCTCAACACTTCCTCCTGTTAATGTATAGCCAAAGCCATCAATATATTGAAACTTTTGAGTATCATCAATTTCAATATTCTGAAAGCTGTTGGAGCTGTTTACAAATTTAACGGAAGTCTGCTGTTGTAATTTTACACTTTCATCCCCTTTGGTAAGCCAGTACTGCACTTCATTTTTTTTATTGGAAGCCACTGAGGTACAAGATAAAGAAAAAAGGGCCACACCACTAAGCAGTGCGGCACCTCTAAAGAAACTATATAAGTTGTGAAACTTCATATTTTAGTAACCAGGATTTTGTTTTAAAGCTGTATTCGGCAATTCATTGAAAGGAATTGGAAGAATTTCATTTTTATTGGCTTTAAATCCTTTAAATGCAAGTATTGATGGTGCATCTCCCCATCTTACAAGGTCAAACCATCTGTGTCCTTCGCCGGCAAGCTCTCTTCTTCTTTCATCTTTAATAGCCTGTAAAGAAACAGGAACTGATGATAACCCAACTCTTGCTCTTACCGCATCTAATAAAGCTTGAGCTCTTGCTCCTGAAGCTCCTAATGCTTCTGCCTCCATCAGATAAGTATCCGCCAATCTTATAGCAATATAATTCTGACGGAAATTCAATTCAGGAGGTCCCGGAAGCGATGTTTTTAAAGCATTTGTAGGTAAATACTTATTAAGGAAGTATCCGGTATCTGCAAAAGCAGGCGTATAAGTAATCTTACCCTCTGTCACCAGTTTTTTTGCATTGAAAACGGTAACGTCCAGTCTTGGATCTCCCTGCATAAAAGTAACAAAGTTCTCTGTTACAGTATTAAATGCCCAACCTGAATAAATATCCGGAGCATTGTTATTCGGGATATCTTTTAAGAAATAAGAACGAGGTCCTACCATCACATTGATAGAGTTTCCTTCGTCTTTTCCCTGTCCCCAGAATCCCCAGTCAGAGCTTCCTTTATTGGTATGCATTACTTCAAGGATAGATTCTGATAAGAATTTGTATTTATTGGGATCCTGATCAGTTTCCAAGGCAACTTTAAATAAATCTGCATAATCTGCCACAAGTTTGTAGCCATACTGACTGGTTCCTCCTGGCGTACCATTTACTTCAGCAAACTGTGCGGCTGCCTGAGGCATTTTTTTATCATAAAGATAAATTTTACCTAATATAGCTCTGGCCGTTCCCTGCGTGATTCGTCCCTTATCACTGATACTTGGCGTCATCATAAGGTCGGGAATAGCAGCAACGATATCGCTTTCTATCTGTGCATACACATCTTCCGGCTTGGCCTGTGGAACGTTCCAGTAATCATCATCAAACTTTATGGTATTAAGAATCAAAGGAATATTTCCAAACATTCTTAGTAATTCAAAATAATATAAAGAACGAAGAACTTTAGCTTCTGCAATATATCTTTTTTTAAGATCCTCATTCATATTTGCCCCCGGAACTCTTTCTATTAAAAGATTAGCACGGGCAACTCCCTGATAGTAATCTCTCCAATAGCTGGCTGGCATTGTATTGGGATTGATCATGTAATTGTTCATTCCCTGAATACCCGCTCCGTCATTGGAATTTCCCCCACCGGAATAAAAATCATCAGATCCTGCATTAAAGAATGTTACGGTATTTTCAAATCCAGCCGAATACTTTCTTAAAGGATCATATACGGAGATCAATGCACTGAAAGACTGCTGCTCATTCTGAAAATATAAATCTGTATTAAAAGATCCTGAATTCTTTACATCATCCAGATAGGAATCACTACAACCGATATTGGTAAAACTCAGACCTGTCAGAAACGCTACGGCAAGTCCTTTATATATTAAATTCTTATTTTTCATTTTGTTGGTCATTAAAATTGAATATTAGCTCCTATAAGGAATGTTCTGGCTTGTGGATAGTAAGCTCTGTCTACACCGATAATATCCTGCTCAGAATTATTTCTTCCCGCAATTTCAGGGTCATATCCTGTATATTTTGTAAAAGTAACCAGGTTCTCTCCTGTGATGTACAGTCTTACCTTGCTCATTCCAAAACGTTGGGTAACATCCTGAGGAATAGTATATCCTAGCTGAACAATTTTCAGACGCACATAATCTCCTTTCTGAAGGTAATAGTTAGACATCCATGAATAGTTGTGGTTAGAATCAGTGCGGGTAAGTCTCGGATTATCATTGGTAGATCCCTCACCTGTCCATCTGTCTAAGATTCTTGTCTGGTAGTTGGCATCAGGCAAATCCAATCTTCTTAACCCCTGGAAAATCTTGTTACCAGCCTGTCCTTGCGCAAACATCATCAGATCAAAATTCTTATAGCTCATATTCACGGTAAGTCCGAAAGTATATTTTGGGATAGAGCTTCCTAAGTTTACTTTATCATTGTCATCAATTTTACCATCTCCATTATTATCCTGCCAGATAAAGTCCCCAGGTTTTGCATCGGGTAATAATTTTACACCATTGGCATTTACATAATTGTCAATTTGTGCCTGATTCTGGAAAACCCCACTATATGTTTGTCCGTAAAATGATCCGTAGGGCTGCCCTACTGCTACTCTGGATACCGCTCCCATGGTCTGGAAAGAAGCCAGGTTGAAGTATTCAATATCATCCTCCAGTCTAAGAACTTTATTTTTTATGGTTGCGAAGTTACCATTAACCGAAATGCTGAAATCTTCCCAATTTTTCTTGTAGCCTAATTCAAGTTCAACCCCTGAGTTTTCCATATCTCCTACATTTGCCCAAGGTGAAACCGGAACTCCTACATAACCCGGGATATTGATTTGTCTGAGAATATCAGTAGTCTTCTTTTTGTACCAATCTGCTGTTAAGGTAAAGTTGTTGAATAATTTCAGATCTGCAGCAATATTCAGCTGGCTGGTCTGTTCCCATTTCAGATTAGGGTTTTCCAAAGTACTTTTCGCATAACCAATGATGATATTATTACTGGAGTTGGTATAATTACTACCGGAAACCATGAAACTTGCAAATCTGAAGTTATCCATTTCGTCATTCCCTAACACTCCGTAACCTCCTCTTAATTTTAAATTATTAACAACTTTGTTCTCCGGCCAGAAGTTTTCTTTATGAACGTTCCATCCCAGTGACATAGATGGGAAAGTTCCCCAGTGCTGGTTGGTAGCAAATTTTGAAGAACCATCTCTACGGATTGTTCCTGTAAATAAATATTTATCTGCATAATCATAAATGATTCTACCAAAATAAGATGCTTTACGGGTCTCGATTCCGTCCCATCCTTTTGCTGTGATATTTTCTCTGGGAATATCAAAATTGAAGGAAGCATCCTGCCAGTTATCAATAGGAAGGTTACTGTAAGTCAAACTGGCACCGCCCGCAATGTTGTATCGGTAAACACCCTGCCCAACCATGATATTGATGTTGTGATCACCAAACTTGTTCTGATAGGTCAATGTATTTTCCATGCTCCATTCGAACTTATTTTCGTCCACTTTATTCAGACTGTTAAAACCGGTATTATTAAAATTTGGACTTAAATAATATTTCGGTGTAAAAGAGCGGCTTCCCCAATAAGATTTCTTACCATTTAAACTTGTTTTGAATGTAAAGTGATCTAGAAACTTGAGTTCTGCAAAAACGTTCCCCACAAAATCATCAGACCAGTTATAATTACCTTGTTGTATATGACGGAAAGCCTGCGGATTGGTCATCTCGTTATTTACATATGGGGAAATTCCGTAAGGACGTCCCTCCGAATCACGGATGATATAAGGACTTTTATAACCATCCGAATCTACCATTGACCAATCTGTCACGACAACCGGAGTGATAGGATCCAGGTTTACTGCTGAAGCCAACGGTCCTCCAAATTCTTCGTTTGCACTTACTCCCTGAGACTTCACGTGTGTGTACGCAAAGGTTTGCCCTATGGTCAGGTAATCTGTCACTTTATGGGTTGAGTTAAATCTTGCATTGATTCTTTTGTAATAAGAAATATCACTCATTACAATACCAGTCTGATCAAAATATCCAAAAGAGGTATAGTAGGTGGATTTTTCATTCCCTCCGGTAATGCTTACTTCGTGAGATGATTTTTCACCGGTTCCGAAAATAGCATCCTGCCAGTTGGTACCTTTCCCAAATGATTCAGGATTAGAAAATCTGGGTGCGTGCCCATCATTAACAAAACCTTCATTAATAACTTTAGCATATTGTGTAGCATCTAGGAGATCCAGTTTTTTGGATGCATTTGAGAAACCATAAAACCCGTTATAAGAAAGACTAAGTTTTCCTCTCTTCCCTTTTTTGGTTGTCACCAGAATTACTCCTTTTGCTGCAGAGACTCCATAGATTGCAGACGATGCTCCGTCCTTTAATACTTCTATACTTTCTATATCCGACTGGTTAAGCCATCCGATATTGTCTACCACAATACCATCTACTACCCACAATGGGCTGTTGCTTCCAGCTCCAAAACTGGTAATCCCTCTTACACGTACAGTAGCAGCAGCACCAGGCTGTCCCGAATTCGTAACAACAGAAACCCCTGCAGCTCTACCCTGCAATACCTGTTCAGGCTTACCTGCCGGTATGTTTTCAATGTCGCTGGCTTTAATACTCGCAATAGCTCCCGTTACATTACTCTTTTTCTGAGTACCGTAACCGATGACTACCACTTCGTCTATTTTGTTTTCTTTCGCAATTGTGTCCTTCGACTTGGTGGTCTGGGCACTGAAGTTGGCCGTAAAATAGAGGACGGCAACCACTCCTACGCTTCTTGATATTCTTACATTCATATACAGTTATTGTTTAATTCTCAAATTGAGACAATAAAAATATATTTTTTTTCAATTAATTAACATTCTATTCATAAAAATTTTAATTTTTCTTTTATTTTTCAGGGTTAGAAGCCCTATCTTCGCATCAATATTTCATAAAATATCATAAAAAATTAATAAATTCATCTCCCAAAATGACCACCAAGCCATCCAAAATTTCTCTTCCCTTAAAACTTACCTTTCTCATTTTTTCAATGGTTTTAAACTGTATGGGGTTGGTGATTCTGCAGCTGTCTGAAGAGAAAATCACCTACGGAGAACTGGGGCTTTTAGAATCTTTTAAAGATCTGCCCATTGCTTTTATCTCGCTTTTTGCAGTGAGCTTTATCAACAAAACCGGTCCAAAGAAAGCATTGATTCTGGCCTTGGCTATTGTCGGATTCTGTTCCTGTCTTCTTCCTTTTGTAAAGGTTTTCTGGTTTTATAAATTGTGGTTTGCGATTATAGGAGCCTGTTTCGCTATTGGTAAAATCTGTGTTTTTGGAATTATCAGAAATAATATTTCGGATGAAAAATCCCTGGCAAAGACCATGAATAACGTAGAAGCTTCTTTTATGATCGGAATTTTCGTGGTTAATACCGGTTTTGGGTGGATAATTTCCAGCCAGTACTCGGAATTTTGGAAGTTTGGTTTCCTGATGATTGCTTTATTATCAGCATTTACCATTTTTCTGCTGTCAAAGATAGAAGTAGCAGATTCCAGGCCTATGGAAAACAAAAGCATTCTCTCAGAACTTTCCGGGTTTACCACACCTACGGTAGCTTTATTTTTAGGAGTAATCTTTTTTATCGTCTTTGTAGAGCAGGGATTCAATTCATGGCTTCCTTCTTTTTACAAAAACCATTTGAAAGTCAATTCTTTTTTTGCGCTTCAGGCCACTTCTTTTCTATCCGTCTTTTCTTATGCCGGACGAACGGTTACTGCCAATATCATCAAAAGGTTTTCATTGCCCAGATATTATATTACATGTATGGCTCTTATTATCACCTTACTGATTATTATACTGGGGATACAGTATTTTGATTCGGAGGATTCCAGCTATTTACTTTTTTTATTTCCGGTTATTGGTTTGTTTCTTTCCCCCCTCTACCCTGTAATCAACTCAAAAATGATTGCACAGGTGGATAAAGACAAGATTAATCTTTTCACCTCGCTTATTGTTATTTTTTCTTCTCTGGGCAGCTCTGTAAGCTCTATCATTATGGCTGTTTTATTTGAAAAACAGCTGTTGAATTATTATCCATTATACATCTTATCTTCTGTAATTCTGCTTTTTGTGATTAGTTTTATATATTTTACTGTCACAAATAGAAAATAGTTTTATTTTTACTGCCATGAAAATTAAAGACACAAAAAGTAAAGAAACGCTACAGGAACTCATTGACACGAAAGATTTCGTAGCGCATATTTCAGTTGACTGCACCATATTCGGCTTTCATAATAATATTCTGAAAGTTTTGCTTTTAAAATATCACGATCTGGATCTATGGTCACTTCCGGGTGGTTTTGTTTTTAATGATGAGGACCTGAGAGAAGCTGCTGAAAGGGTTTTGTTTGAAAGAACCCATCTTAAAGGATTATTTTTGAAACAGTTCCACACCTTTGGAAGAATAGACCGTACGGAGAATAATGTACATCAGATCCTTCTTAAAAATAAAGGAATAACCGTTCCTGAAGATCACTGGATATTCCAGCGTTTTGTTACAGTAGGTTACTGCAGCCTCATTGATTTTTCGCTGGCTGATACTTTCCCTGATGCTTTCAATGAAAGCTGTGAATGGTTTGAAGTCAACAACCTTCCTAAAATGGCATTCGACCACGACAGAATTATAGAGACAGGTCTTGAATACCTGAGAATGAATATCAATACAGAGGTTGCGGCAAGTAACCTGCTTCCTGAAAAATTTACAATGAAAGATCTTCAGGCTCTGTATGAAACTATTTTAGGACAAAAATTCAGAAGAAATAATTTTCAGCGAAAAATTTTAAGTTTAAATATTCTGGACAGAATGGAAAAACTCTATGACGGCTCGGCCAATAAAGCTCCTTATCTGTATAAATTTAAAACTAAAGTTCATAATTCTACCAATCAGTATCCCATCTCTAATGATGAGGAATCATAAAAATATAAATTTAACTCAAATTATCAACAAAGTAGCAGTAGCCCCCTGAAAATCAATAGTAAAACAAGTTTTTAAAAAAATTTTCAGAACATCACGAAAAATGTTACTTTTAACCAAATCAAAAAATCATGTCATATTATCCTCTTACAAGCATCCCTGATTATTATGGAATTGATGCTTTACTTACTGAAGAACATAAACTAATCCGCCAATCTGTGAGAGACTGGGTTGAAAGTTTTGTAATGCCGCAGATAGATCAGGCCGCTCAAAATCATACAGATCTTCCTAATCTTATGAGAGAATTGGGGAAAATCGGAGCATTGGGGCCTTATATCCCGGTTGAGTATGGTGGTTCAGGATTAGATCAGATTTCTTATGGTCTGATTATGCAGGAGCTGGAAAGAGGAGATTCTGCGGTACGTTCTGCTGCTTCGGTACAAAGTTCATTGGTGATGTTCCCTATTAACGAATTCGGTTCTGAGGAGCAGAAGAAGAAATATCTTCCAAAACTTGCTGCCGGAGAAATGATCGGATCTTTTGGATTGACTGAGCCTAACCACGGTTCTGATCCTGGTTCTATGGAAACTTATTTTAAAGATATGGGAGATCATTATCTTTTAAATGGGGCAAAAATGTGGATCACCAACTCTCCTTTATGCGACATCGCTGTAGTATGGGCAAAAAATGAGGAAGGCAAAGTACAGGGATTGATCGTTGAAAGAGGTATGGAAGGTTTTACCACTCCTGAAACTCACAATAAATGGAGCTTAAGAGCTTCCAAAACCGGAGAACTGGTATTTAACAACGTAAAAGTTCCGAAAGAAAACCTGCTTCCGGGAGTAACAGGACTGAAAGGACCTTTATCTTGTCTGAATTCTGCAAGATATGGAATTTCCTGGGGAGTAATAGGTGCTGCGATTGACTGTTACTGTACCGCCGTTCAGTATTCCAAAGAAAGAAAACAGTTTGGAAAACCAATCGGTTCTTACCAGCTTCAGCAGAAAAAATTAGCTGAATTCTTAACAGAGATTACAAAAGCCCAGTTATTGTGTCTTCAGCTAGGAAACCTTAAAAACGACCATAAGGCAACTCCGGCCCAGATTTCAATGGCTAAACGTAATAACGTGAAAATGGCGATTGACATTGCAAGAGAATCAAGACAAATCCTAGGAGGTATGGGAATTATGGGTGAATTCCCGATGATGAGACATGCCGCAAACCTGGAATCTGTAATTACTTATGAAGGAACACATGACGTTCATTTACTGATTACCGGATTGGACATCACAGGAATTAACGCTTTCTAAAAAATATACAATTATAAATAATAAAGAGTCTGGCCAATGGTCGGACTCTTTTGTTTACTCACTTTGCAGGGATTTTATATTCAATGAATAATTATTGATCTTATAAAGTTTTTGTTGTTTTATTAAATTTATTACTTTAATACCAGACAAAAACAAACAATATGAAAAAAATCACAACTTTTTTACTAAGTCTTACAGCTCCATTTTACTTTGCCCAGCAGGCAGGTGATGTTGTAAGTGCCGAACAGAAACTGGATTTAACACCACAGGGAGTCATCAATTTTATAGCCAATAATCTTGGCGATCAGAATGCTCCTGAGTTTACCAACTACCTGAACAGCTTCAATATCGGGCTGAAAGGATACAAAATCACTTATTATACCAAAAACGAGAACAATGTTCTTGTAAAAGCTACCGGATTACTCATGTATCCTAATGTACCTTTTAAACTCTCAACAGTGGTATCTGACCATGGAACTACAGACAGCAGGCACAATGTTCCGTCTAATTTCAAAGGAGCTTTAACCGCTGGATTTGTTGTTGAACTATCTTATGTACTCAATGGGTATATTCTGATGGCCCCTGATTACGTAGGGATGGGAACCGGGGACGGAACTCACCCATATGTAGATTATGCCACAGAAGCCGGAGCAACCATAGATTTTATCACCGCTGCCAATAAAGTACTGGCACAACTCAATATTAAACGTTATGACGAATATTTCTTAGCCGGATATTCTCAGGGCGCCCATGCTGCGATGTCTACATTAAAAAGATTAAGCATTTCAAATCCCAATAATATAAAATTCAAATATGCCTACATGGGTGACGGACCGTATGATTTCTCAGGAGTAACTTTAAATAAGGGAGTCCTTGAAAAAGATATTTATCCGTTCACCTCATTCCTGGCGAATGTACTTCATACCTGTAACAATACAGGTTATAAAACCTATAATAATGACATTTCAGAAGTTATTTCTGCAGAATACCTCGATAAATACAACTATCATGTTGTTCAGGATAACGGCGGACTTTTGTGGGGCCCTGTTATATGGAGAAAGCTCTTTACCACCAGTTTCGTCAATGATGTCACCAGCAATCCCAATAACAAGCTAAAGCTATGTATGAAACCTAAGGATGTATACGACTGGTATAATAAAACGCCTATGACATTGGGTCATTCAACTGTCGATCTAGCGATTCCGCCTGAAAACACTTCTAAAACTATTGAGGTTCAGCGTGGTTATTATCCATGGTGGGATCTGAATAAGTATAAACTGGATTCCTTTTATTGGGGCCCATTAGGACATGTAGGAGGAATTCTGCCCTTCACTTTAGCTTCCAATGCGAAATTCAATACTCTGAGAAGCGGCGGCCTTCTTAATGAATGGGCGATTGCAGGTTCAATTTTCGGTAAGCAACCAGAGAAAACTTCTGAAAAACCTTCCTTACTATCTTCACAGATAAAACCGGACCTAGGCAGTATGCAGCTGGTTGAAATTACAGATTTCAATAAAGAAAAAGCCCAGAGCAGAACAGCCGATGATCAAAATTTATCAACTTTAAAAGATGGAGTTTATTTATTGAAAGTATCAGAAAACAATGAAAATAAAATAATTCCATACATCAAAAACACACCTCAGGAAGTTACCGAAAACGAAATTGTACAATCTGTGAATGCATCCCTTTTGCAATTAAAAGTAGATCAGGAGGAACTTACTGCTGTACATATTTTTGATGAAAATAAAACCCTGATCAAAAGTATTTCCAAAAAACAGTATCGGGAAACCGGAGGAATCAATATTCAGAATCTTGAAAGCAAAAACTATACGTTTGAAGTTGTTACTCCATACTATAACCTTCA
The DNA here is from genome assembly GCF_003182335.1 of Chryseobacterium sp. AG844. Taxonomy (NCBI): domain Bacteria; kingdom Pseudomonadati; phylum Bacteroidota; class Flavobacteriia; order Flavobacteriales; family Weeksellaceae; genus Chryseobacterium; species Chryseobacterium sp. AG844. The sequence goes on along the minus strand of NZ_QGTV01000003.1, from coordinate 27,144 downwards.
GTTCAGTAAATCGGTGGGAGGAACAATATCATCGGAAAACAGTACTAATATTTATACTCAGAGACAACAAATTGTAGCTGCATCCACCAATGATATTAAAAATATTACTATTTACAGTATATCTGGCTCTCTGATCGTTCAGCAGAACGTTAATAAACCAGTGTTTGAATCCAGAAACTTAGAATCAGGAGTATATCTTGTACAAGTCACTCTTTCTAATGGAAGAATCATCAGTAAAAAAGTAAAACTATAAATCAATCACTCCTCTATATCTTTATTTCAAGTTAATTTTTGGCACTTCAGCAATGAAGTGCCTTTTTGAAATATTATAAATGGAGCATATCCTTAAAACTTAAATCCGACACTAAAATATATTCTTGAAAAATCAAGTTGACTGTTTCTGGAAATATTCAAACCAATAGGGCCTATAAGCGATTCGTAGCCAAGATTTACTCCGTAGCCGAACATATCAAAACTGTCATTAAAAGGAGAAAACTCTTCACTCACCTTTCCATAACTGAATGACGGGGTAAGATAGAGTTTTTTCATAATTCTGTATTGAAATGATATGGCCGCCTTAGCTACCGAAGTCATCGGAAGCTCTTTCTGACGTAGACCATTGAATTCAGGGCTTAATAGGTCATAATTATATTCGCTGCCTCCCAGATTATACTTTTGGTTCAGGAAAAGATACGGAACCTGATCTTCTTTTTTGGCACCAAAGCTCGTACCGAGAAACACGTTTGCTTTTACGGTCAGTCTTCTTGTAATCGGGTAGAAAAAGTTCTCATTCAGTGTAAATGAAACGAGATTTTTAGGCTCAAAATAGTAAGACTCTTTCGGATTAAGAATCAGATAAAGGAGAGGCTGTACTGTATTCAGATCATAAAGTTCATACTGATCTCCATAGTAAAATCTTGTGCTCACCTGAAGATGATTCCCCCTGGTTGTAAAATACCTTTTATTAAGATTATTCTGTTCAAATTTCAGGAAAGTATTGAAATTGCTGTGATTATAGAGCTTTTTGCTGTAATTATCTACTTTTGACTGATCTACTTTATCCAGTAAGCTGTACATTCTTTCCGTACTGAATTCCGTTCCCAGAGACAGGTAAGAATTGGGATTGATATTATAATTCAGTGCAATTTTTCCGGTTATGTTACGGTACATATGGTTCGGAAAACGGTCGCCTCCATCTTCACTGATATCATATAGCCTGAAGTTCAGGTCATTACTTTTAAGATGAACCATTTTAGCTTCCAGATCCAGCCATAAACGTTCACCACTGTCCAGGAACTGCTGGTAAGCAACTTTAGCTTTAAAACGTTCGGAAATATCTACTGTTGCCAGAAACCTGGATCTGTTCAGGAGAATATTTCTGTACGTATAATTGACAATAATTCCTACGGACTGTTCCGTATCATAGTGCAATGCCAGTTTAAATGCTCCCTTTTTTGCTCTTTTCACAAAAACATTCATCACAAGACCGTCGTTTACTTTCGTGTAGGTATAATACACCTTTACATACTGCCGCATTCCGAAGACCCTGTCTATAGCCTCATTAACGGTTTTTACATCGTAATACTTCCCTTCCGTAAGCCCCATCTGCTTTTTCAGCACTTCAATTTCTGCAGCATCTGTAATGGGTGTTCCGTCTTCTTCGTTAAAAGTAAATTTTGTTGTAGGCAGTTTCACTTCTTCAATCATTGTATGCTCATACGTAATTCCGGCTTTGCACTGAGCTTCTGCCAGGGCGACAAACTCAGGAAGATGCTTTCTCGCCTCCATCTCTCCTATTTTTATGATCCTTCTGAATTTGGCAAAATCTTTCGTTGTAATTTCTCCCAGTGGATCTACAAAGTCGACCAGAATATTTGATAATTCTTTCTGATGTTTAAAATCTTCTACAGAGCGGATGGCATGAGTCTGATAGATCATCTTCATCGGATTTTCAATCTCTTTTTTCGTAAAAAGTCTGAATCCGGTGTAGCCTCCGATCACAAAACCGGCACCCATCTCACGAACTTCATTGGCCGGATAATTACGGTCCAGGCCGCCATCCACCAAAAGTTTTCCATCAATATAAACAGGAGCAAACGCTGCAGGAATGGCCAATGTAGATCGAATAGCCAACGGTAGCGATCCTTCTTTCTGCATCACCAGACCTCCGTTTTCGATATCGGAGGAAGTAAGCTGCACGGGAATCCTCAGTTTACTGAAATCGTTGATATGCTTGGCGTTGAAAGTAAGCGTATTAAGAACTTCTCCCATGTACTGCCCTTCAATATAAGAGCTTGGAAGTGTGGGAAATCCTTTGACTACTGGAAATTCAAGGATATACTTATCATATTCGTCTTTTTCACTGATATTGACTTTATTGTAAGGAATTTTATTACTCAGAATTCTGTTCCAGTCCATTTTATAGATCGTATGTTTCAACTGGTCAGCATTATATCCCATTGCATATAAGCCTCCCAGAATCCCTCCCATACTGGTTCCTGTGATATAATCTACTTTGATTCCCAATGAATCGATCATTTTTAAAATCCCGATGTGTGCAAATCCCTTTGCCCCGCCGCCACTGAGTGCAAGACCAAACTTAGTATCTTTGGTTACATTCTGAAGCGCAATATTCAGGGAATCATTTTTTTGCTGAGATTTGATAATAAGAGAAAAAGCAATAGCTAAAAATATCAGGATCTTTTTCATTGATGGTGCTTAATGTATCTGATTTAAACTTTATAAGTTTTTAATAAGTAGTAAAGATACACAAAAAGTTACCTGCTTTAACACAACATTTCGTGAAGTAAACGATTCTAAGCCAGCTTATTTATTGAGAATACACATAGAAAAAAACATAGTAATACTAAAAATTTTCAATACGTTTTTATCGTTTCTACGAAATTTATATCTGGATTTAGAATTTCAAGGATAAGGCTCTTCACAGATTTCATGGCATCATCAATATTTCCTTTATCAAACTGCAGGGCAACCATTCCCTTTTTAGCATCTGCAAAACTCCAGATTCCGGTTTCAATCGGGAAACCCCAAAACTCAGGAAGGTGCTGTACCACGTAATGATAAATACAAAGCTGAAGGGCCTGCTTCCTGTCGCTGTTATGGAAATATTCATCTACGTTATCCTGATCGATCTTTACAGTAAGATTTTTAGTCCTGGCGGTTTTATAATCAATAATTCTCAGAGTACCGTTCAGTTTATCAATCCGGTCAATGAATCCGAAGAAAGAAATTTTATCATTTCCATCAAGAGGAAAATCGATGTTTTCAAACCTCCTTTCGATATCAATAATCTCCAGCTTATTGCCTTGCTTTATGAGTTCAAGATCATGATTCAGCACATTCTCAATGACCTTTTTAGCAATGGCTTTATGGATATAATTCATTCCTTTTTCGTAGAATTCCGGCTGGTGCTTCAGCTTTTCAATAGCGATATTTATATATTCATCTACTGCTTTAACTGAATTTCTTAAATCGTTTTCTTTTAAAACCTTACCCTTCAACACCTCATACACTTCTTGAAGTGAATAATGAACCAGATTTCCGTAATTTTTGATCGACAGTTCTTCTTCAATTTCATCCGTTTCCGAAGTGTTTAAAATCTTGGAAAGGTAGAAATCAATCGGGTTGTAAAGATAACTCGTCAGGTGGGAAGCAGATACTTTTTCCTTCCATTTCTGAAGACGTTCCTGTACAATTGGTGTCTTGGAAATTTCTATCGGTTTGGTGGCAATAGGTTCAGAAGAATTTTCAATAATGACATGTTCAATATCATGAGAACTCTCCATTTCGATCTGCGTAATAAAGCGGCTCTTCTCTCCGGTATTCACTCCGGAGCTTAAAGCATTATACAGCAAATGGACATTCTTCGCATCCTGAATCAGCCTGTAAAAGTGATAGGCATAAATGCTGTCATTTTCAAGAAAAGTATGGAGATCAAAGAATCTTCGGATATCAAAAGGAATATAAGTATTCTGTGAGTTTCCAAGCGGGAGTTTCCCTTCGTTCACAGAAAGCAGAATAACGTTTTCAAAGTTCAGGAGACGCGTTTCCAGCAATCCCATGATCTGAAGTCCCCTCAGAGGTTCTCCCTGAAAGTCAATACTCTCAGAGTTGATATGCTGGTTGATAAGAATTTCCAGCGTTTCCATTTTGATCTCAATATTGTAGGGAGTCAGCTGGTTTTTGATGATTCTGAATGCATTTTCAAAGTGAGAGACATTCTCATACTGAATATCATCTATTTCAAGCCATTTAACCTGCTGGCAGAACTCAATAAGCATATCCAGATAACCGTTGGTTCCTGTTGCTTTCTGAAGAAGGCCATAATAAGACAGGCCGCCCAGCAGTTCATGTAAAAGTTTTCTGGAAATATAAACGATATTCCGCTCTTCTACTTTAGCTTTAAACTCATTGATAATCTGTTCATCTTCTGCTGATTTCGGCAGCTCTTCCAAAATGGGGAAAACATCTCTGTAATAGTAAGACAGTTTGTTTTTTTCCAATTGTTTCTGCAGGTAGAAAAGACGTTTCACGGCATTGGAGAAAGACAAGTTTTTCAACGGAAATCCCATTGTAATATTCAAATTATCAACACCATGCATCACATCAAGACTGGCTGGAAGAAGGTTTTCATCCAGCAGCACCACTGCAGTATTGGAATAGGTTTTATTATTGATCTCTTTAAAGATTTCGGGCAGAACTTTGGTCTGGGTTACATTCCCGGACACTTCGTATACCTTAATTTTTTTAGGTTGATTAAAATCGTCTTCTATCCATTGAAAAGCTCTGTTATCATCAAATTCTTTCCATGTTTTATGATTTCTAAGAAATTTTCCGGCTTCCTGTCTTTCATCATTAAAATAATAACGGTCTGCCTGAAAGAAACACTGCGCTTTATTCCACTGCAAAAGGCTTCTTACAAGCTTTTCTTCTACCGGAGTAAAGGCATTGAACCCACAAAAAACGAATTCTTCTCTGGTGTTTTTTGCAAAATCAACAATCCTGGCTTTAGCCGCCTCGTGAATCATTCCGGAAGTAGCCCAGTTTCTCTCCTGCAGTCTCTCCTTGAGCACAGGGAGAAAAACGTTCATATTCTGCCAGAAATTAAGAAACTTTTTTCTTGGGACATCATCGTCTTCCCCAAGGTCCTGAGCCCATTCTTTGATTCTTTCTTCATCAAACATATATTGCAAAACCGCCTGATCGCTATCTGAGAATTTCAGAATATCATCCCAGTCCTTCTGCAGTGTAGGAAACCATTTCAGAAAATCTGAAAAATCATCCCTCGGAATAAGATTCAGACTTCTGTAGACATCAAAAGAGAAAAGCCACAGCGGAATTCCCTGAATCGTCTGTTGATCGGCAATTTTATTGATGAGTTCCTCTATCGTAAAAAAATTGGGAAGAAATCCTGAGTAATTATTTTCTTCCAGGATCTGTCTGATAAACACAATGGGACGTTTTCCGGGCAGAATGATATTAAACGCCGAAAGATCCGGGTTTTGTGCTAACAGTTCGTGGATGATCTTATTGAGGAATTTCAAAGGGCTTGGTAGCTTTTTAAGTTGTCGAGTTGTTCAGAAATCGGCTGATTATATTCGGTTTGTTTTTCTTTATCGAGTCCATGACGGGTTTCTCTGTCGTAAGCCATCTGGAAGTTTTTGTAATCAACGGATATCCCATCGTAAATTGCTCTGAAATATTTGTTGTAGTCTCCTGAATTCTTTATTTTTTCAGCAACAGCTTTTCTGAATTTTCTTACAAATAATTCTGCAATATCAAAATGCTTCTGCTCATGAAGCAGAATATAATCATTCATTCTTTTGGCATCTTTCCATGATTTATCTTCATGAAACAGTGTTTTGATAGTAATAGCAACCGGTGCTTTTGGATCGGAAGATTTTTCAGCATAAAATTCCCAGCCACAATGGGTGTATGCTGCTACATCAGGATTCTTTTTCTTGTTAACCGGACTTTTAAAATTATCCCAGGTTAGCTTTTTGCCTTCCTCCCAGAAAATTTTCTGCCCGTACACCACCTGCGCTGCCAGTAAACACAATACAAAAGTCAATCTCATTATTCTACTACAATGGTTTTTGTAATCCAGTTGTTTCCTCCATTCCAGAATTTAAAAGTATAGGTTCCTTTGCTTTGCGGGCTGAAGTTAATCTGATTTGCTCCCACATATTTCCCTTGTGTACAAGGGCCGTTGGTAATATATTTATAGGAAGTAACTGTTCTTTCCAGGTTATTATTGTAAACATAATCATATCCGTAAAATCCTTCGCAATGAGACGGATAGGTGGAATACGTTTTTATGCTCTGTATCGCGTAAACGTCCATGGTATCATTAACAATTTTTACGCTGTCTATCTTGATTTTATCAATAGATTCGATGGTATGGTAATCATCATCATTACACGAAACCAGAAGCACGCCCAACACGAATACTGAAGATCCAATATTTAAAAGTTTTTTCATAACCTTTACTTTTCTGATTATTAACAAATATTAGCAAAAATTATTCCTTATTTACATAAAAATCAGGAATTAAAATTACCTTTTGATACATAAACTACTTTCTTGGTATCAAAAAATTCTTCATCAAAATAGTGTTTAAGATTGAATATTTCACATTTAATTCCGGCAAGCTCTTCAGCAAGATCACCGCCTTTTAAATATAAAATTCCGTTGTGTTTAGGATTAAACTGTTCTTTTTCAAATTTCCCTTTCAGCCATCTTAAAAATTCCGGCATCTGGGTTACTGCTCTGCTGACTACAAAATGGAATTTTTCTTTCAGCTTCTCTGCTCTTCCATGAATAGCGGTAACATTAGTTAATCCAACTCCGTCTGCCACAGCCTGTACTACACTGATTTTCTTCCCAATAGAATCAATCAGGGTAAATTCTACTTCAGGAAAAAGGATCGCCAGAGGAATCCCCGGAAAACCACCTCCGGTTCCGATATCCAAAACTTTGGTTCCCGGTGCGAATTCCATCACTTTTGCAATTCCCAAAGAGTGCAGAATGTGCTTTTCATACAGTGATTCCATATCTTTTCTGGAAATTACATTGATCTTTTCATTCCATTCATTGTACAAATTTTCCAATTTGGAGAACTGTTCTTTCTGTTTTTCAGTAAGATCCGGGAAATATTTTAATAGTAACGATGCAGACATGTGAATTATTATAAACCGCAAAAATAAGTTTTATTTCTCTTGTATTCAAATCAACTTTTCCTGGTCCTGATGTAAATTCTGGTTTTCAGCACAATCCATCACTTTGCAATTCCTGGTATAACAGGGACACTCAGGTTTCCTGACGGGCTCACGCTCTGTACAGCGAAAATATAATTGTCTTTAGAAAGCGGAATCTTCATAGAAAGTCCTGTGGTGAAGATCTTTTTCTGCCACAACGCACTGTCTGTTTCCCTTGCCAGCACATAATATCCTGCAGGGATTCCGGATTTTGGCGTTTCCCAATGTAAAGTGGTGGAATTCGTCAGCTCTTTTACATCCATTTCAACTTTCTCCGGTTTTGAAGGAGATTTTGCAAGATTGGCAAGAACAGCAATATTGGCTGCTACATTCTTTTTCAGATATTTAAAATCGATAAATTCAGGAAGATCACCGTACTGCTTATTGTTTTCAACTCTAATATCCTGATGCTGATGGTCGTAATTTTCATAATACTCGGTCAGTCTTACAGAAGGAAATCCATTATTCACAAAACTGGTGTGATCTCCTCCGCGCAGAAACCTGTCATTTCTGTAGATCAGTTTGATCTCCAGCCCTTTCACATATTCTTCCGTAACTTCTTTGATATAACGGGCCAGCTGTCTGGATTCACTGTCGTTTTCAAAACCAAGATTTCTGATCGTCATCGCTTTTTTATCCAGATCTTTGTAAGGCAGGCCTTCACTGAATACACGAAGAATACGGGTATTGATCTCTCCTGTTTCTCCTGCTTTTGGATTGCCGATCATATCATTATTAAGAACCGCTTCCAGCTGCAGATTTTCTCTTTTCATTTTTTCAGCCAACTGTTTAGATCCCAACAACGACTGTTCTTCACCGGAAAATGCTACAAAAATAATTGAAGCCGGAAACGAAGACTGACTCAGTATTCTGGCCGATTCTATGACAGCACTTACTCCGCTGCCGTCATCATTGGCTCCCGGTGCTGCGGAAGTTCTGTTCATCACATCAGTCACTCTTGAATCAAGATGTCCTCCGATCAGGAAAATTCTTTTGTCATTCGGATCTGTTCCTTTCAGAAAAGCAACAGCGTTTCCGAGATTTACTATTTTATCAATTCGCTTTCCATCCGGCTGAATGTCTTCCTGCTGTAGATACACTTCCATTCTTCCACCCGAATTTTTAGCATAATCATTGAATTTTCTGATCACCCAGTTCCTTGCCACACCTATTCCACGCTTTGGGTCATCTGTTGAACTTAAGGTATGCCGGGTTCCAAAGCTTACCAACTTTCCGATATATGATTTTAATGAATCTTCATTCACCTGCGAGACATATTTTTTCACTTCATTATCTTTTGAATGTTTTTGAGAGAAAAGAGAACATGAAACGAGTAATAAAAAAACAGAATATTTCATAGAAGCGGTCTTAGATGGTTTAAAGATACAAAACCTACGCTGCAAAATTATTCCCTACAATAATTTATTTTGAATTACTGTTTTTTGGCTAAAATAAGATTGAAATCAATCTCTTACTTCAAAATAAAACATTTTTATAACCCAAAAGACAATTTGACAAAAACCTGATAAAAATCTTTAAAACACCCTTATTTTTATTACCTCCACACCACGTTTTTATTATATATTTGTTAAAATTCAAAAAATAGATGGATAAACTTTCAGATAGAGTAAAAAGATTAGGATACTCACAGACATTTGTCATGTCAAACAAAGCCAGAGAAATGAAAGCCAGCGGAATAGATGTGATCAGTTTAACTCTTGGCGAGCCGGATTTCGATGTTCCAGACAATATCAAACAGGCAGCATTCGATGCCATTAATCAAAACTACAGCCACTATTCTCCGGTTCCTGGATTTCTGGAACTGCGTGAGGCTATTGCTTATAAATTAAAAAGGGATAATAATCTGGAATACAAACCTTCCCAGATCTGTGTTTCCAACGGAGCTAAGCAGGCTATTATCAATGTTTTGGCTGCTATCATCAATGATGGTGACGAAGTTCTGCTTCCTGCACCTTACTGGGTAAGCTATGATGAAATGGTCAAAATGATGGGCGGAACTTCTGTAATACTTCCTACCTCGTATGTTACCGATTTCAAAGTGACTGCTGAACAGCTTGAAGAAGCTATTACAGAAAAAACCAAAGCGGTACTTTTCAGCTCGCCATGTAATCCGTCAGGAGGATATTATACGTATGATGAATTAAAATCGATCGCCAAAGTAATTGCCAAATACCCTCAGATAACGATAATTTCTGATGAGATTTATGAATACATCAATTATGAAACCAATACCACTTCGATTGCCCAGTTTCCTGAAGTCTATGAACAGACAGCCGTAATCAACGGAATGTCAAAGGCTTTCGCTATGACAGGATGGAGAATCGGGTATTCAGCATGTCCTGAATGGCTGGCAAAAGCTTGTGAAAAAGTACAGGGACAGATGACCAGCGGGGCCAATACGGTAGCCCAGAGAGCGTCTATCGTTGCCCTGAAAGCAGATCCTTCCGAATACAGATACATGATTGATGCCTTCAAAAAAAGAAGAGATCTTGTCTATGAACTGATCAAAGAAATCCCGGGATTCAAAGTGGTCCTTCCAAAGGCAGCCTTCTATTTCTTCCCTGATATTTCGTATTATATCGGAAAAACCCTAGATGGAACAGAAATTAAAAATTCTGACGACTTTGCCATGTTCCTTCTGGAAAATGCCCATGTTGGATGTGTAGGCGGATTCTCTTTCGGAAGTCCGGAATGTATCAGATTCTCTTATGCCGCTTCTGAGGAAGAGCTGAGAGAGGCTATGAAACGAATTAAAGACTTGTTAGAGAAATTCAATTAACAAAAAACTAATAACCCCAAATAAAACGACAGCAATGAATCTGTTAAAAAAACTAACCATCGCTACAAGTATTGCCGCTGCAAGTTTTGCCGGATATGCTTTTGGCCAGGATTTCCAGTGGAAAGAAGCTACCTCGAACGGCTACAAGTACAGGTACGTAACCAATGACCCTACTTCTGCAAGGTATTACACTTTGAAAAACGGATTAACGGTTATTTTAAGTCCTACCAACAAGGATCCGAGAATCCAGACGTATATTGCCACAAAAGCAGGAAGTAAAACAGATCCTGCAGACCACACCGGTCTTGCCCATTATCTGGAGCATATGCTTTTCAAAGGAACGAATCAGTTCGGATCTAAAGACTGGGCAAAAGAAAAGCCTCTTTTAGATCAGATTGATGCTCTTTACGAAAAGTATAACCAGACTAAGGACGAAGCCAAAAGAAAAGAAATCTACAAAGAAATTGACAGGGTTTCAGGAGAAGCAGCAAAATTTGCAATCGCCAATGAATATGATAAAATGATGGCCGGTATGGGAGCTGATGGCACCAATGCCTTCACTTCTTTTGAACAAACGGTGTACACGGAAGATGTACCTGCGAATGTTCTTGACAAATTCCTTGCGGTACAGGCTGAACGATTCAGGGAACCGGTTCTGAGACTTTTCCACACAGAGCTTGAGGCCGTATACGAAGAAAAAAACAGATCTCTTGATGATGACGGAGATAAGGTTTTCGATACGATGTTTGCCAACCTTTTCCCTAACAACAATTATGGAAAGCAAACGACCATCGGAACGATTGAACACCTGAAAAACCCTTCTCTGCATGCTATCAGAGAATATTATAACAATTATTATGTTCCCAATAACATGGGAATCATCATGTCCGGAGATTTTAATCCGGATGAAGTGATTGCAAAAATTGACAAGGCTTTCTCTTATATGAAGCCTAAAGCAATCCCTGAATATAAAGTTGGACAGGAAAAACCGATCACTGCTCCGATTGTAAAAGAAGTGGTAGGACCGAATCCTGAAAACGTAATGCTTGGTTTCAGATTTCCGGGAGCTTCTACAAAAGACGCCAGAATGCTGAACCTTATTGGAAATATGCTTACCAACGGACAGGCAGGGCTGATCGATCTTGATCTGGTAAAAAAACAGAAATTACTGGGTGCATACGCTGGTTCTTATGCATTGAAAGATTATTCCGTTTTACTTTTACAGGGTAAACCCACTGAAGGGCAGTCTCTGGATGAAGTAAAGAATCTTCTTCTTCAGGAAATTGACAAACTGAGAAAGGGCGAGTTTTCGGACGACCTGATTCAGTCTATCGTTAACAATGAGAAGAAAGGGATCATTCAGAAAGATGAAAAATACTCAACCAGAGCAAGCATTCTGATGGATGAGTTTACTTCGGACGTTGACCACAAAACATCGCTGGAATATGTGGACGAAATTTCAAAACTGACGAAAAAAGATATCATGGATTTCGTATCCAAGTATCTTCAGAACAATAACTACGTTGCAGTTTACAAAAGAAAAGGCGAAGACAAGAGCATTGTAAAAGTTGACAAACCAACGATTACTCCGGTTTCCGTTAACAGAGAAGACCAGTCTCCTTTCCTTAAAAAAATCGACGAGATGCCTGAAAACCCTATCGCTCCGGTATGGTTGAATTATGACAAAGACATCGCTAAAAACAAATTAGCTGATGTAGAGGTACTTTCTGTAAAAAATACTGATAATGCTTTATTCAGAATGTATTACCACTTTGATTCAGGAAAATGGAACAATAAAATTCTTCCATTGGCAGCAGAATATCTTCAGTACCTGGGAACGAAAGACAAATCTTCGGAGATCATCAGTAAGGAATTCTATAAACTTGCCTCAAGCTTCAATGTAAGTGCAGGAAACGAAGAAACTTACGTATCACTGGAAGGTCTGAATGAAAACTTTGATAAAACCATTTCTTTATTTGAAGATTTAATCAAAAACTGTCAGGCAGATCAGGCAGCTCTTGATGCTTACAAAGTTAGGCTGAAGAAAGCCAGAGCGAACGCAAAACAGAATAAAGGAGTAATTATGGCCGGATTGAGAAGTTATGCCCAATACGGTCCTCAAAACCCTTTCAACAATGTACTGAGCGATGCTGAGCTTGATGCATTGAAAGCAGAAGACTTAATTAATGTTCTTCATGATCTGTTCAATTTCAAACACAAAGTACTGTATTACGGACCCAAATCAGGAAATGAAGTGGTAGCAGCTTTGAAACCTGTCCACAAACTTCCTGCAACCCTGAAAGATCTGCCTAAGTCTAAAACTTTTGCACAGATCCCGACAGACAAGAACAAAGTATTGTTTGCCCATTATGACATGGTGCAGGCTGAAATCTTCTGGGTAAGAAATTCTGACCAATACAATCCATCTGCTACTCCAACGGTAAGTTTATTCAACAACTATTTCGGAGGAGGAATGGGATCTATTGTTTTCCAGACCATCAGAGAATCTAAGGCGCTTGCCTACTCCACTTATTCTTACTTTGCCCTTCCAAGCAAGAAAACAGACAAAGATATGATCATGGCCTATGTAGGAACACAGGCAGACAAATTCAATGAGTCTACAACAGCCATGAATGAGCTCCTGACTACCCTTCCGAAATCTGAGCAGTTATTCGAAACAGCGAAAAGCGGATTGAAAAAATCTATTGCCTCTGAAAGAATCACACAGGACGGAATCATCTTCTCTTATCTGAAATCTCAAAAGCTTGGAAACAACTTTGATATGAGAAAGAATGTTTATGAGCAGGCTCCAAAACTATCTTTCACAGATATCAATTCTTTCCACGATAAAGAGATGAAGAATAAAAACTACACCTACTGTCTTGTCGCTTCTCAGGACAAAGTGAATGAGGCTGATATGCAGAAATTAGGCGAAGTAAAAAAACTTAATTTAACTGAAATATTTGGTTATTAAAATAAACAAAAAGTCCTGTTAAACAGGGCTTTTTTATTTAACAACACGCCAAAAACAATTATAGATTTTATTTATCAACTTTCGTTTGTTCGATAGATGAATCTTTCATATATTTGCATAAGAAATTTAAATATAAAAACAGAAAAATTATGTCTTTAGTAGGAAAAAAATTCCCAAACTTAACAATTGACGCAATGTCTGAGATGGGTGACGATTTAAGAATCAACATCCTTGATGAAGCAGTAAACAACCAGCAAAAAGTTCTTTTATTCTGGTACCCTAAAGATTTCACTTTCGTATGCCCTACTGAGCTTCACGCTTTTCAGGAGGCTTTAGGTGAGTTCGAAAAAAGAAACACTAAAGTAATCGGTGCATCTTGTGATACCAACGAAGTACACTTCGCTTGGTTGAACACTCCAAAAGATAACGGAGGAATTGAAGGAGTAACTTATCCGCTTTTAGCTGATACTCACAGACAATTGGCTAACACTTTGGGAATTGTTGATCAGGATTTTGAATATGATGAAGATGGAAACGAAGTTTTCACAGGTTCTAACGTAACTTACAGAGCAACTTACCTTATCGACGAAACCGGAAAAATTTTCCACGAAGCGGTAAACGATATGCCTTTGGGAAGAAACGTAAAAGAATTCTTAAGATTAATCGACGCTTACACTCACGTACAGAAACATGGTGAAGTATGTCCTGCAAACTGGGAAGAAGGAAAAGAAGCAATGAAAGCTGACAGAACTTCTACAGCAGAATACTTAGCAAAAAATTAATATCTTAATTTAAATATAACAATGTAACAATCTAACAGTATAACAATTTGAAAAGTCATTTCTTGAATTGTTAGATTGGTCAATTTTTTAGATTGTTACATTGTTTATTTTTTTAAAAATAAACTTATGTACACAGAATTAACCGAAGATACATTACAGAATATAGTGAACGAAAACGAAAAAGTAGTCGTTCAATATGGCGCAACATGGTGCGGAAACTGCAGAATCATGAAGCCGAAATTCAAAAAATTAGCCTCTGAAAATGATTCTATTCCATTTTTATATGTAGATGCAGAAAAGCTTCCTGAAAGCAGAAAATTAGCAAAAGTAGATAACTTACCTACTTTCGCCATCTTTAAAAACGGAGAACTGGTGAACCAGGTTCAGTCTAACCAGGCAGAAAGTTTAATTAACCTTTTTAACGAATTAGCATAATGAAATTACCCGTAATCAGACAGTTTTATCAGAATCAGACTCCTGAAAATCTTGAAAAAACACTAGAAGTACTGGAAAGTTTCTGCGAATTCAGAGGAACAAGCGAGGAAGATCTGAATGTTGCAGGAGAATTGATCACCAACATTTGTGGAGCTTTAGAAGTTCACGCGAATGTGCAAAACGGAATGAGCGAAAAAGATGCTTTAAACTCTTTTGCTCAGAAGGTTTTAGGATCAATTGACAAATAACATCTTTCGGTTATTTTTAACCAAAAGAATGTAAAAACACAAACTACACAATACCTGAGGTTTTCCTCATTACTATACTTTTTCTATTCTTTAAGAATCTTTTTACTTCAACTTAAAATGTACTTCAAAGGACTTTAACCGGTCACATGAAGCTGGAAGTTGTATGAAAAATTGTAAAGAATAACCCATTAAAATCCCGGTGATATTTTCATCAGGATTTTTTTGGTTTTTGGTTTACAACACGAATAACACGAGCGATTTCACGAATAACACAAATAGAGATACGCAAGCATCCGTGTTAATCTGTGGAATCTGTGGGCAAAATATATTTAAATATTATTAGAAGTTTCGGCTGAAGCCGTTGGAAAAGATTTATTTAAAGTAAAACGGGCTAAAGCCCGTTCCTATTGATATTAGTAAATTGTGTTTATTCGTGAAAACATTTGTGAACTTTGTGTTTAAATTTTGTGTTTAAATTTTGTGTTTAAATAAAAAAAGAAATCCCGATGAAAAATCACCGGGACTATATTTTAAAGCTAAGATCTATTAATTAGTTTCTTCTGCTCATCAGAATACTTAGAATATACCAGAATAACAGCATAATCGAAGCAAAAAGCTGCAATGCTGCTCCTACGTATTGGTTGGTTCCAAATGAATCCTTTAATTTGCTTGTCTGATATAGAATAGTAGCTGAAGCCAAAATTACCATTCCTACCGAAAACCACAGTCCAAGGTTAAAACCAAAGATCATTCCTCCTACAATCAGTCCGATGGAAATAAATCCACCGATTACAATGATATTTCTTAAGAAAGAAAAATCTCTTTTAGAAGTGAATGCCACTGCAGAAATACCTGCAAACATAGCAACAGTTAACGTAGCAGCCTGGAAGATCACATTCGCTCCACCTTCAATATTTGTTGCAATAAATAGCAGAGGCATAAAGATAATGGCTTCCAGCAGAATATAAAATCCTAGTCCTAAATATTGGGTAGATTTGCTTTGTGAAAGCGACCATTTAGAAGCCAAAACAGAAGCCAGCCAGAAAACCCCGATAATCAATAGCCAGATATATCTCTGACCAAACATCATCGCAATCAATTCTACCGGAACCGTTTTTAATAATATCGTTTCCACTCCAATAAATGCAAGAATCGATAAAGCAACATGCAAATAGGTCTTCTTGTAAAAATTCGCCTTCTCCACGTCCGAAGAATGAGCGACTAAAACATCTGTCATCATAGTTAATATTTTTTTGTTAATCGAAAATAAAATTAAGTCTTATTTCGAGGGCAATACCCCAAGAATTTTTCCGTCATCCTCAAATACAGCGGTAATAACTTCTCTGGAAGATTCTTCTGCATATTTGTATTTAATACTCGGATGATTGATTCCGTCCATTGTTTTATAATATCCGGCCTTTAAGACTTCAAGTTTTTTGTTGGGATCAATATCATCTTTGACCTTCTTAAGAACATCATCCGTCACGATTTCCTTTACCTTCTCAGAAATCAATCCATCAATAGCCTTCCGGTCTGAAGCCTGCAAAGCTACAACGAACTTCTGGAAATTATCATTATATAAACTGATCTTTTCCTTACTTATGGAAGCCTGCTGTTCTTTTTTGGGACTGTTTTCAACCTTTGCACCTGTTACTTTCTGCGCAAAAACCAGCTGTGCCCCCACAAGAGCAAGTCCCAGCAATAATTTTTTCATAGTATTCATTTTTGTTCTGGTGAAATAAGTGATGGAAGATACGAAAATCAGACCAGTTCTAAAAATTTCATTGTATCTACATTATCAGCATAAGTATCAAGTCCCGGATTTTGCGCTTCACCAAAAGGAATCGCATTCATTTCCAACTCTTCTTTTGCCACAACGCACTGAATATTTTCTTCATTTTCTGCAATAAAGCTTTTCACATCATCCAATGATTCATACCTGCTGAAATTGATTACAGAAAGCGGGCTGAACAGTTTATCATCCTCTTTAAGCATCACAAAATTATTATCCCAGAATTTATCCTGATTTAAAAGATAAACCGCTCTGTTATAATCATAATTGTTGGCATATTTGTTATGATTGATAATATCCTGAAAGCCTAAGAAGTTTTCAAACAGCCTGTCAATCACAAAATCCTGCGGAATAAAAATCCTCGTTACATTTCTGCATCCCAATCCGAAATACTGGAAAATATCTTTTGCTAAAAGCTGCAGTTCTTCATTTGTCTCATCACCCTTCAAAACAGCAATTGAAGTCCTGTTTTTACGGATGATACTCAAATGATTCTTGAAATAATATTCCAGATATCTCGCTGTATTATTACTTCCTGTTGCAATAACAGCATCAAAATTCTCTAATTTTTCAACAAACTCAAAAGCTACATTTTCATTGGAAAACTCATTCCATTTCTTCAATAAAAACGGAATCATATACTTATCTTTTGAAGACAGCTTAATGACAGGAATATGGTTGGCCAGAATTACAGAAATTACATCATGAAACCCTACTAAAGGAATATTTCCGGCTAAAATAAGTCCAACTCTTTTTGAAATTTTAGAGATTGAATAATTTCCAAGCCAGTTTTTGATGTTTTCTTCAGTCAGAAGATCTGTCCATTGCTGTAAAGCAAATTTCTGATTATCAATAGTAAACCACGGGTTCTCTATTTCAGACCTTTTCAACAATAATTCAATATCAGAATCATCTTCATTGTGATCTTCTGGTTTCTTCGCTAAAAACGCTTTTATATAATCACTTAATTTAATAAGTCCTAAAACTTGATTTTCGGTATTCATAATTACTTTAAAATTGGGTAAAATTTTGTAATTTTGTGCAAATTTAAAAAAAATTAGCGATGGCTATTAAAATAACTGATGAATGCATTAACTGTGGGGCTTGTGAACCTGAATGCCCAAACAATGCAATATATGAAGGAGCTGTAGATTGGAAAGCTTCTGACGGTACGGCTCTTCAAGGTACAATTACTCTGCCGTCCGGACTTACTGTAGATGCCAATGCACCACAGGAACCTGTAAGTGATGATGTCTATTTCATTGTAACAGATAAATGTACAGAATGTAAAGGATTCCACGAAGAACCTCAGTGTGCAGCTGTATGTCCGGTAGACTGCTGTGTGCCAGACGAAGATCATGTAGAATCTGAAGAAGCTCTTCTTAATAAAAAAGCATTCTTACACGGCGAATAAAAAATTCCGTCTCATTTCCGTGAGGCGGTTTTTTTGACCCAAAATCCAATAAATCAAAATAAAGCTGAAGGATATTGAAATCCCAAAGCACCCAAAAAATAAAAATATGAACAAAAAGCACAACTTCAGCGCAGGACCATGTATTTTACCACAGGAGGTATTTGAAAAATCAGCACAGGCTATCCTTGACTTTAACGGCATCGGATTGTCTCTTCTTGAAATTTCTCACAGAAGCAAGGATTTCGTTGCGGTAATGGACGAAGCGCGTGCCATTGTAAAAAGATTGATGAATCTTGGTGATGATTATGAGGTACTTTATTTAGGAGGCGGAGCTAGCCTGCAGTTTGCAATGGTTCCTTACAACCTGATGAAAGTAGGTGGAAAAGCCGCTTACCTGGATACAGGAACATGGGCAGCAGGAGCCATCAAAGAAGCTAAAAAAGTAGGAACGGTAGATGTGGTAGGTTCTTCAAAAGAAGAAAATTATTCTTTTATTCCTAAAGACTATACTGTTGGTTCAGAATACGATTATTTTCACTGTACTTCCAACAATACCATCTACGGAACTCAAATGAAATCTTTCCCTGAAGTGGATACGCTGATGGTATGTGATATGAGTTCTGATATTTTCTCAAGACAGCTGGATTTTTCAAAATTTGATCTGATCTATGCCGGTGCTCAGAAGAATATGGGACCTGCAGGAGTTACTTTAGTGGTTATTAAAAAAGAAATTCTTGGTAAAACAGGAAGAGAAAATATGTTCTCTATTCTGGATTATTCCCAGCACATTGCTAAGGAATCCATGTACAATACGCCACCGGTATTTCCTGTATATGCCTCTTTGCTTACCCTTCAGTATCTTGAAAGAAACGGAGGAATCGCTGCTGCAGAACAAAGAAATGAAGCTAAAGCTAAGCTTTTATATGATGAAATCGACAGCAACCCGTTATTTGAAACTTTCTGCGTAAAAGAAGACCGTTCGCTAATGAATGTTTCTTTCAAAATTACAGATGAAAGCAAGAAAGAAGAATTTGACAATGCATGGAAAGCAGCAGGGATCAGCGGCTTAAACGGACACAGAAGTCTTGGCGGTTACAGAGCAAGTTTATACAACGCTCTGCCTATTGAAAGCGTACAGGTTTTGGTAGATGTAATGAAGTCTTTCAAATAAATTAAATAGTAAAAAATTCAAAGATTGAAAGAATTAAAGGCAGTTCATTAAAATTTATTAATTTGCGCCCCAGTTTTAAAATGTTGAAATGGCAATTCTTTCAATCTTTAAATCAAATAATTCATGAAAGTTTTAGCAAACGACGGAATTTCAAAAGCAGGAGAACACACTTTAAAAGAAGCCGGAATTGAAATTCTGGACAATAGAGTGGCTCAGGATCACGTTATTAATTTTATCAACGATAATAATGTGGATGTTCTTCTGGTAAGAAGTGCAACGAAAGTGAGACAGGATCTGATTGATGCGTGCCCCGGCCTTAAAATCATTGGAAGAGGCGGTATCGGAATGGATAATATTGATGTGGAATATGCCAGAAGTAAAGGCATTAAAGTAATCAACACCCCCACAGCATCCTCAAAATCAGTGGCAGAACTTGTTTTTGGCCACTTTATTTCACTGGCAAGATTCCTTCACGAATCCAACAGACTGATGCCTCTGGAAGGAGAAACTCATTTCAACGCCATGAAAAAGTCTTTCAGTAATGCGTATGAACTTTCAGGAAAAACATTAGGAGTAATCGGCTTTGGAAGTATTGGCCAGGAAGTTGTAAAAATAGGAATCGCTTTAGGAATGAAAGTAACTGTTCTGACCAGAAGCCCGAAAACAGAAGTTCTTACATTGAACTTCTTCAACGGACAGTCTGTGAACTTTGAAATCACTTCCACCAATGATATAGATGCATTCCTTAAAGATGCAGACTTTATCAGTATCAATACGCCGAAAACGAATGAGTATATTATAGACACCCCTCAGTTTGAAAAAATGAAAGATGGAGTCTATATTGTAAATACTGCAAGAGGCGGTGTCATCAATGAAGTGGCACTTATCGATTTTATCGAGTCGGGAAAAGTAGCCGGAGCGGCACTGGATGTTTTTGAAAACGAACCCAATCCGGAACTGCCTTTACTGATGAATCCTGCATTATCACTTTCCCCTCATGTAGGAGGCAATACAGTGGATGCGCAAGAGAAAATCGGTATCGAACTTGCAGAACAAATTATTAAGCTACAAAAAGAAACTATAAGATAAATATGCCTGTTTTTAAACCTTTCCGTGGAATAAGACCTCATAGAGACTTTGAGAGTACTTTCCCTACCCATCCACTGGATAATTTCACCCAGGAAGAGATTGCGGAGAAAGCTCAAGTTGAAAATACTTACATCAATATGATTAAACCCTATGTTGTAAGTAAATCTAAAGATATTGACCGGAACCTGCGAAAGATCCGTTCTACATTTGAAGAACTTCTGGAAGAAAAGAAATTGGTCCAGGACAATTCATCCTACTATCTTTATGAGCAGATCTATCCCAACAAACAGATGTTCAGAGGACTTCTGGGATTGGCAAGTATCGAAGATTTCTGGAATGGAAAAATCAAAAGACATGAAAGTACCATCCCGCAGAAAAAAGAAAAACTGGCTCACTACCTTGAAAAAGTAAATCTGCAGGCAGAACCTGTACTTCTTACCTACCCTGCCAATTCAAAAATTGAATTGCTGATGAATCATGAAGAAAAAAATGTTCCTATCTTCAACCATGTGGATTCTATGGGTATCAGACATAAAATCTGGAGAATAGACAATCGTCTGAAGCTACAACAATTTAAAGAAGTGATTGATCAGATAGATTCGTTCTACATTGCCGATGGGCACCACAGAATTGGTTCTACAGCAATGAACGCCAAATACCATAAGGAGAAAAACAAGAAACATAATGGTACAGAGCATTACAACTTTGTATATAGTTTCATTGTTTCCAACCAGTCGATAAAGATTCATGATTACAATAGAATCTTACATGACCTGAATGGTATTTCTCCGGAAGATTTCCTGAAGGAACTTGAAAAATATTTCCTGATTCACGAAAAAGGAGAAACATCGTACTACCCTTCTCAGAAATTCCATATCTCAATGTATATGGATGGGAAATTCTACTCTCTTCACGTAAAGCACGATCTCCGTTCGAAAGAAATGTCTCTGGATAACCTGGATCACCACCTTTTGGACAAATATATTTTCAAAAATATCCTTAAAATTGAAGATCCGGACAGCTCTGAACTTATTTCATATGTAAAAGGAACTTCCAACATCAACGGAATCAATCTTTTGAAAGAAAAAGTAGACAATGGTGAAGGTAAAGTTGGCTTTGGAATTTATCCTGTAAGTTTTAATGATATGATTAAAATTTCAGACCTGAAATTAAGTATGCCTCCAAAATGTACATTTATTGAGCCAAAATTAATTACAGCCTTGTTAATGTACGACATGAAACCTTAATAAATTACTATTTTTTTCCTACTTTTATCAATGGAAAAGATAAGTAAATAATAAATGAAAAAAATATTCATTATACTTCCACTCTTTTTGAGTGGATTTTTATTTTCTCAAAAAAAACCACAAAAAGGCCCGGCAAAAAAAGGTACTGTTGCCAGATTTAATTATCACGATGAGTTCAGAAAAATTTCAGATGAAATTATGACCAACGGTACCGCTTATGATAATCTCGGAGAACTTACCAAAAGAATCGGTCCCCGCTTCAGCGCCACTCCCGGGTATGCAAAAGCTGTAGAATGGGCTGAAAAAAAGTTCAAAGAAATTGGTATTAATATGATCTGGAGACAGGAAGCTAAAGCACCGGTCTGGATCAGAGGAAAAGAATCTTTACAGATCAAAGCCGGAAATGGAGATTGGAAAAATATCAGAATGCTTTCTTTCGGAAACTCTGAAGGAACAGGAGGAAAAGATCTGACAGGTGAAGTTGTTTTAATCAATTCCACATCAGAACTTAATGCCATGTCGCTGGGACAGTTAAAAGACAAAATAGTTTTTGTAAATGTTCCTATGGACCCAAGAGTTATCAATACAAGCGATTCTTATTTACAGGCAGCAAAATCAAAATTAATTTCCGCTTCAGTAATTGCCAAGACAGGTGCAAAAGCCTTAATTATAAGGTCACTGACAACAGCCAATGATGACACTCCTCATGCCAAAATGATCTATTACGAACCAGATGATAAAGTTAAAATTCCAGCTTTATCAATTGGTGTAAGATCTGCAGACGAATTGGAGAAAACCTTAAAGAAACAAAAAGTCACAGCTAAAATCAATATGACCGCCGAATCAAAAGGTGACACTACAAATCCCAATATCATTGCTGAAATTGGAGGTAAAAAAGATTCTAAAGTAATTGTTTTAGGTGCTCAGCTGGATTCGTGGGATATTGGTGAAGGTGCAGTAGATGATGGAACTGGCGTTGTGCAGTGCATCGAAGTGTTAAGAACACTCAAAGCACTTGGATATGAAAACAACCACACCATCCGTGTAGTTTTGTATGCCAACAGTGAAAACGGAGGGCAAGGTCGTGAGATGTATGCAGCATATGTAAAAAAGAAAGACGAAAAACACGTATTTGCCTTAGGAACTGATGCCGGAGGATATTCTCCCCGTGGGTTTTCATTAGATATGTCCCCGCAGAGAAGAAGACTGGTTTATCCCTGGAAAGAATATTTTCTGCCTTATGGCGTCTATGATTTTGACCAGACAGAAGCCATTCAGGATATTTCGCCTTTGAAAAAACTGGATATTCCTTTAGCAGAGCTTGTGGTAGACACCCAGAGATATTTTGATTATCACCACTCCGAACAGGATACTTTTGACAAAGTAAATAAAAGAGAGCTTCTTCTTGGAGCTGTCGCCATAACACAGATGATTTTTATGGTTGATAAAAACTGGTAACCATGAAAAAGATAACAGGAACTTTATTACTTCTTTTTGGAATGGCCGCATTTGGTCAGTCTAAAGAAGATTCTGTCCAGTTCAGAAAAATCTCCACAGAAATTCTGAACAACGGAAAAGGATACAATGAACTGAGAGAACTTACCAAAACTATAGGAAACCGTCTCAGCGGGTCAGAAGCGTATGAAAAATCAGTTCAGTGGGCGGCACAGAAACTTCGTGATGCCGGAGCTGATAAAGTATGGCTTCAGGAAGTGATGATTCCGGTTTGGGTAAGAGGAAAAGAATCATTACAGATTAAAACTTCTAATGGAAAATGGAAAAGTGTAAAAATGCTTTCCCTTGGAAATTCTGAAGGAACCGGAGGAAAAGATCTTTCCGGAGAAATCATCATGGTAAAATCACTGGAAGAATATGACAGACTTCCTGCTGAAAAAGTGAAAGATAAAATTGTGTTTTTCAACTATTCTTTTAGTCAGGAAAATGTACAGACATTCATTTCTTATCGTGATGCAAACCCCTACAGAAGAACTGCCGCTTCATTAACGGCTAAAAAAGGAGGAAAATTTGCCATCGTCAGGTCTCTTTCCTCTGCTTTTGATGATATTCCGCACACAGGAAACATGCGTTATGACGAAAATATTTCCAAAATACCAGCCATAACAATCGGAAATACCTCAGCTGATGAACTTGAGGCATTATTAAAGCATCATCAGGTTACGGCTAAACTCAATTCCAACTGTGGTATGAAAGGAGAAAAGCTTTCCCACTCTGTTATTGGTGAAATTACAGGTAAAAAAGACCAAAATATTATTGTTGTCGGCGGACATCTTGATTCCTGGGATGTAGGCGAAGGAGCCCATGATGACGGGGCCGGAATTGTGCAGAGCATTGAGGTATTAAGAACATTTAAAAAATTAGGGATTCAGAATAATCATACGATCCGCGCCGTTTGTTTTGCCAACGAAGAAAATGGAACAAAAGGCGGAAAACAATATGGTAAGACAGTCAAAGAAAACAACGAGAAACATATTTTCGCCATTGAATCTGATGCCGGAGGTTTTTCACCACGCGGAATTTCCCTCGAAATGGATGAACCTCAAAGAAACCAGATCAAAAGCTGGGTGAATCTGTTTTTGCCTTATGGCGTTTACAACTTTGAAGGAAAATATTCAGGGTCGGATATTGCCCCCCTTCACGAAATGGGAGTTCCTACAGCTGAACTCGTTCCTGATCCGCAACGTTATTTTGATATTCACCATACCGAAGAAGACACATTTGAAAAAATCAACCGAAGAGAATTATTATTGGGTTCTACGGTAATGACACAACTTATTTATATGATTGACAAAAATTGGTAAACAATGAAAAAGATATTAGGAACTTCATTATTACTTTTTGGAATGGCTGCATTTGGCCAGTCTAAAGAAGATTCAGTCCAGTTCAGAAAAATCTCTACAGAAATCCTGAACAACGGAAAAGGATATACAGAGCTTAGAGAGCTTACAAAAAATATAGGCCACCGCTTAAGCGGATCCGAAGCCTATGAAAAGTCTGTAAAATGGGCAGAACAGAAACTTCGTGATGCCGGAGCTGACAAAGTATGGCTTCAGGAAGTCATGATCCCGGTTTGGGTAAGAGGAAAAGAATCTCTGAACATCCAGACTCCCAACGGAAAATGGAAAAGCCTTAAAATGCTTTCCCTTGGGAATTCTGAAGGAACAGGAGGAAAAGATGTTTCGGGAGAAATCATCATGGTAAAATCTATGGAAGAATATGACAGACTTCCTGCTGAAAAAGTGAAAGATAAAATCGTGTTCTTCAACTACCCTTTCAGCCAGTCATTTGTAGAGACTTTCAAAGCCTATGGTGATGCTGCCAAATACAGAACTACCGCCGCTTCTTTAACCGCTAAAAAAGGAGGCAAATTTGCCATCGTAAGATCACTGTCCTCTGCTTTTGATGATGTGCCTCACACCGGAGCAATGCGTTATGAAGACAAAGTTTCCAAAATCCCTGCGGTAGCCATCGGAAGCACAACTGCAGATGAACTGGAAGGTTTACTGAAAAAACAGAAAGTTAATGCAAAACTAAACTCCAACTGCGGAATGAAAGGAGAAAAGCTCTCCCACTCTGTTATTGGAGAAATCACAGGTAAAAAAGACCAGAGTGTTATTGTTGTCGGCGGACACCTTGATTCCTGGGATGTAGGTGAAGGAGCCCATGATGACGGAGCCGGAATTGTACAAAGTATTGAGGTTTTAAGAACCTTTAAAAAGCTGGGTATTCAGAATAACCACACCATCAGGGTTGTCTGTTTCGCCAATGAAGAAAACGGGGTAAAAGGCGGAATCCAGTATGGTAAAACGGTAAAAGAGAAAAACGAAAAACATCTTTTTGCTATTGAATCCGATGCCGGAGGCTTTGCCCCAAGAGGTATTGCCCTGGATATGGATGATGCGAAAAGAAATCAGATTAAAAGCTGGTCGAATCTTTTTCTTCCTTACGGAGTTTATAATTTTGAAGAGCGGTTTTCAGGAACAGACCTTTATCCGCTTCACGACATGGGAATTCCCGCCGCTGAGCTGATGCCGGATTCGCAGCGATATTTCGATATTCACCACACAGAAGAAGATACTTTTGAAAAGGTGAACCGAAGAGAGCTTTTATTGGGAGCCACTGCTTTGACTCAGATTATTTATATGATTGATAAAAACTGGTAAAATATGAAACCGTCTTTCTAAAGGCGGTTTTTTATTTTAATAGTAATGCATAATAAATTTCACAGTATTCCATTAGTGAAATTTGTGAAAAATATTGGTGGTATTTATGATTCTTACAATTAAACACAAATGACACGAATGATTTTACAAATAACACAAATTCAAAAGGAATGGGGCTTAACCTAAACTTAAGATTTTTATAACCACTGATTTCACAGATTGACACGGATGATTGCGTGTAATTTATTTGTATTATTTGTGAAGGAATATTTGTGTTACTTGTGGTTCTTACAATTAAACACAAATGACACGAATGATTTCACGAATAACACGAACTCACTAACATCAATAGGAATGGCAGTAATCCAGAGCGTAGACGAAGGAAGCCTGTTTTATATTTTATGGATACCTTTAAAACGGCTTTAGCTGGAAATTATAAGTATCCCTTTGATTCCACAGATTGACACGGATGCTTATATATATTTATCTGTTTTATTTGTGAAAGAATATTTGTGTTACTTGTGGTTTTTAAAATTAAACACAAATGTCACAAATGTTTTCACGAATAACACGAACTGAATAATTGATATTACAGGATGCGAATGATCTTAGCCAATTTTTTTTTAACTGTCTGTTGTATTTGTGAAATTTGTGCAAAAAACATTTGCGTTATTCGTGATTTATTTTAAATACATAAAAACACTTCTCGTCCGTAATATTTTCTTCGTTCATTAGCATTAGCTTTAAAAAATAGAAAATTTTTCTATGTTTAAGGAAATAACAGAAGAAAAAACGCTTCACCACTGCTCTCATCAATCCTGTGAAACAAAGTGTTAATCGCAAATTCCGAACTTTGGCATGATATTAGCATGTTATTTCTTGAGAAAAAATTAAAAAAACACTAAGGATGAGAAAAAAGGTTTTCTGTGGATTTTCAGTTTTTCCACTGATTCAAGTTCATATCTAGTATATGAATCCTTTTTTTTCTACGATGCCGTAAAAGATACGGGCTCGTGATTAATTAACCCCCGTTAGTTTTTCACAGCAGTTTTGCACCCGTATCTGACTGGTATCACAATAACCAGGAATCATTGATTGATTCAAAAAAAACAAAAATATCCCGGACTTTCAGCCCGGTATTGCGATATAAATAAATGGCAAAGTCATCGTGAACCTTAGCCCAGTAAAGGAATATATTCTTTTTACCGTGATGAGTGCGCCTTTATGCTATAAATTAATGTATAACCCTTAAAATGTTAGTAATGATGAGAGCCTTTTTTGAAATGATTTTTAAGAGAAATGAAGATGCTGCAAAATTGCATATATGGAGCCTAATGCTGGTGTTAAGTTTTGCTGCATTTTCAGTGTTGGTATACGCCTTAAAACCTAGCTTTAACAGCTTAATTATATACCTGACGGCATTTGCCGCTTATATCGGGTTTGGCCTTGTATTCATCAGTTCCCTGGCCGGAACCAAGATCAAGAAAAGATAACAGAACATATAACTTTTCAATTTATTTTACTGAGAAAACCGCCCTGTTTGGGGGCGGTTTTTGTTTACGATGTCTCGTCCTGAAAAAGGTTGACTAAAAAACCATAAAATTAGTCATCCTTATGAATCTAAAAAAAACATCGTCCCCTGTCCAAGAATACAGTGAGGCATTCAAACGACAAGTTGTCTCTGAATATGAACGGGGATTATATACAAAATCCCAATTGCAAACTCGATACAAT